>JARLIN010000321.1 GCA_031291715.1 Rhodopila sp. | reverse complement strand
GGCCAGGAACTCATCGGAGAGGATGGAGATATCCGGCGTCTTCAGGCCGGCCGCGCCCAGGATGTCCACGATCTCGGTGGAAACCCCCGCCCGGCTGACGATCTGTTGCACCGCGAAGTCGCGCTCGGCCCCGCTCGGTCCCCCGCTCGGCACGCTCTTGACCAGTGCCGCACGCACCGTCTGGAAGAACCCCACCTCGTCGCGAATCTTCTCTGCCGCGTCGCTGGCCGACGCCAAGGCGTAGGCCGTGGACAATGCCTGCACCGCGTCGCCGTAGCGCCGGTGGGCGCGCTTGCGAGCCTCGTCGCCGGTCTCCGAGGCGGCGGCCTTCTGCTGGAAATCCAGCACCCATTCGACCGCTCCCGCCAACACGGCGAGCCGATCCTGGGGGAAAGCCCGTCAGCCACATGTCGCGTACGATCACCAGCTTGAGCGGGTCCTTCGGGTCGCGCATCCGGCCCGCGAGGTCGTCGCGGCGCTTCTTGTTGCCGATGTGGGGCTGCCAGGCCGGGAGATCGGCGTGCCGGGGAAGCCGATGAAGCTCGCGTTGGGCAGGGCGTCGCGCAGGTGTTTCGCGAAGCCGTAGGAAATCTCGCCGCTCTTGCGGTCCAGGTGGGCACGGAAGCCGTACTGGCTGCGGTGCGCCTCGTCGGCCATCACCACCACGTTGCGCCGGTCGGTCAGCGCCGGGTACGTTTCCTGCCCGGCCGGGGACACGAATTTCTGGATGGTCGTGAACACCACCCCGCCCGACGGACGCGTCAGCAGCGCTTGCAGCTCCTCGCGACTCTCGGCGCGCACCGGGGCCTGGCGCAACAAATCGTGCGAGCGCGAGAACGTCGTGAAAAGCTGCTCGTCGAGGTCGTTGCGATCGGTCAACACGACCAGGGTCGGATTGGCCATGGCGGGATGGCGGATCACCTGGCCGGCGTAGAAGGCCATCAGCAGGCTCTTGCCGGAGCCCTGGGTGTGCCAGATCACCCCCACCTTGCGGTCGCCCCGCGGGCGCGACGCCTCCAGCGTGCGCGCCACGGCCTGGTGGACAGCACGGACCTGGTGGAGCCCCAAGCCGAGCGGCCGCGGGCGGCCACCGGGGGCGGTCCGGGATCGACGGGCAGTTTACCCTCGGCATGGGGCCGCCTGCGATCCTGCTTGTCTGCCGAAGCGGCTCGCGGTCGCCGCCGGAGGCCCGGACTCTGCCCGAATTCCGCTGAACCGACCGCAATCGGCAAAACCGTAGGTCATCGCGAACGCAAGGCGGCACCTCCGGCGAAATCCAACCCACCAGGTCGACCACAAAATCAGATTTTCTGCAGGCATATACTGTCCGTATCTCATTATCTCACGCCACCGACCTATCTTCATCACGCTGAATTCTTGTGGGCCAAGGTTGTGTATTTTGCCTACCGGGAGTTCGATCGGTCCGATCGGTAGTTGTTTCTGCTCGGAGAAGGTCGGAGATGGACGATCTCGATGCGACTGCGTCCGGAGAGAACGGTACAACCGTCGTCGCCTCCGACGAGAATCCGAGCGCCGACGCGCGGAGGGCCGCCCTAACGGTCGGGCTGCTTCCGGCCCTGAACCTGGCGCTCTGGTCCAACCACGTTGCTCCGCTGACTGAGCTCAGTCTGTTCAATCCAGGCCCCGATCCCTGGGACGACATTACGATCGACCTGGAGAGCGATGTTCCCGCCACCCGCTCGAAAACGTGGCGGCTGTCGCGTCTGGCTCCGGGGCAGGTCCAACCGTTGGGGGATCTTTAGCTGCCCTGCCGCAGCTTGGGAATGCGCAGTTGCAGCCTGCCCAGTCGGGGGTCGAGCGCGCGGTCGCGGTAGCCATTGCGGTAGGTCAGCCGCTCGGTCGTGCGTTCGTGCCGCCCGGCACCGACCACACCCTCCACATCCGCTTCCATCAGAATTTGCACCACGGTCTCCGCAACATTACGCAGAAAATCGCCGTCTCCGGCTTTGGCCAGCATCTCTGCCAGCGGTAGGGTCTCCTCGGCCATTGGGTCCTCTCGGGTTCAGGTTGAAGTCTCGCAACTCCACCTTACCCAGCCGATCCGGTGACCACCTCCGCCTACACCCTCAAAGGCTCCAATTTTCCACCACGTCCGCGGACGCTATCAGCCGCTCTCGCCGCGCGTCCCTGGATCACCGTCGAGTGGCTGGCGCGATATGCCCCGGAACTGAACGACATCGAACGGGCGTGGCGGAAGCCCCCTGGGACCGACTGAGCGAAATCGCGGGGCTCCTGGTTCGTCCCCGGATTCCGGCGGCAGCGTGCCGGAGGGAAGGAAGCCGGGCTTTCCGGGAACATGACCTATAACGATCTCGTCTAGATCGCATCTAATATATGTATTTGAGTTCTAGCAAGAGGGCCCATAGGATTATCCACCATAGACAGAGGAATAATCCGACGTCAGGCATTTTGCCCGAAACTGGGCGCGAGACAGCGTTATCGCTGCAACAGCGGCGGAGTGTTGCCTTACTCTTGCTGATTCTAGCTCAAGGATAACGAGCAACAATAGTGCCGATCATTGCTTTTGACGCCGAATTGCGACCTTCCATTTGCCGTGTAAGTCACGCAAGGATGATCATATGACTGAGCAGCCGCCCCCCCAAGGCCCTGACAAGATCCTGGCTCGTTTCAAAGACATCGCAACGGGCCTGATTACCGACGCTTTCCTGCGGCTGAACATCAGCGGTTGGATGGATGAGGTGCTGCCGCTGGCGTCCGGAAGCCACATCGTCGGTCGGGCGCGGACGATCGCCTTCGGCCCTGTCCGGCGTTCCGGCAAACTCGGCGAGAGCATGTATGCGTTGATTTCGAGCATCAAGCCCGGCGAGGTGATGGTGATCGGCAGTGGCGGCACCCACGACAACCTGCTTGGCGAAAACATGGGGACGTTCGCCCATCGCTGCGGCCTGGCCGGTATTGTTACCGATTCCAGGACTCGTGACCGCAGCGGGCTGCGCGCACTGGGTATGCCGGTCTTCTCCCGCGGAGCCGGAGTGCGTCCGCCCACCGAGGTGGAACCGTGCGCACGCGACGTGCTCGTCTATTGCGGCGGCGCTCAGGTCCGGCCCGGCGACATTATCATTGGTGACGACGATGGCGTCGTGGTCATCCCATCTGAGCGAGCCGAAGAAGTCCTCTTTCAGATCGGCGACCTCATCGAGGCCGAGACGGGGATTGGAAAGGCGATCAAGAGCGGTGGCACGGTTCAGGACATCGAGCGGCAGGTGGCTAGGAAGAAGGTCGTGAAGGCTCCGGTGGGCTGAATTTCCGGCCCAAGCCACCGGAACATCCAGCCGGAACGAGGAAGCCAGGAAAGCCAGGATGTGATGAGTGAAGACGAAAGCGAGTTGCGGATCATCGCGGCACGTGAGGATGCCCTCTACGCGGCCCTGACGGCCTCGGACGTGGCGGCGATGCAGGACATCTTTGCCGAGGATGTGACCTATATCCATTCCACCAGCGTTGCGGAAACCAAGGCGGAAAACATCGCGGGGCAGGCGCATGGGGTGCATCGGCATGGCCCGATCATCCGTCTGAAGGAGCGCAAGACCCGCGTCTTTGCCGACATTGCCGTAACCCGGGGGCTGATCGACATGGCCGATACCGCGCACGGCCCCAGCTATACAATGCGTCTGCGGGAAACCCTGGTGTGGGTGAAGGAGAAAGACGGCGTCTGGCGCCTTCTGGTGCGCCACGCGTCGCGGCTGCCTATCTGAGCACCTGGCGCCGAACCGCGCCGCACAACCGAGCCAATTCGCGACATGAGAAGGACAAAATGAACAAACAGGAGGAGTTGCTTAATATCATCGGGCAACGCGAGCAGCGCCTGTACGACGGATTGGGCACTTCGAATGCCGACATACTCAATGAAGTGGTGTCGGAAGACGCGATCTATATCCATTCCCAGGGCGTCGCCGAGAGCAAGGAAGACAATCTTACCGGCCAGCGTGACGGGCTTTTCCGGCACGGCAAGATCGTCCGCCGTAGCGGCGGCACCGTCGTCCATGGCGACATGGCGGTTACCAGCGGCCTGATCGACATGATCGACCTGGCACACGGCCCGGCGCACACGCTTCACCTCGAACAGACCCTGATCTGGGTCAACGAGCAGGGCACATGGCGTCTGCTCTTGCGCCAGGCGACGCGGGCAAGGGACTGAGCGGCTGGGACAAAGTGTGGAGGTGACGGCGATATGAATCCCGTTGAGAGCGTGATCGCTCGCGAGGACGAATTCTATGCGGCGCAGACGGCCTCGGACGTGGCCAAGCTCGACGCAATCATGTCGGACAGCCTGACCAGGTTCGTACATACGACCGGCGTTGTTGATACCAAAGCGGAGTATCTTGCCGCAGTCCGGAGCGGTCGCTACCGTCACGGTTCGATTACGCGCCTGCATGGTCAGACTCGCGTCTTCGGCGACGCGGCGGTCAGCATTGGTGTGATCGATATGGTGTCGAAGCCGGAGGGTGCGCCCCAGGTTTCGATGCGCTTCCACCAAGTCCTGGTCTGGGTCCGCGAAGCAGCGGGTTGGTGCCTTACCTTGCGGCAGGCGACGCGACAGATGCTTTAGCCGTTCCGCCACAAGCGGGACGGGCCTGAGGAAGCGCCCCGGGATCGACCTATGATAACGACCCCGTAGCGAAAGTGACGAAGGGGTCCCCACTCGGAAAGGGAGGACCGATCTTCGGCGGCCGTGGAAGCTGGAGCAACCGTCGTTGTACGCCCGGCGGCACCGGCGAATGGAGAATCGGAACCGTCGGGATCTGAATCGAGCCCGGGTGGCGTCCCTTCGATTTCGTGCCAAGAAGGGAGAGACAACGTCCCATGACCAGCACCAACACGCCGCCACAGAGCAGCGAGGCTGTCTCGGCTGTTCTGTCTACCAGGGCGCCATCCGCGATCGGGGTGCGGCGCTATATCATTCCGGTCGGCCTGTTGTTGATCATGACACTCGGTTACGCCGACAGAGTGAACTTCTCCGTAGCGGCGCCGCTCATACTCGCCGAGTTCGGATTGACCAAGGCCGCGTTTGGCTGGCTGTCGTCCTCCTTCAACTGGAGCTACCTGCTCCTGCTTATCCCGATGGGGGCCCTTTCGGATCGGATCGGAACCCGCCTTATCCTGCTCATTTTCATCGTCGTCTGGTCGCTGGGCGCCGGCATCACCGGTATGGCTGGCAGCTTGACGCTGTTGTTCGTCAGCAGGCTCGTGCTGGGGGTCGGCGAGTCACCAATCAACCCGGCCGGCAACCTCGTGGTCCGCGAGTGGGCGCCGGCCAGCGAGCGAGGATTCTTCGCCGGTATGCTCAATACCGGCGCGCTGGTGGGCCCTGCCGTTGGTTCGGTCGTTGCGGCGCAACTGATCGAAAGCTTCGGGTGGCGCGCCTCGTTCTTCGCGCTCGGCGGGTTTGGCGTTCTGGTCGGGATTCTCTGGTTCGCCATCTATGAAACGCCCGAACGCGCCCGCTGGCTCGGTGCAGAAGAGCGGACTTTCATATTGGCAAACCGGGAAATCAATCCGGAGCCGGGCAGGAAGGCGGTCAGGAGCATGACGGTGCTGTCGCTCCTGCAGACCAAGAGCATGTGGGGCCTGATCATCACCCAAGGCTGCGCGGTCTACACAAACTATTTGTTCCTGTCTTTCCTGCCGCTCTACCTTGTCGATATCCGCGGCCTGAAGAATATCGGTGCCGGCTGGGCAACCGGCGTCACCTACGGGCTTGCCGCGGTCGGCAGCTTGGTGATCGTGGCGATCAGCGACCGCTGGGTGCGTCGACACAGGGACAATCTTGTCCGGGCCCGCCGTACATCGCTTCTGGTGACGCTGGCGCTCGCCCTCGTTTTGCTCGCCCTGCCTTGGCTCTCCAGCACGGGGCTGATCATCACAGCAATCTCCTGGGTTCTTGCCTTCGCCTTCGCCGCGATCGCGCTGAACTGGGCGCTGGCCAGCGACCTGGTGGTCGACAAGGGCTCGGTTGGCCGGCTGTTTGCCCTCATCACCATCGGCGGGAACGCCCTCGGCCTGGCCGCGCCCATCGTTACAGGCTATCTGATCGACTGGACAAAGAGTTACTCGCTGCCATTCATCATCGCCGCCCTGCTGCTGATCGTCGGCATGGGCGTCACTGCTGCGCTGTCGCGCACTCCGCTGCAGCCGGCGCGGCAGGCGGGGTCCTGAGAGGCCAACAGGCGGAGGGCATGCGCGCCCACCGGTCCATGCCCCGCCAAGGTCCGAGGATGATCCATCCGGAATCCATATGTCTGCACATTTGCTATATGGATCGAGTATAATGGTACGTTCTCGAGGACTGGAGATCGCCTGTGCTCGATTCGCGCCGACTACTGTATTTCCTGCGCATCGCGGAGTCCGGGTCATTTTCCCAGGCAGCCGCGAGCCTGGGCGTCGCACAGCCGGCCCTGAGCCATCACGTGCGCCAACTCGAAGAGTACCTGGGGACGACCTTGCTGATCCGGCGGGCGCGGGGCGTGGTCGTCACGGAGGCCGGCGCGAAGCTCATGGAGCACGCGCGCGTGATCGTCGAGGGAATGGAAAGGGCCGAACAGGAACTCCGCAGCGGAGCGCAGCAGATCGTTGGCGCGGTGAACCTGGGTTTGGCCAGCTCGATCGCCGCGTCCCTGGCGCCCAGGCTGCTGCGCGACATTCGGGAACGCCACCCGGGGATTGTGCTTCATATCATCGAGGGAACCAGCACGGCGCTGGCGGAATGGGTCAAGGCGGACCGGCTCGACCTGGCGGTCAATCTCGAAGGCGTCGCACAGGACCGGGCGGCGCATCTGTTCAACGAGGACCTCTATTTCGTCGGCCCGCCCGGCAGTTTCGCCCATCTCGGGTGCGCCGATATCGAGTTCGCGGATGTCGTGACCTATCCGCTGGTCGTGCCGACGCGCCCGCACAGCATGCGCCGACTGATCGAGCGGACGGCGGCGGAGCGGGGCCTGTCGATCAGGATCGCTCTCGAGATCGATGGGCACGAGTCACTCAAGGCGGTGCTGACCTCGGGGCTCGGCTGCTCGATCCTGTCATGGGCCGCGATTCACGTGGAAAGCGCCGAAGGCAAGATCAGCGCATCTCGTATCGTCAATCCGATCATGCGGCGTACCGTTGTCCTCGACACTTCGCCGCGCGGCAGATCGTCGAGAGCCACGATGGTCGTTGGCGACGCGATCCGGGAGGCCGTCCGGAAGTTTCACCATGACAAAGCTTGGCGCGGGCTTCTGCCAACTCCCGCCTCTTGAGCCCACCGCGAGAGGAGGGTGTGACGGGATTTCTTGGTCCCGCTGGCGTGGTCGGTGCCGGTGCAGACCAGAGAGGGCGGTCGCGCAGTTCGCACGTCAGGGCCTGACACCACCGGCCAGATGTGCTGCCGAGTCGGCCGGGCTCTTACGGCCAGCTCGAGATAGGTGAACGGCAGAGGCGGATCCATGGATTGTTTGGCGAGTATGCGATTTTTCGTCCGGTCCGCTGATCTCGGCAGCTTCTCGAGGGCGGCCGTGCTGGAACGGACGACGGTGGCTGCCGTCTCCAGGCATGTCTCCCGCCTGGAGGCCCATCTGGGAACCACGCTGCTCGACCGCTCGACTCGCCACATCCATCTGACCGAGGCAGGCAGCCTGTTCTACGAGCATTCGGTCACGATCCTGCGCGAGGTCGACATGGCGCGCCGTGCGACCGCGTCGCTGAACGAGCGACCACAGGGGCTGCTGCGAATCAATGTTCCCGCGGCGTTCGGCCGGCGGCATATCGTGCCGCACCTGCAGGAGTTCCTGGCCAGTTATCCTGAGATCCGCGTGGATGCGACCCTCACGGATTCGATGATCGATCTGATAGAGGCCGGCGCTGACGTTGCGGTACGCATCACCGCGACGGCCGGCCCTGCACTGGCTGGCCGCCGTTTGGCCCCGCATCGCCGGATTGCGGTCGCGAGCCCCGCCTACCTCGCACAACGTCCGCCGCTCAAACGTCCCGAGGACCTCTCTCAGCATGAGTGCCTGCATCACGCTGTCGCGCGGAACAGGGCATGGTACTTTCGCCTGCACGCTGATCCAAACGCCGAACCGGTGAGCATCCAGCCGGCCGGGCAACTCTGCATGACCGATACTGAGGCTTTGGTGACAGCACTCAGGGCCGGACTCGGCGTCGCGCTACTCGCGGTTTGGCTGGTCAGTGACGATATCCGTTCCGGACGGCTTGTCCCGGTACTGCCGGAGTGGGACGCCCTCATTAGTCTTGGACCTCAGAGGGCAATCTGGGGTGTCTATCCGTCGAAAAGGATCGCCCCGACCAAGGTCGATACTTTCCTGACCTTCCTCGCGGAGCGGTTTGGTGACCCCCCGTACTGGGAGTTGTGAGCTGTAGGCTGCGAGGAGCCGCCCGCTGAAGATGCCGCAACGGAGCTTATCAATCCGGGGGCTTTCCGGGCCGCTAAGCGCCCCCGTATAAATTTAAACGAGAGCTGCCCCGCTCGCCGGGGCAAGAGTTTTGGCGTGTCGAGAACGAGCATTGGAAATCGCCAGCTTGTTGGGACGCAGTCTAGCATGCGCGGGACAGTCCAATCCGCCACCCGTCCGACGTGCGGTGATACCCCTCGCCACGGCGCGCTCTTGCGAGCCAGGCAACCTCGGCCGCGCTTTGAATCCCGGCGGAGCCGCAGGATGCGAAGGTCGGCCTGCGGGGCAGGAAAGTCCGGACACAATTGGAGATACTTAGAGTGAACTCTGGAAGCATGGAAACACCCCGAACCGCGGCCGCTTCGCTCAAGCAGGCGGTGGGTGGCAAGGGACTGGTGTTCGTGGGCAGCTTTACCTCGCGGGAGCGTAAGGCGCGCGGCGAGGGTATCGACGCCTATCGCATCGACCCCCACTCCTCAACGTGGGATGTGGTTGATCAGGTCCGCGACCTCGTCAACCCATCCTACCTGGTCGCTGATCCGGTCGGCGAAGTCCTTTATGCCGTGCATGGTGACGCCGAGTACGCGAGCGCCTATCGGATCGACCCAACAACTGGGCGCCTGCAGGCGCTTGGCCAAGCCGCGGCCGGTGGCCGGAACGGGGTCTCGGCGACGTTGGATTCGACCCGCCGCTTTCTCTTCGTCGCCAACTATGCGAACGGCTCGATCGGTGTGCTGCCGATCAAGCCAGATGGCGGGCTGGAGAATGCGGTGCAGTGCGTGATGCTGCCGGGACCGATCGGGCCGCATCGTGTCGAGCAGACGATGTCGCATCCGCACCACACCGTCATGGATCCGTCGGGTCGCTTCCTGCTCGTGCCGGATAAGGGGTTGGACCGGGTGCATGTGCTCGCGTTCGATCCGGCGCATGCGGAACTTTCAGTGAAGGGATTTGCGGCCACGCGTCCTGGTGCCGGGCCGCGCCATATCGCCTTCCACCCCAGGCTCGCGCGAGCCTTCGTGGTCGATGAGATCGACTCGACGGTGACTACCTGCGCATGGAATGCCGACGCTGGCGAGCTGTCGCCGCTGCATGTTGTGCCCACACTTTCGCCGAATTTCTTCGGAGTCAGCACGGCGGCGGAGATTCTGGTGACGCCCTGCGGACGCTGGGTCTATGTCTCGAACCGGGGACAGGACGCGGTTACCCAGTTCAGGTTCGACGAGATTACCGATCAGCTGAATGTGGTCGGGTGGACGCCAACGCAAGGCCGCGACCCTCGCTTCATGACGCTTTCGCCCAAGGGTGATTGCCTCCTCGTCGCTAACGAGCAAGGAGACAACATCGCCATCTTCGATATCGAGCCGGCCAGCGGGCGTCTCGTGTTGCGTCGAGTTGTCTCCACCGCCAGCCCGTCGACGATAGCGTTCGTCTGATCGGCGGGTACTGTTGCGCCGCGATGGATGACTACGGGCAGCCCAACTGCGACGGCTTGGGGCAATGAGACGTTGTCATCCAACCGGGGCACGAAAGGTCAAGCCAAAGCGCTGAGGGAGGCGCAGCGTCGGCTGACGAGCCACGCGCGGGATGTTCCGTGGCAACGTATCGGGGCGCAGTCCGATTGCGATGGCGGATGCTGCGGGGATCAATCAGCTGCGTGGCCCTCACGAAAGTACTCGGAGGTTATGCTATGAACGACCAAAATATTCCCGTCGTCGACGCGCACCATCATTTGTGGGTGCACGACGCGGACAGGTTTCTCTGCGATGAGCTCTACGGCGACATAAAGACGTCCGGCTACAACGTGCAGTCCACGGTGTTCATCGAGTGCAAGTCGATGTACCGCCGGCATGGCCCGGAAGAATTTCAGCCGGTGGGAGAGATGGAGTTCGCCAACGGCTGCGGCGCCTTGGGAGAGAGTACCGTGCTGGGGCCGACGCACATTTGCGCCGCTATAGTCGGGCGCGCGGACCTGGCGCTGGGTGATCGCGTGAAGGGCGTTCTGGAGAAGCTGTGTGAGGCCGGCGGCGAGCGGATCCGTGGCATCCGCTACATCACCTCGCACGTGCCTGAAGTGAAGGTGGAGGCCTCCAAGGACCTCATGCTGGATCGCAAGTTCCAGGAAGGTTTCGCCTGCCTGAAGGAATTCCACCTTCGGTTCGATTCCTGGCAGTACCACCCACAGCTGCCGCAGCTGCTGACCCTGCTGCGCACCGCACCGGACATTCCAGTGGTGATCAACCACGCAGGTGGGCTGATCGGCATGGGTTCGTTCGCCGCCCGGCGAGAGGAGGCAATCGCCGACTGGCGGCGCAGCCTCACCGCGCTTGCGGCCCTGCCGAACGTTTATCTCAAGCTCGGCGCATTCTCCATGCCCGTGTTCGCGCTGACGCCGGATATGCCGAAAGGCGAGGAACATCTTACCGTCTTCGCCGAGCGGGTACGTCCGCTCATGGAGACCTGCATCGAGATCTTCGGCGTGCGGCGGTGCATGTTCGAAAGCAACTTCCCGGTCAGCCGGAACAAGTACACATACAAGGAGACCTGGGACATCCTCAATATGGCGTCTCGCGGTTTCTCGCTGTCCGAGAGGCAGCGCCTCTTTGCCGGGACTGCTCGGGAATTCTACGCGATTTAGCTGATCGCCGTTTGCAGAAAGCGTTGGCGTGCCTGCGTCACGGACTTCGGAGTGGCTTTGGCGCAGGCACCCCCGCCGCGTGGCGGGAAGAGTCGACATTTACAGTCGCCGGCGATGCCGTGAGTCGGTCGAACACACCCAGAGCCTTGCGCCAGAACGGCTTCGTCCGGGGTACCCGATAGGCTCGGGCTCAGTAATTCTCACGCGATCACGAGAATTCAGCTTTACCCTGCCTGGGCCGCGTGCCGCTGATCCGCTGCCGGAGACGTTGCTCCATAAAGTCGATAAAGACGCGGAGCTTCCGCGGAACCGCTTTCTTTGGGGCGTAGGCGCCCCAGATTGTCCCCTCGTCCGCGGGCAAGCGGGGTTCCCAGTCCGCCAGTACGCGCAGCAGCCGGCCGCTGTCGAGATCGTCGGCAATCAGCCAGGTGGGGAGGAGCGCGATGCCGAGGTCACAGCGGACGCCCGCGAACAGGGCCTCGCGCGCGTCGGCTTGTAGTGGACCACTGACCTGCACTTCGACCTGCTCGTCGGCGCGCGCAAAACTCCAGTTTTCGGCGCCGGCTAGCAGGCAAGAGTGGCGACAGAGGTCCTGCGGGTGTTCGAGCGGTTGATGGCCGGTAAGGTATGCAGGGCTGGCACACAATATCCAGCCGTGCATAGCCAGCTTCTTGGCAATCAGTGCGGAATCGGGAAGCCTGCCGAAGAAGATTGCCAAGTCAATTCCAGAGCCAATGATGTCGACAGGGGCGTCGGTCAACCTCACGTCCAACTTGACGTCCGGATAGCGGGCGTAGAACTCCGGGAGTAGGGGAATGACGTGCCGGCATCCGAACGTGCAGGGAACATGAATTTTGAGCACGCCCTGTGCCCGGCTGCTGAGACACGACACCTGTTGGCACGCAGCATCAAAGTTGCCCAGGATGCGACAAGCTCGGCCATAGAAATCGAACCCCGCCTCGGTAGGATGCAGGCGGCGGGTGGAGCGGTTCAGCAGGGCGATGCCAAGGTCTGCCTCCAGTCCACCCACAGCGCGCGAAATCGTGGATGTCTTGACCGCAGTCTCCTGCGCGGCGCGCGAGAGACTGCCAAGTTCCACGACGCGGACGAAATACCGCATGGCGTTGAGGTAATCCACGCGATCCATCTCCCTCGTTTGGAGAGCACAGGGGCAGCCGCCGTGCAACGCGTTCCCGTTGGCCTTCCTTGGCACCGAAGCCGGTCCTGCCCGCTTTCCGGGTGGGCCGGCTGCAACGCGCTATAACACAACGCAGCCGCGGGTACCTATGCCGAAGCAGGACTGGCACCGCAGAGAGCATTTCCGTCGTCGGTGGGCGGCATGTTCGAGCCGGCCTGCAAAGGTCTTTATCATTCCGCGACCTTCCGGATCCCCGGGCCGCGGATAACATGCCAAAGGAAGAAACCGCAGTTAGACCAGATCGGCACCGCTCGGCTTTACGAGGCGGCCGGCCGCATCATTGCGGTTCCAGACTGCCGCGGCCAAGCGCAAGTCCTGGCGCCGGGAGGGAGAAACACCAATGGCCTGGAAAGAACGGTGATGGCGTGCTCGAGTCTCGGGCCCGCGCCACTTCTGGCGGTGGTTCATTCCGACGTCCTGGGGGCGTTGCGGATCCCGGCACGCACAGCAGCCGTCGTCTGTCCTCCGCCCATCCTAGGTGCGGATCAATGTGGTTGCATCCGTTCAAGAACGTACGAGCGGGACGCAAGTCTTGAGAATACCAATCATCACCGGGCCAGCGCCGCGCTTGGCCTCGTGCCGCTCCCGGCCCCCGGGGGCGTCGCTGGCCTCTGCGATGGGGCGCGCGCTTTCGCGTGGGTCGGGCGCCGTCCAGAGAGAGAAGGCCCGTCCGGCATCTACTTCCGGCGTCCTTGGAGCCGCTGAGCAAAGTGGATGGTTGGCAAGCTTCAGAAAACCATACTGAACTCGCAATAATTAAATGGAGAAAGCGTATATGACGACGGCAGTAATGCCACAGACAGCAATTGACGATGCTGTCAGATATCTGGCGAGCACCTATAGTCCAAAAGGCAGGAACGTCGGTGTCTTGATGTTGGCTTCTATCTTTGTAGAGGCCTGGGATTTTAATTCAATCGGGTTCGTCCTGGTCTTTCTTCGGGACCAATTCCATCCCTCCGCGCTTATGCTCGGGCTTGCCGCTGGCGGCTTTCAGGCCGGCATGGCGCTCGGCGCGCTCGTGGGCGGCTGGCTAACCGACAAGTTCGGGCGACGGCTGATGTTCATGACCAGTATCGCTCTGTTCGTCGTGCTGGCACTGGCGCAGGCGTTCGCTCCCGACCTGGCGACGCTGCTCATCATTCGCGTGCTCCTGGGCTTTCCGTTGGGCGCCGACATTACCACCGGCTACACCTACATCATGGAGTACCTGCCGAAGGGGCAACGGGAGATCTGGGGCAACCGCTGGCAGGTCATTTTTGCGGTCGGCCAGGTGGCATGCTCGGCGGTGGTCGCCTTGTTCATCGTCTGCGGCATGTCGCACGAACTGATCTGGCGTCTGGTGCTGGGCCTCGGGGCGCTGCCTGCTGTCATCATCTTTGTGCTGCGGAAGGATCTGCCGGAAACGGCGATCTGGCTGATCCGGCAGGGCCGCTTCTGCGAAGCCAAGGCCGCGTCGCTGGAAATGTACAACGACAGCCTGGACATGCTGCCCGACACGGACGTCCACGTGACGCGGCCGCCGGTGACGGAATTCCTCGCAGACCTACGAAGCGATCCCATCCGCTGGCGGGCTACTCTATACAGCTGGATTGCCTTCGTTTGCTGCGCTGGAGAATTTTCGACCTTCGGTTTCTACATTCCGGTGATCTTTATGATGGTGGGTGTGTCGGGAATCGCCGGTACGACCCTTACCGCCGGCCTGATCTGGATCGTAGCCGGCATCGCGGGCTGGGTGGCACCGGCGTTTACGCCGAAACTTGGCCATCGTGGCGTCGGGATCTTCGGGTTCGGAACCGTCATCGTCGGCCTGGGGATGGCCGCCGTGGCCCTTTACACCAACCATCCGTATGTCCTGCCGCTTGCTGCAGCCATCGCGATGTGGGGCCATACCACTGCGGTCACGAACCCCCTGACAATCGCCACGGTGGTCTCGAAGGCGCGGTATCGCGGCACGGCCGGCGGCTTCTCTTACTTCATCAACAAGGCGCCGCTGTTCGTCGGGATCTTCCTGTTCCCGTCGCTGTTCGCAGCAGTCGGCCAGGCCAATGCCACGGCGCTTGTCATTCTGTTCCCGTTGATCGGCCTGCTGGCCGCGATCTTCGTTTTCCGCGAGATGTACGGAATCCAGAGCGATTGACGCCTAAAATGCGTAGCACGCCTGGGGTGGCGTGGACGCACCGCTGCCCGCCCCCGAGCCGGCCGGTTCGGAGGCGGGCAGCCCTGAGCATGGATGCCGAACTCTTGCAACGTACCGACTGTCTCGGCGGGCGACCTGATGGATCCGCTACCCTCTCCCATCGATCCCGAGTTCGTCATCATGGCCATCATCACGAATCGGCAACAACCATTCGCGGCTGGAGAACTGACGTCTTTGATTTTCCGTCTGTTATTGCTTGGCTGCGGAAAAATTGTGCGACAGCCGGCTACTCAACGGACGAATTTCGGAAGGTAAAGGGTCATGCTGTATGAATTTGCCGTTTTGACAACGGGTGTCAGCCAGACGTTGCTAGCGGTTCCCGGGATCAAGGCGTATGTCTCAGCCGGCGAGGCTCGGGGGAAGTTGGTCGGTTGCTGGCATTCGGAGTTCGGACCGCAAAACAGGGTCATCGTCTTGCGCGCGTTCGAAGGCAAAAAGGATCTCGACGCCGAACGGGAGCGCGGTTTGGCCAGCACCAATCCATTCGGATGCGCTCAATATTTGACCGCAGTATCGATGGAAAGCTTTGCACCGTTCCGCGACATGCCGCCGGTAAAGACCGGGGGGTTAGGGCCGGTTTATGAATTTCGCTCCTATATCCTGAAGCCAGGTGCGTTGCCGGAAACGCTTGATGCCTGGGCGGTGATGGTGCCCAAGAGGACTAAGCTGTCGCCGTTGGTGATCGCTATGTACGCCCTCGATGGACCGCCGCGATTCACCCATATTTGGGCTTATCCGGGCTGGGACGAGCGCATGAGCATCCGAGCCCAGGCGTTGCGCGAACGTGTGTGGCCACCGAGCAGTGCCCCGCACACGCTGACGCCGAACATGGTCTCGGAAGTCTACCTCCCAACCGATATCTCGCCATTGCAATGACGGCAGCAGCCGAAATGCGCGAGTGGCGGATACTTTTCGCGAATCAGAACGAAAACGATATCATATTGATGATATGAACGATAGTCATCACTAAAAGGAACCATCTTATGTCTATACCAGAAGAAAAATCAGAGATTAGAGAAGTATTAAGCGAATATACGTTTCTTATGGATGATGGGGATTTTGGGGGCGTCGCCGAGTTGTTCGTCGAAGATGGTGAGTGGATAGCCCCTTACCACACCGTCAAGGGCCGCGGCGCAATCGCAGCCTATCTTGCGGAGATCAATCCCAAGAAGGGGATTGCCATTAAGCGCAAACATTTCGTGGTCAACAGCCTCATTCAGATCAATGGTGGCACGGCGAAGGGCCGGGCCAGTTATTTTGTCCTGGTCGACAAAGGTGATGGGCTAAGACCAGCTGTCGCCGGTACCTACGTGGACGAGTTAATCAAGCTCGAGAAGGGCTGGCGTTTCAAGTCCCGGCGGCTTGTTCATGATATCGTTGGTGAGCTTGGCATCAATTTGCCCAGTAAGGGCCGCATGTCCCAGCCGGCGGGTGCGGAACCCGGACGGGTGTCCCCGGTGGTACCCGAACGAGGGCCGGGCGGTGGGTCCGAGGCGGCCCGCGGCGCGGGCACGACAAGGAGGAAGTGATGGCTGGCAAGGCGCAATCCGGGGTCACGCCGGTCGGCGACACGCGGGATATCCTGGGCGAGGTCCCGATCTGGTCGGTCGTGGAGCAGGCACTCTGGTGGATCGACGTGCGTGGCCCGTTCCTCCGTCGGCGCGACTGGGCAAGCGGTGCGCTGCAGAGCTGGAAGGTACCAGAGTTGGTAGGTTGCATTGCGC
This sequence comes from Rhodopila sp., assembly GCA_031291715.1. Taxonomy (GTDB): domain Bacteria; phylum Pseudomonadota; class Alphaproteobacteria; order Acetobacterales; family Acetobacteraceae; genus Rhodopila. The sequence goes on along the minus strand of JARLIN010000321.1, from coordinate 2,875 downwards.
AGTGCGCGGGGCGGCCCGGCCTGATCGTCGGCCTGCGATCGGCGGTCGGGTTCTTCGATCCGGCCACCGGTGCCTGGGAGCGCTTTCCCGCGCCGCATGCCGACGCCCCGCAGATGCGCTTCAACGACGGCAAGTGCGACCGCCAGGGCCGCTTCTGGGTGGGCTCGATGGACGACGTCGGCCGCAGGCCGATCGGCACGCTCTATCGTTTCGAGGCCGGCCACTATACGCCGGTGCTCGACGGCATCGTCGTGCCCAACAGTCTGTGCTGGTCGCCCGACGGTGCCACCATGTATTTCGCCGACGGCATTGATCCGGTGATCTGGAGCTTCCCCTTCGACACGGCGACCGGCAACCTTGGCGAGCGGCGGCAGTTCGTGCGCCTCGCGGACGGCACCGGCATCCCCGACGGCACCACCGTCGACGCGGAGGGCTACCTCTGGAATGCCCAGTACGGCGGCAGCGTTGTCACGCGCTATGCGCCCGATGGTCGCGTCGATCGCGTCATTCCGGTGCCGGTGACGCAGCCGACCAGTTGTGCCTTCGCCGGCGCCGACCTCTCGACACTCGTCATAACCACGGCAGCGCAGCGGCTCACGCCGGAGGCGCTCGCGCGCCAGCCGCTCGCCGGAGCGCTGTTCGCGTTGCCAACCAATGTACGCGGCCTGCCAGAGTCGCAATACGCTGCTTGAACCGTGGGAGGAACAGCCATGAGCACCGTTCTCGGATCCGGCGAGTACCGCTACCGCATCGCCGAAGGCTGGGGAAAGCTGCCGGACGGGTGGCAATTCGGCGACGTCGCCGCTGTCGGCATCGATCGGCGCGACCAGGTCTACGTGTTCCACCGCGGTGAGCATCCAATGATCGTGTTCGACCGCGACGGCAACTTCATGCGCTCGTGGGGCGAGGGCGTGTTCACGCGCGCGCACGGCATCAGCATGGCGCCCGACGACACCATCTTCTGCACCGACGATGGTGACCACACGGTGCGCAGGTGCACGTTGGACGGCAAGGTGCTGCTGACCATCGGGCTGCCCGGCAAGTCGGCCCCGTGGATGAGCGGCGACCCGTTCAACCGCTGCACCCACACGGCATTGGCTCCAAACGGCGACATCTACGTCTCCGACGGCTACGGCAACGCCTGCGTGCACAAGTATACGCCCGACGGCCGGCTGATCATGCGCTGGGGCCGGTCTGGTACCGACCCCGGCGAGTTCAATCTCCCGCACAACATCACTTGCGACGGCGACGGCTGGGTCTATGTTGCCGACCGCGAGAATCACCGCGTGCAGGTGTTCGACGGCAGCGGGCGCTACGAGACGCAGTGGAACAATATGCACCGCCCGAGCGGGTTGTTCATGCCGCCCGGCAAGTGTCCGATCTGCTACATAGGAGAGATCGGCCCCTACCTCGCCTTCAACCGAGGTGCGCCAAATCTCGGCCCGCGCATCGCCATCGTCGACAATCAGGGCAAGCTGATCACCCGCCTCGGCATCGAGCCTGCCGCGGGTACCGGGCCTGGGCAGTTCCTGTCGCCGCACGGGCTGGCGGTCGATTCGCATGGCGACATCTACATCGGCGAAGTCGGCTACACAGCTTGGCCGTCGCTGTTCCCGGACCAGCCGGTGCCCGAGGGCCTGCGCTGCCTGCAGAAACTCATCCGGATAGGCGACGCCGGGGCGTGAACGGGAGGACGCCAGCATACCCGCCAGCGTTAGCATTACAGTTATGATTTTGACGTGCTTCCCGTCTTTAGACCGCCCGGCTGGGAAAATTCCGGGGGGGTTGGCTCAGGGCGGAGCGGTTGCGCCTGAGCGATTCAGCAGCTCGGCCGGCGCCTTGTGGCCGAGCGCGCTGTGGGGACGGATCTCGTTGTCGTCTTTTCGCCAAGGCTCCAACTTGGCCCGGGCGTCTTCCAGGCCCATGAGCCAAGGCGCGTTCAAGCACTCTGCCCGGAGCTTGCCATTGGAGCTTTCGATGAAGGCGTTGTCGATCGGCTTGCCGAGCCTGGAGAAATCGAGGGCGACGTTCTTCTGATACGCCCACAGATCCAGGTCGCGGGAGGTGAACTCGCTGCCCTGATCCACCCGGATCGACCGCGGGTAGCCGACCTCCCGGCAGACCTGCTCAAGCGACCGGACGACGTCCTCCCCCGGTCGCTGAACCGCGGATCCACCGCGGGCGAGAAGCAGGAATAGGTGTCGACGACCGTCAAGATCCGGATCTTCCGCCCGGTCGCCAGCTGGTCGTGGACAAAGTCCATGGCCCAGGTCTGGTTCACTTGCGTCGCCACCGTTCGGTCGTCGCGCAGCCAGGCCTTGACCCGACGCTTCGGCACCTTAATTCCTCAGCTGCAATCCCATCTCCTTGTAAAGGCGATAGATCCGCTTCGCGTTCACCTTCCAGCCCTCCCGCCGCAACAACACATGGATGCGTCTATAGCCGTAGCGGATGCGCGTCTCCGCAATTTCCTGCATCCGTTTGCGAAGGGCGGCCTGGTCGCCGCGCCGGGGCTTGTAGGTGTAAAGGGAACGGTCAATCCGCAGCACCGAACAGGCCCGTCGAACCGACACCTTCCAACTCGCCTGCACCTCGTCCACCATCCGGCGTCGACGCCCAGGCCTCAGAGTTTTTTTGCCAGCACGTCCTGCAGCATCGCCTTGTCGAGGGATAGGTCGGCGACGATCCGCTTCAGCTTGTGGCATTCTCCTCCTCGAGCTGGTGCAGCTTCCTGACCTCAGATGGCATCATCCCACCGTAGCGCTTGCACCAGTTGTAAAAGGTCGCCTCGGCAATGCCCGCCTTGCGGCAGACCTCGGCGATCGGCGTGCCTTCCTCCGCCTGCTTCAGGATGAACGCAACTTGGGCCTCGGTG
>JARLIN010000320.1 GCA_031291715.1 Rhodopila sp. | reverse complement strand
GGCCCGCGCCTGCTCGGTGCCGAAGACGCGCCAGCCGCAGATGTACAGAACCCGGTCGGCGCCGAGATCGGCCGCGAGATCGACCACTTCCCTGTAATGGGCGATCGTCGCCGCGCGCTCCTCCGGCAGCGGCGAGGCCGGGTTGTTGCCGGGGCCGCCGCCGGGCGCCGGCAACAGACTGACGCAGGGCAGGCCTTCACCCCGCATCAGATCGCGCAGCGCCCCGCGGCGGGCCGCGTCCAGATGCGCGGGCCATGCATGCGGGGCGGCGCAGCCGATCTCGATCCCGTCATAGCCGATGCGGGCCAGGCGGCGAATCACCTCGTCCAGCGGATACGACGGCACCCAGACCGGAAAGCTGCCGTAGCACCAGGTGTTGAATGCGTATTTGAAGGCCATTGGATTGCTCCTCAGAAGACGAAGACAGCTTTTTCGGTCTGCCGCTGGTCGAACAGGCCAAACGCCGTCTCGGCTTCCTCCAGCGGGAATATGTGCGTGACCAGCCGTTCGAGATCGATGCCGCGGGCGATGACGCGGCTGATCTCGTCGTATTCGGAGATCCCGAAATACCACGAGCCCATCAGCGTGATCTGCTTGCGGAGCAGTTGCTCGCTGGGGCGGATCGTGGTCTCCCGCGATTCGCCCACGAACGCCACCCGCCCGAGCGGCTGGACGGCGTCGAGGGCCATGTTCTGGGCGGCCGGATTGCCCGAGCAGTCGATCGCCGCTTCCAGCCCGTCGCCGCCGGTGAACGTCCGCAGCGCCTCGAGAGTCTCCGGCCGCGTCGGATCGAGCGTCAGGTCCGCGCCGAGGCCCTCGGCGAAATGGCGGCGCTCGGCGATCGGATCGAGCGCCACCACCTGCGCGCCCAACGCCTTGGCCGCCAGCACGCCGGCTGTGCCCATGGGCCCGAGGCCCCAGATGCCGAGCCGCGCCGCGCCGGAGACCGCCAGCTTCTTGCAGGCGCTGTACAGCGTGCCGAACGCGTCGGTCGAAACCGCGGCGGCGACGTACGACATGCTGGCGGGGATCCGCAGGCAGTTGCGGTCCGGCACGACCAGATACTCGGCATTGCCGCCGTTCGCGGTGAAGCCGATGCATTTCCAGGTCGGACACAGGTGGAACAGACCGCGCCGGCAGGCGGAACAGGTGCCGCACCCGAGTGCCAGATGTACCGCAACGCGGTCGCCGGCTTTGAAGCTATGCACGCCGGCGCCGATTTCCTCGATAATCCCCGCCGGCTCATGCCCTGTGATGCACGAACCGAGCGTGACACCGCTCAGCACCGCGTTGCCGTAATACAGACTCATGTCGCTGCGGCAGATACATGACGCCTTGACCGCGATGAGTACTTCACCAGGACCGGGCCGGGGGATGGCGACCGCGCGCAATTCCACGCGTTTGTTGCCGGGTAAGAATATGGCCTTCATCGACTACTTCCTCGTGGCGGCTCATGACTGGCCGTGCTTGACCGTGAAGCTAGATAGCCGGCCGGGCACTCGGAAGATGGAAAACCACCCAGGATGGATGGATTGGAGCATGGGCCGTCAGTAGTAGCCGCGTGCCCTCATCAAGGCGTCGGCCCGGTCCTGGGCTGCCTGCAAGGCGGCCTGGACGGATTTCAGGCCACTCAGCGCGTCGTGGATTTCCTCGCCGGCGATGGCGATCACCTCGGCCATGCCAGGGACGGGCGGTCGCGGCCACATGCGGACAAGTCCCTGACGCGCCATGTCGTCAACCGCGGCGATCAGCGGCGAGAGCGCTTGGACTTCCGGGTCCTGGCTGACGCTGGTTCGCGGGCTCGCCAGGCTGCCATTGATCAGATAGAGCTTTGAGGCGCTGGCCGACGTCAACGTGCGCAGCGCGGTCCAGACGTCGGCGATCCGCCCGGGCGCGATGTTGGCGGGAATGGCCAGCGCGTAGCCGCCCATCGGCACGACGGGACGCCCCGACGGACCCGTGGGATGCGGCAGATAGCCGCTCTTGCGATAGGCGGCCGAGTGGGAATCCAGTTCGTACAACGGCGCCAGCAGCGAGTGCGAATAGGCCATCGCCGCGCGGCCGCTGGCGTAGGCGAGAGCCCGATCGTACCACGCCATCCGCAGGATGTCGGGCGGCGAGTACTGCAGCAACTCGCGTAGATACTCGACGGTGGCGGTGGCTTCGGGCGACAGGAAGGTCGGCCGCATCTGCTCGCCACGCACGTGCTCCGCGTCGAATCCGAAACGCGTGGCTCGCAGGTCGAAGATCGAGCGCCCGAACGCGCCGAGCACCATGATCATCGTATGTCCGACCGGGGTGCCGCGCCCACCGTTCCAGGCAATGCCGGCGATGCCGCGCGAAGGGGTGTGCAGACGGCGAGCGGCCGCGACGGTCGCGTCCACCGTGCGCGGCGGCGTGACGCCCGCGTCAAGCAGCAGATCGCGGCGGTAAACGAGCAACTCGGCCGTCGCCAGAACGGGGATGCCGAACTGGATGCCGCCGACCCGCGAGGTGGCCAGCGCATCCGGATAGAAATCGTCCAGATCGGCATGGCTGTCGCGCAGCAGGTCGTTCAACGCCAGGAACCGCCCGCGCGAGGCCATCTCGCCAAACCACGGAAAATCGCAGGCCACAATGTCGTATTGCGACGTGGCAAGCTGGCTGTTTTCGATGATCGCCTTGTGCAGCCGATCGATCGAGAGCGCATTGCTCGTGATCGGCACGCCCAGCATCATTTCAAGCTGCTTCTTGAGCGCGGACATTGCCATGAAGGTTGGATCGGCGTGCATCAACACCCGTAGCGACCGGCCCAGTTGCAGGCGGGTGCCGAGCACGGGGGGCGGTGGGAGGCTGTGGCGCGGCGGCGTCGGCGGCGGCGCGGCCCTGGACCGCGTGGCGGCATCGGCCTCCGCATGGCCGTCCGTGCCGAGAATCCCCGCCGCGTCCTGCGTGAAGCGGTGCCACCGCGACAGCAGTTCCTCCGACGGATGCAAGGAAACCGACTTACCGCTGGCGGTGCGGGTGCGCTGCACCATCAGCCCTCCGACCAGCATTGCCTCGATCATCCTGTTGGCCGTGCCGTAGGACAAACCCGACGCGGATCCCAGGGAGGCACGGTTCACCAGGCGGCCGGACAGATGACACTGCACGAGATGGATGATCATCGGCATCTCGCGAGGACCGTGGCGCAGGCCGAGGTGCCGTTCCGCGGCGGCGTACAAGTGCCTGACCCCGTCGAGCAACTTCAGCGTCAGCCGGTTGGCGGGGCTGACGCCGTCATGCGCGCCGGTCGTCTCGTAGGGTCCTTCTGGAACCTGATCGGAAAACGGCCCGGCTCGCGACAGGTCGCCCGGACCAGAAGCCGCGCCGCCAGAGGCTCGCTGGATCATGCGCGAACCCTCAGGCCCGCCGTGCCGTGACTGATTGTCGCGATGGCGGGGCCCACGGATCGTACGTCGAGCCGCGCATGGCGGGTCTGGAGAAAAGCCCCCGCGAAGACCCAGTCCCCGGACGGCGACGACCATGGCGAAAGCCGGAGCAACCAGTTGCGAGGCCAAGGCCCGCGCCCGGTTCCATCGGCGTCTTGTCGCTCACACAGCGGGTGTGCCTGACACACACATCGATCGATGTGGCATGCATTTCATTTCCTCCCCCTGCCGTTCTAGGGCGGCCGTGGATCACGGATCGTAGCACCAGTTCAATCGCCGGATCCAAATACTTGGCTGCCGACCGCCCGCGGTGTTGCCGCGGCACTTGCCCGTGGCGATGCCCGCTTCATCGAGCCGGAACGCAAGAACTGGCCTGCCCCCGAGATTTCGGACCATTGATGACGTGAGAGTGTGGCTCCCGGCCAGGAGGGAGCGTTGCGGACCTCGAGGTTCACGGACGAGCAGATGGTAGCGATGATCCGGGAGGCGGATCGTGATGCGGTTGCCGAGGTGGCGAAACGACACGGGAACAGCGAGCAG
>JARLIN010000319.1 GCA_031291715.1 Rhodopila sp. | reverse complement strand
GCACGGCGCTGCGTGGCCAAGCCGCCGAGCCAGGGTGCCGGCTCAGAGGCCCCGGACGGCGCGGGCCCATGACGGAGCTGTAGGCCCAGACGGAGCTGTAGGGCCAACCCCGCGACCGGATCATATATGTCCGGGTTCATGGTCTTGGGCGGCCTCGTGATCCTCGGCGGCATCTCGCTCCTGATCTACGGCAGCCTGAAGGCGCGGCAACTCGTGCCGAACGAAACCGTCGCGGCGTAATCCGAACGGCGGCCGGCCCGATCGGACCGCGATCAGCTTCGGCAACACCAGATCGCGGAACATCCGAAGCGCCGGATTGTCATTCCCGCGGCGCCAGACCATCTGCAACTCCCCCAACGGGCGCGGCACCGGCCGCAATTCGCGCAACACCACCCCGCGCGCCAACAGGTTGCCGGAGGACTCAGGCACCAGGGCAACGCCCATACCCGCGCTGACCAGAGCCAGGATCGCGTGTACCTGGCTGCAGTGCTGCACGTAGCTGGGTGCGATCTCCGCCGCGCGAAACAGACTCGTGGTCAGGTCGTGGAAATACCGCCCCTCGGTCGGCGAGTCCGCCGCGTACATGATGAACGGCACCCGATCGAGGTCCCGCAACCCCGGCGCATCGGCGCGCGCGAGCGGGTGGCTTTCGGGGGCCGCCAGCACCAGCGGCTCGCGCAGCACGCAGGCCAATTCGTTGCCCCGGCGGTCCACCGGTAACCGCACCAGTCCGGCGTCCAGGCTGCCGGCGCCCAGCGCCTCCATCTGCCGGGCGGTGATCATCTCGCGCAGCACGAGGTCCACATCCGGCATCTCCGCCATCGCGAGGGCCACCAGCCGGGGCAGAAACCCATAGCTGGACCCCGCCGTGAAGCCCAACGTGATCGAGCCTGCCTCGCCGCGGGCCACGCGTCTGGCCGACACCGCCGCGCCCTCCGCCAAGCGGAGCATTTGCCGTGCTTCGGGCAGAAAGGCACGCCCCGCCGGCGTCAACTGCACGGACCGGCTGGTTCGGTCGAACAGAGTCACGCCCAACGCGTGCTCCAGAAGCTGGATCTGCCGGCTGAGCGGCGGCTGGGTCATGTTCAGCCTTCGGGCCGCCCTGCCGAAATGCAATTCCTCCGCCACGGCGACAAAGCAGCGTAGTTGGCTGAACTCAAACATCGATGCGCAATTTATATCAGTCGATACCGGGTTTGGCTTAGACTTGGATGGATACCGCCCTTACGGTCCCTCCACAATACCGGGCTGAAGTGGTTACGGTGTGGGTCAATGCCGGCTTGTGCGCCGGCGGCAGACACTCACACGCCGTCGGCGCTGCCACCCGCATTCCGGCCGATCTATAGGCCGGATAATGAACAATCCGGAAACCGTACAGCTAGAAGCGATCCCGAGGGAGTTGAATGTCCATAGCAACAAGCAAAACGGGCCTCACGGCAGGCCGCGTCCGTTTCACGATCGTGGCCATGCTGTTCGCCGTCACCATGGTGAATTACGCCGATCGTGCCACGCTCGCGATCACAGGCCCGGTCATATCGAAGGATCTCGGTCTCACCCCCGTCCAGATGGGCTTCATCTTTTCGGCCTTCGGATGGTCCTATGTCCTGGGCCAGATTCCCGGCGGCTGGCTGCTGGACCGGTTCGGATCGAAGCTGGTGTATTTCGCCAGTATTCTGCTCTGGTCGCTTTTTACCATGTTCCAGGGCGGCGTCTGGGCAGTCGGCGCGGTCGCGGCGGTTTATGTGCTCTTTGCCCTGCGGCTGATGGTGGGCTTCGCCGAGGCCCCGTCCTTCCCCGCCAACGGACGCCTCGTCGCGGCCTGGTATCCCGCCAACGAGCGCGGAACGGCCTCCGCCATCTTCAACTCGGCGCAATATTTCGCCACGGCCGCCTTCGCGCCGATCATGGGATACATCACCGTCACCTTCGGCTGGCCCTATGTGTTCTATTTCATGGGCGCGCTCGGTATCGTCATCAGCCTGGCCTGGTTGAAGGTCATCTACAGCCCCAAGCAGCACCCGCGCCTGCGCCCGGTGGAACTGGACTACATCGCCCGCGGCGGTGCGCTGGTGAACCTGGACCAGCCGGTTGAAAATGCCGGCATCGCCCAGGCCGATTCGCCGCATTGGGACTACCTCAGGCAATTGATCCAGAACCGCATGATGGTGGGAATCTACCTCGGGCAGTTCTGCATCAACGCGATCACCTACTTTTTCATCACCTGGTTCCCCGTTTATCTTGTGCAGCAACGCGGCATGTCGATCCTGCATGCCGGCTTCATCGCCTCCGTCCCCGCCATCTGCGGTTTCACCGGCGGCGTCCTGGGCGGCGTGTGGTCGGACCTACTGCTGCGGCGCGGCTGGTCCCTGACCGCCTCACGCAAGATCCCGATCGTCGTCGGGATGCTGCTGTCGATGAGCATGATCCTGTGCAACTACGTGGACGCACAATGGGTTGTGGTGGTCATCATGGCCCTCGCCTTCTTCGGTAAAGGGATCGGCGCCCTCGGCTGGGCCGTGGTTTCGGACACGGTTCCGAAGGAAATCGCCGGGTTGAGCGGCGGTCTGTTCAACATGTTCGGCAACATCTCGTCCATCACGACCCCGATCGTGATCGGCTACATCCTCCAGGCCACGGGGTCCTTCAATGGCGCCCTGGTGTTCATTGGCGCCAACGCCGCCGTCGCCATCCTCAGCTATGTAGTTGTCGTGGGAGAGATCAAGCGCCTGGACCTGAAGAAGGCTTCAGCGTGAGCGATCCGGATTGGGCATCGCCGGATGCCCAGTTTGGCTTGGACCAGGCGCCATAGACCGCGTATCTCATCCTCAATGGCGACGATGCGATCGCCGTGACCACAGGAGGACTTATCGTGCCAGACACGCTCTCGCCCCCGACTTCACGCAAGGCTCCGGCCGACCTGCGTAGCGCCCGCTGGTTCGGCCCAGCCGACCTGCGGTCGTTCGGCCATCGCTCCCGCGCCATGCAGATGGGGTACTCGCCGGAGGAATGGCAGGGCAAGCCGGTGATCGCCATCGTCAACACCTGGTCGGACCTGCAGCCTTGCCATATGCACTTCAAGCAGCGTGTGGACGACGTGAAGCGCGGCATCCTCATGGCCGGCGGCTTCCCGGTCGAACTGCCGGCGCTGTCGGTCAGCGAAAGCTTCGTCAAGCCGACGACGATGATGTACCGCAACATGCTGGCGATGGAGACGGAGGAGCTGCTGCGCTCCCATCCCGTGGACGGCGCCGTGCTGATGGGCGGCTGCGACAAGACCACGCCGGGCCTGCTGCTGGGCGCGACCAGCATGAACATCCCCGCCATCTTCCTGCCGGCCGGGCCGATGCT
>JARLIN010000318.1 GCA_031291715.1 Rhodopila sp. | reverse complement strand
CCATTGAATATGATGAGAAAAAATGTTTGTAGACTAAATCGGCCAACCCCCAAGCTCCGGAGAGAATGCGCCATTCAGAGAGAGATTCCCCGTATCGTTCCGGGATACGAACCCCAAGCCTTACGCGCAAAACCGCCCAGACCCTAGCCTTTTTAAGGGTCCCAATTACGACGGAGAATGGTTGGCTGGGAACTGACTGGAGCGGGCGAAGGGATTCGAACCCTCGACCCCAACCTTGGCAAGGTTGTGCTCTACCCATGAGCTACGCCCGCGCTCCGATCAGGAGGCGGCTTCTAGGCGGGTTCGTTCCCGAACGCAAGTGCCTTAATCCGCATCTTCCCCCATCCGTCCCCCGCCGGTATAGATGCCCCGAGAGGCGACAGGGAGAACGAACAAAATGCGGCAAATGACGCTGGTCGGCTTCCTGCAAGCGCAGAATTGCACCAACTTCGTTGGCTCCTGGCGACACCCGCTCGCCCAGCAGGATTTCACCTCCGCCGCGTATTATCGCCGCATCGGCCGTGCCTTGGAGGCCGGAAAATTCCACCTCGGGTTTTTCGACGACCGCTTGGCGATGCCCGATCTGTTCGGCGGCGACCACGCCCACACCGTCGCCAACGGCATACGCTGCGTGAAGATGGACCCCATCACCGTCTTGACCGTGATGGGTATGGCGACCGAGCGCCTGGGTCTCGGTGCCACTTTCTCCACCACGTATTTTGAACCGTTCCACGTCGCCCGCGTCTTCGCCACGCTGGACCTGATGACCGAGGGACGCGCCGCCTGGAACATCGTCACGTCAATGAACGACGGGGAGGCACTGAACATGGGCCATGCCTCCCATGGCGATCACGACCGCCGCTACGACCGCGCGGACGAGTTCCTGGAAGTCGTCATGGGTCATTGGGACGCGTGGGAGGACGGCTCCATCGTCGCCGATCGCGAAACCGGCCTGTTCGCGCACCCGGAAAAGGTCCACCGCCTGGACTACCAGGGGGAATTCTTCCGCTCACGCGGCCCGTTCACGGTGCCCAGGTCCGCGCAGGGCCATCCCGTGCTGATCCAGGCCGGGCAAAGCGGCCGAGGCCAGCGATTCGCCGCCCGTTGGGCCGAATGTGTCTTCGTCAACTACCACAGTCTGACCCAGGCGCAGCGCGACTACGCGTCGTTCAAGACCCAGGTCGAAGCCGCCGGCCGCGACCCGGAGAAAACCTTCGTCTGTGCCGGTGTCTATCCGATCGTCGCCGAAACGCGCGCGGAAGCTGAGGATCACGCCGCCCTGATCGACTCGCTGCCGAAGGAGATCGACAGCCTGTCCCTGCTGTCAGAGGTCCTGAACTTCGACTTCTCAAAGCAGCCGATCGACGTGCCGTTCACGCAGGAGCAGATCGATAGCTGGACCGGCGTGCAGGGCATGCGCGACCGCATCCGCCGCGAACTCGGCGATCGCCTGCCGACGCCGCGCGACTTCATCAACATCACCCGCCGCGGCACCTTCCACGACCACCCGCGATTCGTGGGCAGCCCGAAGGACGTGGCCGATGGCATGGAGGAATGGTTCGCCACCCGCGCCTGCGACGGCTTCGTCATCGCGGCCTCCCACGTTCCAGGGGCTTACGAGGACTTTTCCCGCCTGGTGGTCCCCGAACTGCAACGCCGCGGCCTGTTCCACACGGACTACACCGGGGCTACCCTGCGGGAGAACCTCGGTCTCGACCGCCCGGCCATTGGTGCCTGGCGATAACGCAAGGAGAGCAACGGATGAAACTCCATTATGCACCCGGCGCCTGCTCGATCGGCATCCACGTGCTGCTTGAGGAGATCGGCAAGCCATACGAGGCGGTAGCCGTGAACCTGCGCGAAGGCGAGCAGTACAAGCCGGAATTCACCGCGGTGAACCCCAAATCGAAGGTGCCCACACTGGTCCGCGACGACGGCTCGGTGCTGACCGAGTATCCCGCGATCGCCTACTGGCTGGCGCGCAGCAACCCCTTCGCCAACCTGCTGCCGGACGACATCGACCAACAGGCCCGCGCGCTGGAGCTGATGGACTACGCGGTCGCCACGATCCACATGCAGGGTTTCGCCCGGCAGTTCCGCCCGTCCAATTTCACGCCGAATGCGGTGGATGAGGAGGCGGTGAAGACCAAGGGCAAGGAGATCGCCGAAAAGGGCTTTGCGCTGTTGGACAAGGCGCTGGCAGGCAAGGAATACGCGGTGGGCAAGTTCTCCATCGCCGATTCCGCGATCTTCTACGTGTCGTTCTGGGCGAAGCGCGTCGGCATCACCCTGCCAGCCAATGTCGCCGCCCATTTCGAGCGCATGACCGCTCGGCCTGCCGTCCAGCGCGTGCTTCTGCAGGAAGGCTTGGCCTGATCGCATGACCGGTTCCTCTGACAAGCTGCTTCCTGTCGCGTTCTGGTTCCTGCGCCATGGTGAGACTGACTGGAACGCCCAGGGCCTATCCCAGGGGAACGTCGATATCCCATTGAACGAGACCGGGCTGGCGCAGGCCCGGTCGGCTTCGCTGCTGCTGCGCAACCGGGGGATCCGGAACGTCATTTCCTCGCCGCTGTCACGCGCGAAGGTCACCGCGGAAATCGCCGCGGCTGAACTCGGTTTGCCGGTGCAGGTCGATGACGGATTGCGGGAGGTCGCGTTCGGCGTGCAGGAAGGCAAGCCGATGTCGGAGTGGTTTTCCCACTGGGTGGACGGGGTGCTGACGCCGGAAGGGGCGGAGAGTTTCCGGTCCCTGACAACCCGGGCGGTTTCCGCCATCAACCGCTGCACCGCTCGGCCGCCGGTGGTGCTGGTCGTCGCGCACGGGGCGCTGTTCCGGGCGATGCGCGGCGCGATGGGACACGAGCCCAATGTGCGGACCCGAAACGCGGTGCCGATCTGGTGCGAGCCGCCGGTGAACGGGGCGACGGCGTGGGGGATTACCTACGCGGATTGAAGCGCCGTAGCGAAGGGCGGTGTCGCGGGCACACCGGAGCGTCGGGTATCGCGAAGCTACGCTTTCGGCCTGATCACTGCCCGGTAGGCGTGCCACGTCGCATGCCCCGCCAGCGGCAGGGTTATGGCCAGGCCGACATAGAACGCCGCCATCCCCGCCAAGGTCAGCACCACCAGCAGTGCCGCCCACAGTGCCATGGTGCGCAGGTTCAGCATCACCGCCGCGAAGCTGGTCGCGATCGCCTCTGACATGCCGATCTTGCGGTCCAGGAGCATCGGTAGGGCGAAGGCACCGCCGGCGAACGCCAGCACTGCCATGGCTGCGCCAAGAGCCAGGAAGAGTGCCAGGAACGTCCACCCGTCCGCGGTGAACAGGATGGCGTTCAGCACGCCCCGCGCGTCCAGCCCCATCACGTCGGGGAAGCTCAGCGCGAAAATAAGCTCAGCGAGGCGGAACCAGACCAGGAATAGGAACATGAACGCCAGGCCGGCATTGAAAATCGGCCCAGCATTCGCCCGCCAAGCCAGCAGCGCGCGGGTCAATGACGGCCGCTCGTGCCGCTCAAGGTCGCGACTGATCGCCTGGAAGCCAAGGGTCAGCGCCGGCCCCAGCATCATGAAGCCGCTGGCGAGCGGCAAAACCAGGTAAATCGTGTTTATGCGCCACAGGCCGAAGGTCAGGACGTAGCCGGCGATGACAAACAGCAGCCCGTAACACAGGCTTGGCACGGGTGCCGCCATGAGGTCGCGCCCACCAGCGGCAAGCCAGCGGAACGGCTGGCCGAAGGAGACGCGGCGGACATGGTAGGCGTAAGGCAAAGGCGGCCCGGAAGCTCTACCATGGATGATCGGCATCGGTTCCTCCGCTTGTTGAAGCGCCCTCGTTCGCAGGTCTATTTTTTGGGGACGTTAGCACGGATCGCTGTCCCACTGGGAGATTGTGCCCACCCCAGCCTGCATCTACATCGGGTTCCGGCGAATTAGGGGCGCTTCTCTCGCCATGTTGATGACGCCGGTCCCGCGACCGGCCTCTGCCCGAAATTTCCACAGTCACCCGCCTCTGCGCGATTAGCCGCCCATCTCTGACCGACTGGCCTCCACCCCCATCAAACCGCTTGGCATCGACCACCGAACAGGCGCATTCTCCGCTGCGTCCCAGGCACCCGCCGCGGGAGAGCGCGGGCCACCACCCGCCGCCGAAGGCGCAACCGGCCCCCGGAAACGCTCAGGCACAAGGGACCGCGACGGGCAGGGATCTCTGGAAAGCCGGACCGCGCGCAAGCGACGGGTTCGCACCGACGGAGTAAGGGGTCACACCCCCGAATCTCTCAGGTACCGTGACAGAGGGGGGTCATCTCTACCGGCATCCCGCCGGTGGATGGCCCTGACCGCGGAGGCCGTAGTGGCGCAGAACGCACTACCCGACGACCCCACGCCCATCCCGCTGCGCACAACGCCCTTGGACCAATGGCATCGCCGCCATGGCGCCCGCATGGTGCCGTTCGCCGGCTATGCCATGCCGGTGCAATACGACCTGACCGGAGACCTCGCCGCCCGCTGCCGGGGCGGCGTGCTGGCCGAACACCTGCACACCCGTTCCCAGGCCGGCCTGTTCGATGTGTCGCATATGGGGCAGGCCTTCCTGACCGGACCGGAGGTCGGGACCGCGCTGGAAACCTTGGTGCCGGGAGACATCGCGGGCCTGAAACCCGGGCGCCAGCGCTATACCCTGCTGACGAATGAAGCCGGCGGCATCATAGACGACCTGATGGTCGCCCGCCTGGATGAAAACCGCCTGTTCCTGGTCGTCAACGCCAGCCGCAAGGACGTCGATTTCACCCACCTCGCCGCCAACCTGCCGGAAGCGGCGATGCTGACTCCCTTGGAAGACCGGGCCCTGTTGGCCCTGCAAGGCCCCGCTGCCGCCCCCGTTATGGCCCGCCTGTGCCCCGAAGCCGTGGCGTTTCCCTTCATGGGCTTCGGCCAGGTGACCGTGAACGGCATCGACTGTCTGGTTTCCCGCTCCGGCTACACCGGCGAAGACGGCTTCGAGATATCCGTTCCCGCCAGCCAGGCCGAAGCCTTGGCCGACCACCTGATCACCCACCCGGAAGTCGTCCCCATCGGCCTCGGCGCCAGGGACTCGCTGCGGCTGGAGGCTGGCCTCTGCCTCTACGGCAACGACATCGACGAACTGACCAGTCCGGTCGAGGCCGGCTTGACCTGGGTCATCGGCAAACGCCGCAAGATGAACTGGGATTTTCCCGGCGGCCTGGTGATGCGCGACCAGATCGACAACGGCGTCCCGCGCCGCCGCGTCGGCATTCGCCCGGATGGCCGGGCGCCGGCCCGCGCCCAGACCATGATCGTGGCGGACGATGGGACGGAAGCCGGCATCATCACCTCCGGCGGCTTCGGCCCGTCCGTAAACGGCCCGATTGCGATGGGCTATGTCCGCCGCGACCTCGCCGCCGATGGCACCAGACTGAACCTGATCGTGCGCGGCAAGACGATCCCCGCGACGGTCGTACCACTCCCGTTCACACCCCACCACTACATACGCTGAAAAGGAATGCTGCCCATGGCGAACAAGAGTGCGGACAAGCGATACACTAAAGACCACGAATGGGTCGTGCTGGATGGCGACATCGCCACCGTCGGCATTACTGACCACGCCCAGGAGCAGCTTGGCGACCTCGTCCATGTCGAACTGCCCGAGCTGGAGCGCCAGGTGGCCGAGGCCGAAGCCTGCGCCGTCGTCGAAAGCGTCAAGGCCGCGTCGGACGTCTATTCGCCTCTAGCCGGCAAGATCGTGGAGATCAATGAGACGATTGTCGAAGACCCCTCCATCGTGAACAGCGATGCGGAAGGCGAGGGCTGGTTCTTCCGCCTGGAACTCGATGACCCGAGTGCGTTCGAGGCGCTGATGGATCAGGACGCCTACGACGAATTCCTGGAGACCTTGTAAGCATGGATGTCCTGGCTGAACTGGCGGAGCTTGAGGAAAGCGACGGTTTCGTCCGCCGGCACATCGGCCCGTCGGCCCCCGAACTCGCCGCCATGCTGCACGCGATCGGCGCCGCGACACTGGATGACGTCGCCGGCAAGACGGTGCCGGATTCGATCCGCTCCAACGAGTCGCTGAACCTGCCTCCGCCGATCGATGAGGCGGCGACGATCGCCGAACTGCGTGCCCTGGCCGCCCAGAACGCGACGACGAAAAGCCTGATCGGGATGGGCTACCACGGCACGGTCACGCCGCCGGTGATCCTGCGGAACGTGCTGGAAAACCCGGGCTGGTACACCGCCTATACGCCGTATCAGGCCGAAATCGCCCAAGGTCGCCTGGAAGCCCTGCTGAACTTCCAGACGATGATCTGCGAGCTCACGGGCATGCAGATCGCCAACGCGTCATTGCTGGACGAGGCTACCGCCGCGGCCGAGGCGATGGCCATGACCCACGCGCTCAGCAAAACAAAATCCGACGTTCTCGCGGTCGCCGCCGATCTGCATCCCCAGACCCTGGCGGTCCTGGCCACGCGCGCCAAACCACTCGGCATCACCCTGAAACAGATCGCCCCGGGCGACCTCGCTTCCATCGGCGCGGCCAACCCGTTCGCGCTGCTGCTGCAATATCCCGGCACCGCCGGCGCTCTGCGCGACCTGTCGGAGGAGATCGCCACCGCCCACGAGGCCGGCGCCCTGGCCATCGTCGCCACCGACCTGCTGGCCCTGGCGCTGCTGACCCCTCCCGGCGAGATGGGCGCCGACGTCGTCGTCGGATCGGCCCAACGCTTCGGCGTTCCGATGGGCTTCGGTGGCCCGCATGCCGGATTCTTCGCGACGCGCGACGCCTATAAGCGCGCCATGCCCGGTCGCCTCGTCGGCGTGTCCCTGGATGCCGCCGGCCACCCCGCCATGCGTTTGGCCCTGCAAACGCGCGAGCAACATATCCGGCGCGAGAAAGCCACGTCCAACATCTGCACCGCGCAGGTTCTGCTGGCCGTTATGGCCGGTTTCTACGCCGTGTGGCACGGGCCGGAGGGCTTGCGCCGCATTGCCCGCCGCGTCTCCCTGCAGGCCCGCATGCTTGCCGACGCGGCGATCCGGGCTGGTCTGCGGGTCCGCCACGACTCGTTCTTCGACACGATCGTCGTGGAGGGCGCCGGCGATCTGATCGTCCGCGCCGCCGAGGCCGGCTACAATCTTCGCCGCGTGGATGAAACCGGTATCGGGATCGCCCTGGACGAAACCGTCACCCGCGACGACCTGACCACGCTGGCGAAACTTCTCGGCGCGGACCTGGACGGCGCCGTCGCCTCCATCCCGGCCGAAGTCCTCCGCGGCTCTGCCTTCCTGGAACAAACCGCCTTCAACCAGCATCACGCCGAACACGACATGCTGCGCTACCTGAAGCGCCTCGAAGACAAGGACATCGCCCTCAATCGCAGCATGATCCCACTGGGTTCCTGCACGATGAAGCTGAACGCGACGGCCGAGATGATAGCGATCACGCTGCCCGGTTTCGCGGACATCCACCCGTTCGCGCCAGCCGATCAGACGACCGGCTATCTGACCCTGATCCGCCGCCTGGAATCCTGGCTCTGCGCCGCCACCGGTTTCGCCGAGGTTTCCTTGCAGCCCAACGCTGGGTCCCAAGGCGAATACGCCGGTCTGCTGGTCATCCGTGCATGGCACGAATCCCGAGGCGAGTCGCACCGCGATGTGTGCCTGATTCCGTCCTCGGCGCATGGGACGAACCCTGCCAGTGCCGCGATGGCCGGCCTGAAAGTGGTTGTCGTCGGTTGCGACCGGGACGGCAACGTCGATCTGGCTGACCTGCGGGCCAAAGCCGCGACGCACGCCGATCGGCTGGCCGCGCTGATGATCACTTACCCGTCCACCCACGGCGTGTTCGAGGGCGCGATCCGCGATATCTGCGCCGTGGTGCACGAGCATGGCGGCCAGGTTTACATGGACGGCGCCAACATGAACGCCCAGGTCGGGTTGACGTCTCCAGCCTCGATCGGCGCGGATGTCTGTCACCTGAACCTCCATAAGACATTCTGCATCCCCCACGGCGGCGGAGGCCCCGGCATCGGGCCAATTGGCGTGGCAGCGCACTTGGCGGGGTTCTTGCCGAACCATCCCCTCCGCGAAGATGCTGGACCAGTCACGGGGATCGGCCCCGTCTCCGCCGCGCCGTTCGGCAGTGCGCTGATCCTGCCGATCTCCTACGCGTACATTCGCATGATGGGACCGGCGGGGCTGAAACAGGCGACCGAGGTCGCGATCCTGTCCGCGAACTACATCGCCCACCGGCTGCGGGACGCGTATCCAATCCTGTATTCCGGACCGGGTGGGATGGTCGCGCACGAGTGCATCATCGACTGCCGGGGCTTCGCCGCCGAATCCGGTGTGCAGGTCGAGGACATCGCCAAGCGCCTCCAGGACTACGGCTACCACGCCCCGACCATGTCCTGGCCCGTCGCCGGCACGTTGATGATCGAGCCGACGGAAAGTGAGTCGAAAGCCGAACTCGACCGGTTCTGCGACGCGATGCTCACCATCCGGGCGGAGATCGCCGCGATCGCCGCCGGAAAACTCGACCGCGCCGACAACCCATTGAAGCATGCCCCGCACACGGCGCGAGAGGTCATGGCGGATGTATGGACGCACGCCTATTCACGCACTGAGGCTGCTTTCCCTCTGCCATGGGTGGCGGCGTCCAAGTATTGGCCGCCGGTCAAGCGGGTCGATAACGTGTACGGCGACCGGAACCTGATCTGCACGTGCGCGCCGCTGGAGACATACGCGCAGGCGGCAGATTAGTCGCCAGGGCCTGAGCATGATCGCTTCAGGCAGGAGCGATCATTCTCCAATGCCAGGCGGTGGAAAGATTAACCCATGACGAGGGTGACGAGGATGACGAGGGTAGAGAGTCGGGGCCAACGCCGGTCTTTATAAATCGCAACGACGTCGACCGTTCCTCGGCTTGTCAGCGGGAGCGCAGCGAGGCAATCCCACGGTGCTTGCGCACAATCAGCGGGATTGCTTCGTCGCGTCGCTCCTCGCAATGACAGAGGAAGCAGGATCGGCGCGAGCCGCCTTATGTATCCGCCAGAGCCTTCAAAATCCCATCCCGAGCCGCGGTATCCCCAACCGCATGCACCGGCTGGATCGCCACATGCGTCGCGCCGGCCGCGAAGTGCGCCCGCAGCCCCTCTTTCACCTTATCCGCACTGCCCCAAAGTACCATCGAGTCGATGAACGCATCCGACCCGCCATTCGACAGATCGGCCTCAGTGAACCCCATGCCCAGCCAGGCATTCCGGTAATTATCCAGCACCAGGTAATGGGACAATTCCTTGCGCCCCAGCGCCCGCGCGCGCGCCGGATCGGTCTCGATCGTCACCTTCTGCTCAACCGCCAGGAATTTGCCCGGCCCCAGGATTTTGGCCGCCTCCGCCGTGTGCCTGGGGATCGTATTGTATGGCAACGCCCCCTGCGTCATCTGGGCGGCCAGCTTCAGCATTAACGGTCTCAGAGCAGCGATGCAGATAGGAAAATCCGCTGCCCCAGCCTGGTCCTTCGCGATGGCATTCAAATACGACCGCATCGCCGGCACCGGCTTTTCATATACGTGCCCACGCATGCCCTCGACCATCGGTACGTGGCTGACCCCCAGGCCGAGAATGAAACGACCGCCGTACAGATCATTCAGGCTGATCATCCCGCGCCGCGACGTGAACGCATCGCGCGCATAGATCGAGGCGATCGAACTGCCGATCTGCAACGTCTTCGTCTGCGACAGCATGAACCCGGCAACGCTGAACGATTCATGACCACGCGCTTCGGGATACCAGAGCGTATCAAATCCCAGCCGTTCCACGGTCTTCACGAAATCGGAGATCTGTTCCGCACCGCCGAGTTTGTCAGTGGAGTACCACACTCCCAGGCGTCCAAGCTTCATGTCTGTCTCCTGTTCAGATAACCTTCGCCGAACGAAATCCGGCGATGTCCGCTTCACTGTAGCCCAGCTCGGTCAACACCTCATCATTGTGCTGGCCAAACATCGGCGGCGGCCGATCGACCCGCGGGCCGTCATGTTCGAACTTGAAGGCGGCGACGGGGACGGTGAACGACCCCTCGATCCCGGGTGCCTGCTCATGCCGGTGCAGCAAACCGCGTGAGGCGATCTGCGGATCTTCCAGCGCCTCTCCCATCGTCCGTACGCGGGAGGCAGGGACGTGCCGTTCCTGCAAGAAAACTTCCCATTCGGCAGCGGAACGGGTCAGCATGATCTCGGCCAGCGTGTGCGCCTCGCGATCGTGATCGGCATCACGTTCATCGTTGGTGCGCTTGATCAGGTCTGGCCGCTCCAGCACGGTCCACAGCCGCTTCTGCTGGCACAGATTGGAAGCGCCGAGCATGACCATGCCGTCCGCCGTCTCGTAGGCCATGGATGTGGCGTGCGGCATGCGGTTGCCCGATGGTTTCGGGTGCTTGCCGTTGCGGAGATACCCGGTGACGTGGCTCGCCATCAGAATCATCGCGACATCCAGCATCGCCATGTCGATCCGCTGCCCCTGGCCGGTACGCTCCCGCTGGAACAGCGCGGCGGACAGCGCATAGGCCCCCATTGTGCCGGTCGCGTAGTCGATTGCCGGGGCGCCGATCTTGATCGGGTTGACCTCGGGCGTGCCGGTCATCGCCATGATGCCGGACGTGGACTGGATGACGTGGTCGTACGCCGTCCGCACCCGCTTGGGGCCATCCTGGCCGAACGCTGAAAACGAAGCGTAGATCAGCTTCGGATTGATCTTGCGAAGATCCTCATAGCCCAGTCCCAATGCCTCGAACGCGCCCGGCCGGTAGTTCTCCACCAGCACATCGGCGGTGGCGACCAGCTTCTTCAAAATCGCCCGACCCTGCTCGGTTTTCAGGTTCAGGGTGATGGCGCGCTTGTTCGAACCTTGCGTCAGGAACCCCGTACCCATGCCGGCGTGGTTCAGATCGTTATCGGTGCCTGAATCGCGACTCTGGTCCGGATCGTCCGGATGCTCCACCTTGATCACGTCCGCGCCCATCAAGCCAAGCTGATACGCCGCGAACGGGCCAGCGAGGACGTGCGTGATGTCGATGATGCGGATGCCTTCGAATGGTCGAGCCATCAGAATCCTCCTGTGTTTTTCAAACGGTGCAGCCTGGCCCGAGGGGCGTCAACCGGTGATCCGGATGACCACCTTGCCGAGGTGCGTCTGCCCGGTCTGATGCCGGTAGGCATCCGCCGCCTGCTCGAACGGGAAAACGCGATCAATAACCGGTTCGATCCGGTGCGCGGTGATCGCCCGGTTCATCGCCTCGAACATCTGCCGCGACCCGACATAAATCCCGCGGAGGATCAGCCCGCGTCGCATGGGCGCAACCGGATTGATCTCCCCGCCCGCCGTCAGCGCACCGATCATTCCGATCTCCCCGCCCTGCCGCGTCGCGAGGATCGAGCGGGGCAACGTCCCTGGTCCGCCAACTTCCACGACCCGGGCGACGCCGCCATCGGTCACCGCCACGACCTGTTCCTGCCATTCCGGATGCTGGTGGTAATTGACCAGATGCGTTGCCCCGAGCCGCTTCATCGTGGCGAGTTTCTCGTCTGACGACGAAGTCGCGACGACCGTCAATCCGGCCGCCACCGCGAGCTGCAAGGCGAACACGGACACACCGCCCGTGCCAAGCACCAGCACGCTATCGCCAGGATAAAGCGTTTGGCCGCCGAACAGCGCATTCCAGGCGGTGACGCCGGCACAGGGCAGGGTGGCTCCCTGCTCGAACGACAAATGGTTTGGGAGGCGAACCAACCCGTTCTGGTCGAACAACCTATATTCCGCCAGAACGCCGTCTATGGCGCCACCCAGCGAACTGGCCGCATCGTCCGGACCGATCGGGCCACCGATCCAGCTTTGCATGAAACATCCGGCGACCCGATCGCCCGGCTTCACGCGGGTCACCTCCGGTCCGACCGACACAACCTCGCCCGCACCATCCGACAGTGGAACAAGATCGGCGGGCGGCGCACCGCGTGCCGCGCGTCCGTTCACAATCATAAGGTCACGATAATTCAGCGACGCCGCATGCATCCGCACGAGCGCCTGCCCGCGTTGCGGCTGCGGGATATCGGCCTCGGCCAGAGTCAGCGAGTCGATCCCGGTCGCCTGAGGAATGCGATACAGACGCATGGTTCAGCTCCGTCGTATGACGGGTGACGGAATACTCTCGATCATCACATTCACCACCGCGGGCTTCCCGCTCGCCAGTGACCGTTCGATCGCGCCGGACAATTCATCCGCGGTCGTCACGAGCTCCCCGTGCCCACCCAGCGCGGTGGCGACCAGATCGTAACGGGTGGCGTTCAGTTCGCAGCCATGCGTGCGGTTCGGCCCGTAGTCCCGGACTTGCAGATTGTATTCCGCGTTCCACCGGCAATCGGTGCCGACGACTGCGACGTAGGGCAGGTTCAACCGGACGGCCGTTTCGATCTCCGACATATGAAATCCGAACGTTCCGTCGCCCAGCACGGCGAAGACCGGCGCCTTCTTCTCGACGACACGAGCGCCCGAGGCCATCGGCAGGGACGACCCGATCGACCCGGCCACGCCGTTGATCATGCGGCGGTCGTTTCGTAGAATGCTTTGTCCCCACTGCGCGAATTCGCCGCCGTCGCAGATCAGCACGCTGTCCGGATCACGCGCGAGAAACCGCTGCAACGTCTGGAATACTTGTGCGGGATGCAGCCGTCCTTCCGTCTTCGACGCCAGCTGCCCCCATTCCGGCGGCCGGTCGTCGAAGCAGGACCGAGCTTCCGCTAGCCAGGCGGCGTCGCCGCGAAGACCATTGCCACGGGCGATCAACGCCTCTCCCGCCGGATAGGTATCGGCCACGCAACCGAACACAAGCCCGCGCGACCGGGCTGCACGATCCAGGATCGCGCCATCCGGGTCGATGGCGATGAAGCGGCAATCCGGTGCGAACGGCGCCCCGCCAAACTTCAGGGTGAAGTCCAGCGCCTTGCCCAGCAGCAGCACCATGTCCGCGCGCTTCGTCACCTCGGCATAGGCGCCCAGACTCGCATCGTTGAAGCCGCGCGGACCTTCGCTGAGACACGTCGGAATCGACAATGCCCCCTCGACCCGCCGCAGCAAATCACGGCCGCGGCGGGTCGCCAGCACCGGCGCGCCGATCACAAGCGGCCGCTTCGCCGTCGCCAGCAAGGCCAGCACCGCATCCGCAGCGGCGTCGCTCAGCACCAGCAAAGGTGCCGTGAAATCGTCGTCCGTGGGCCAAACGACGGCCTTATCGGGAACGGACGCGTCGAGCACGTCCGAGGGCAAACTCAGATGCACCGGTCCAGGCCGGCCCGAGGTCGCCAGACGGATCGCCTTTGCCACCTCCATGCCAACCGTGGCGGTGTCCGTGGCCATCCAGGACTCCTTTGTCACGGGTGCGGCCATGTCCACCTGCCGCAGTTCCTGGAAGCCGCCGCGGCCAAGCTGGTCGGTTTCGGTATGGCCGGACAGCAGCACCATCGGGGTTTCCTGCCCCAGCGCCGTGAACAGCGCACCCACCGCGTTGGCGTGGCCAGGGCCGCCGGTAACCCACGCGATGCCCGGCCGTCCCGTCAAACGTCCATACGCATCGGCCATGTGGACCGTCGCGGCCTCATGCCGGACATGCATCAACGAGAGCTTTGTGTCGATCGCGGCATCGAACAGCGACATGATGTGGTTGCCGGACAGCGTAAAGATATCCGTATGGCCGCCGCGTTCCAGGGTGCGCACCACGATGTCGGCGCCACGGAGAGTGGATGGCATGGGGCAGAGTCCTTGGTGTCGGGTCGTTCCCACCCGTCGTCATCCCCGGGCCTGACCCGGGGATCCCCACATATCGTGTCGGTTGGGGTGGCCGGGTTAGGCCCAGCCATGACGATTCAGGAGACGTTATATCCGGACGTAACGATCAGACCGGATCCCACGCATAGACGTCGCGGGTCCGCTCCAGCGGCGTGAAGCTGTTCTTCACCGCCGGCAGCCATTGCTCCGCCAGCCTTTCCGGGGTCCAGCCATCCGGGCGAGCCATGATCCGGATCGGGCGAGGCTGATTGTACAGATAGATCTCGTTCCCACGTACGCCGAAGATCTGCCCGGACACGCCAGAAGCCGCATCCGTTCCCAGGAAAGCGATCAACTGCGCGATGTGGTCCGGACGGGTCTTCGCCGCACGCGCCTGAAGCTGCTCCTCGGTCTGGCCGGGCACCGTTTCGATCATGCGGCTGAACGCATGGGGCCCGATGCAGTTCGACCGCACGTTGTAGCGCTGCATGTCCATCGCGATGTTACGCGACAGCCCGGCGATGCCCATCTTCGCGGCGCCATAATTCACCTGGCCAACGCTGCCGATCAGGCCGGAGGTCGAGGTGATGTGGGTGTAACATCCACTCTCCTGCTTGCGGAAATGCGGGATCGCGGCGCGCGAGACATAGAATGCTCCATAGAGGTGGACCTTGATGACCGCGTCCCATTCCTCGATCGACATGTAGTGGAACATCCGGTCCCGCAGGATGCCGGCGTTGTTCACGACGATGTCGATACGGCCGAAATGGTCGATCGCGTCCTGCACCATGCGCTGCGCGTCGTCCCAGCTCGCGACGCTGCCGCTGTTGGCGATGGCCCGTCCGGCGCCGTTGGCCTGCTCGATCTCTTGCACCACCCGCTGAGCCGGGCCGGCATCGTGTCCCTCACCGGTCACGGTCGCGCCGATGTCGTTCACGACGACCTTCGCCCCGTTCGCCGCGAGTGCAATGGCGGTTGCCCGGCCAATGCCTCCGCCGGCGCCGGTTACGACGGCGACCTTCCCATCTAACATACCCATTTTGTCTCCTCCTCTAAACAGGACCGCGACACAATGCGACAGGCCGCGGTCTGTGTCACCATTGGGGCCAGGAGGAGCGCATCATGGAACTTGGATTTCTTGGACTCGGACAGATGGGTTCGGCCATCGCCGAACGGCTGCAGGACGCGGGAGCGAGCTTGCACGTATTCGATCCGAACAAGGCCGCGCTTGCACCTTTCGTCGCCAAGGGCGCACATGCGCATGCCTCGCCAACCGGCGTTGCGGACGCGGCACAGATTGTTTTCGCATGCCTGCCGAGCGGCGCGGTGAGTGAATCGGTGGCCCGCGATGTCGCCGCCGGAAACGCTGTTCGTATTTACGTGGAAATGTCCACCATCGGCGGACCGGCTCAGGCCAAGGTTCAGGCCATTGCGGAGTCGCGCGGCATCACACTGGTGGACTGCCCAATTAGCGGAGGCCCGAAAGGCGCCCGGGCCGGCACACTGACGGTTATCGTCGCCGGTTCGCCGGAGGCGCGCGCGGAAATCCGCCCCTGGCTGCACCGCATCGGCAAGAACATCTTTGAGGTCGGCGACAAGCCAGGCCAGGCGCAGTTGATGAAGTTGGTCAATAATCTGGTGAACGCCGCCAACATGGCGACCGCGTTCGAGGCTTTGGTCCTTGGCGCCAAAGGCGGTCTTGATCCGGACCAGATGGTCAATGTTCTGAACGTCTCCACCGGCCAGAACAGCGCGACACTCACGAAAGTGCCGAAATCCGTGCTGACCGGTAGCTTCGACTACGGCTCCAGCCTGACGATCATGGTCAAGGACGTCGTCCTCGGCCTCAAGGAAGCTGAGGCGCTTGGCGTGCCGATGTGGGTGCACGAAACGGTCGGCCAGCTTTGGCGGTTCGCGGAGCAACAGGGGCTGGGGCCGGCGGATTTCACCTCGCTGATCAAGGTGCTGGAGGGCTGGGCCGGGGTGGAGGTGAGAAGCCGCTCTGGCTCGTCCGCCTGATTCCCGCTTCTACGATATCTCCAGGCGTCCGAGCCTGATGTCCGGCAGTCTATCGGCGACCCGCGACAGCGCCCAGCGCCACCAGCGCTTGCTGCGCTCCACCGGGGGGCCGAGCATCGCGATAGCGATGAGGGTGAGCCCGATTGCCGGCAAACCCGCGGTTTTGGGAAGGAAGGCCGCGAACAAGTGCAGCAGGGGCATATGAAACAAATAAGCCGCGAAGCTGACGCCGGCGCACCAGCGGATTGGCGCAGCGATTCGTTCAAGCGGCAGCCGGGCCACCAGACCACGCGCCCCGAGAAGATGAGCCGCGACCGTGAGGCCAAGCGCCCAGTCCAACCAAAACACCCGTGCCTGCGCCAGGTGGGTGAACAACCAGGGGCTGACCAGCCACCTCATGACGTCGATGGCGGGATCATATGCATGCGTTGCCAGTATCAGGGCGGTGATGGCCAGACCACCGCACCAAAGCGCCACGCTTGAAATGAAGCTCAGACGCCGGAGTCTTCCGGACCGTTGAAGCACCACACCCATGAGCCAGATCGGAAGCAGCAGCAGGGCTTTGTGCCCCGCAAGGAGCGCCGCGATAACGACAGCTATCCCGCGCACGGGGCCGGCGGGAACGAACATCCAGGCCGCGAAAAGCATGTAGTACCAGAACTCGGCGCAGAGCGACCAAACGACCTGATTGGAGAGCGGCTGGATGCTGACCCACGTTTCTGAAAGAAAGGCCAGAACCGCACCGACACGGATCACGAACGCATTGCTCGGGACGTCCACGTAGGCCCATGAATTGTAGCCCAGGTTTCGCCCCACCACGTCGCACAGGCACGTCAGGACCATAGCGGGAAACAGCACCGACCAAAGGCGGGCGAACCGCGCAATCAGAAAGGCGCGCGGGGTGGTTTCGCGCAGATCGGCGACATTGCAAATGACGTAGCCGGACAGCACGAAGAACACGATGACGGCTTCGTGGCCCCAGCGTGGTGTATTGGGTAAGTCGAACAAAGTGGGCGCGTGGTCGAGAACGACAAAGAACGCCGCGAGGCTGCGGACAAAGTCGAGGTAGATCGACTCTCGTTGGCCGATGGCATGAGGTGCCTCGCGCGTCATAGCCCTTGCAACCCCTGCTACCGGATGACCCCCCCGCTTAGCATTGTGATGCCGAAATGGACAGGGCGAACGCCTCAGACGATCGGCGCCCGCGCATTCAGCGCGTCCCTGTCGAAGCCGGCGATGTGCTTGTAGCCGGCGGCGGTGCCTTCCAGTTCAGCAGCCGTCAGCACATCCTCGATCCGCGCGAACCCGTTCGGGGCGCGCTGCTCCACCAACTGCATCACCTGCTCCGGCCCATTCGCCCGATTGGCCAGCACGATTTTCGACGTTGCCGGCCGCCGTTCCGCCTCATAGGCCAGCAGAGCCTCTGGTGTCGCACCTGACCGCCGGATTTCCCGGGCCAGCACGCGGGCGTCGAGAATCCCCTGCGACGCGCCATTCGACCCGATTGGATACATCGGATGCGCCGCGTCCCCCAGCAGTGTGACGCGGCCGAAGGTCCAACGATCCAACGGATCGCGGTCCACCATCGGATACTCGAAGCAGCCGCTGGCGGCCTGGATCACGGCCGGCACGTCCAGCCAGTCGAACCGCCAGTTGGCGAACTGAGGCAGAAAGTCCGCCAGATTGCCGGCGCGGTTCCAATCCTCCCGCCGCCACGAGTAGTCGGGCCTGAATTTCCGTTCCGCGATCCAGTTAATCACCGCCTCCCCGCGATCCGCCGCGCTGCGGGAGATCGGGTAGGCGACGAATTTCTGGAATTCGTGGCCGGCCATGATCATGCTTCGGCCGGTGAGGAATGGGTTGGCGCGGGTCGTGCCGCGCCAGAGAATGGCGCCGTTCCACACCGGCATCCCTTCGTTGGGATATAGCGTCTGTCGCACCGCGGAATGAATCCCGTCCGCCGCGATCAGCAGGTCGCCCTCGGCGTCCGGCAGTCTGGCTCCTGTCCGCTTGTCGATGAAGTGGGCTTTGACGGCGGTGCCGGTGTCTTCCCAACCGCTCAGGTGATGGCCGGTCAGGATGCGATGCGCGCCGAGACGCGACCGTGCGGCCTCCAGCAGGATCAGTTGCAGCTCGCCGCGGTGGATGGAGAATTGCGGCCAGTTGTATCCGGCTTCCCGACCTCGCGGCTCCGACCAGATGCGCTGGCCGTTCTTGCTGTAGTAAGCCAGCTCCGCCGTCGGAATGGCGGTTTCCGCCAGCGCGTCGTGCAGGCCGAGTTCGGTCAGTTCTCGCACCGCGTGGGGCAGGACGTTGATGCCGACACCTAGCGGCTGGAGCGTGGAAACGGTTTCGAAGACGCGGCAGTCCACGCCAATCTGGTGTAGGCTGAGGGCGGTGGTTAGCCCGGCGATGCCGCCGCCGGCGATCAGGACGGTCATCTGGGTAGGGCTCCTCGTTGCGTGCGGCAGATTTAGCACGGACCCATTGATGGGGGAGTGGGGCGTAGCGGCCCTACAACTGACCATTAAGTAATGCAGCTCATGCCTATAGGGGCAAGTCCAACAGTCGTGTCACCAGCTGCCAGATCGAACAGCTCAACGACATTCAGTCCATCATTGATTCCATGGCGAAGGTCTTCGCTATTCAAATGGCGGCACAGAAAGATCGTTTCGATCGCCTTGCCAAGCTCGGCGAACGTCTTGCAGGTCGGGTCAGCCCGTTCATCGCCCGCTTCATCGGCAGCCCTAACGTGCTGCGTAACGACCAAGGGTCCATCGCGGTCCGCGCCGACCGCTGCCGGTTGGGGGCCGCTGAGGACGGCCCGCATGTCAACGGTCAGGTGATCGCGGTCGAGTACCAGGATGCGATGGTCCGGGTCGCGGTGAAGACCGACGCCGGTGACGAGGTGTCCGCGCTTGTTCCGGACCAGATGTTCTACCGCAAGCCGACGGAGCCGGGCGATCTGGCAACGCTGGTCTGGTCCGATCAGGACACCCACGCCCTGATGGAGGCCTGACGCCTCCCCCTCCGTCGCGGTACTTGACACGACGCAGGTCGCAGCCAAGCTACTTCCAAAATCGCACGGGAAACCCGAGGGAGGAGCGACTCATGCTGACAGAACAACAGGTCCGCCAGTTCCACGAGGAGGGCTATCTCTTTCTGCCGGACACTTTCACGCAGGACGAGGTTGCCGTCCTGAAGAGCGAAGCCGAGGCCATCTATCGCCAGGAGCGCCCGGAAGTCTGGCGCGAGAAATCCGGCGCCCCCCGTACCGCCTTTGCCGCCCATCTCTACAATGAGGCGCACGGCCTGCTCGCCCGCCACCCCGGCATGATCCGCCCCGTCGAACAATTGTTCGGGGAACAGGTTTACATGCACCAGTACAAGATCAACGCCAAAGCGTCGTTCACCGGCGACGTGTGGCAGTGGCACCAGGATTATGGCACCTGGGCACGTGACGATGGCATGCCGGAACCGCGGGCGATGAACATCGCCGTGTTCCTGGATGAGGTGATGCCGATCAACGGGCCGCTGATGCTGGTTCCGCGCAGCCATACCCATGGGGTGCTCGCTGCGGGTCATGACACCAGCACCACCTCCTATCCGCTCTGGACGCTGGACGAGCAAACCGTGACCGATCTGGTGGAGAAAGGCGGTATCGTCGCCCCGACCGGCAAGCCTGGCGGGTTGCTCCTGTTCCATGGGAATCTGGTGCATGGCTCCGCGGGGAACATCACACCGTATCCGCGTAAGATCGTCTATCTGACGCTGAACGCCGTCTCCAACTACATCCGCAAGCCGACGAGGCCCGAGTGGATCGCGCACACCGATTTCACCCCGATCGTCCCGACGGATGACGGGGCGTTGACCCGTTACGCCCAGCGCTTACAGCAGGCCGCGGCGTAGTACGAGTCGGCGAAATGGGTGACGTACGACCTTTCCGCTAGGGTCGTGGCTCGGCGCGGTCCTGGCCATCCGAACCAGCACAGGGCTGCCTCAGATGGCCCGGACCGTGCGGAGCCATGACGGTGGGCGAGCGTCAGACTTAACACGGGGTGGTATAGTACCGCTCTCGCCGCATTGTGTTCAGTCTGGTTTCAGGTAACACCAATCTTAACCCAGCCGGGTTGGCACGACGGGATGAACGATAGGGGGCAGGGAAGAGGCATGCGGCGGCGAGAAATAATCGCCGGGGCGGGCGCGGCTTTACTCGCGTCGCCCTCGGTAGCGGCGGAAAGCACAACCTTGCCCGCCGAACTTCCCGACGGCACGCGGGCGGTCGCCCAGTTCGTCAACCTGCCCGATAAGCGGCGCATGCTGCGCCTGACGGATCGGCCGCCCAATTATGCGACGCCGGTGAATGTCTTCACCGATGTCGTCACGCCGAACGACCGGTTCTTCGTCCGTTACCACCTGGCCGGGGTGCCGTCCGCGGCGGACATGGATGGCTGGTCTCTCACCATCGGTGGAGACGCCGTCAATCGACAGATTCGACTGAAAATGAGCGATCTGCTCGACCTTCCGACCAATCAGGTACTGTCCGTCTGCCAGTGTGCCGGCAATCGCCGAGGCTTCTTCGACCCGCATGTCGCCGGCGTACAATGGCCCGATGGCGGGATGGGGTGCGCGGTCTGGCGCGGCCCGGCGCTGCGTGACGTTCTCAAGGCCGCGGGGGTAAAGGCCGAGGCGCTGGAAGTCTGGGTCGGCGGGGCCGACAAACCACCGATGGAGGGGACTCCGCCGTTCCGCAAAAGCATCCCAATCGAGAAGGCGATGGACGGCGACACAATCGTAGCCATTGCGATGAACAATGCGCCCCTGCCGTTGCTGAACGGCTACCCCGCCCGGCTGGTCGTTCCTGGCTGGACCGGCACGTACTGGATGAAGCACCTGACCAATATCGAGGTCAGCGCGGAGCCATTGAAGAACTTCTGGATGCAGACCGCCTACCGCGTCCCGGCGGGCATGTTTCCGGTGCAACTGCCCTTCAAGTCCCAGGCCACGGAGACAACCGTCCCGATCACCGAACTCGTGGTCAATTCACTCATCGCCGATCCGCTGGAGGGCGATGAGGTGGAGCGGTCGGGCTTTACCATTCGTGGGGTCGCCTGGGATCGGGGGACGGGTATCAATCGCGTGGAAATCTCGCTCGACGGTGGACGGAACTGGCAGGACGCGATGTTGGAGAAGCCTCTTGGTCCCTACGCCTATCGCCGGTTCAGTTTGCCGACTGGGTCTTTGCGTCCAGGGACCTACAAGCTGATGAGCCGAGCGACCAACCATGCGGGGGAGCGGCAGGCGGACAAATTGAAGACGAACCCGGGTGGCTACCACAACAATGTGCCGCGGCCGATTGCAGTGGTGGCACGATGAAGCCGTTGTGGATCACGATGCTGGCGCTGCTGCTGTGTCGGGGTGCCTTGGCACAGGACGCCCCCGCGCCGCTGAAGCCCGGAACCGGAGACGACGTGGCAAGTGCGTATTGCAACGCCTGCCACACCTCGGACTACATCATCATGAACAGCATGTTTCTCTCGGCCGATGCCTGGAAGGCCGAGGTGACGAAAATGCGAAAGGCGTTCGGCGCACCAATCGACGATGAGACCGCGGCCGTGATTACCGCTTATCTCGCGGCGAACTATGCGGTGCCGGCGAAGCCATGACGTTCCCGGCCGTCATGGCCGGGCATGTGCCAGTCATCCGGGCGGGAACGGCCGCGGCGAGATGGCTGGGACAAGCCCGGCTGTGACGACGAAGGGTTACCGCGTCGGGCGCGGCGGAGTCTGGGTGTAGTCGTAGAAGCCGCGGCCGGTCTTGCGGCCGTACCAGCCGGCCTCGACGTATTTCACCAGCAGCGGGCAGGGGCGGTATTTGCTGTCGGACAAGCCCTCATACAGCACTTGCATGATAGACAGGCAGGTATCCAGGCCGATGAAGTCAGCCAGTTCCAGCGGCCCCATCGGGTGGTTGGCGCCCAGTTTCATCGACGTATCGATGGCGGACACCGACCCGACGCCTTCATACAGAGCGTAAACCGCCTCGTTGATCATCGGAACCAGGATGCGGTTGACGATGAACGCCGGGAAATCCTCGGAAACCGCGCTGATCTTGCCCAGCTTCTGGGCCAGGGCTTTCACCGCTTGGAAGGTCGGCTCATCCGTGGCGATGCCGCGGATGATTTCCACCAGCTTCATGACCGGAACCGGGTTCATGAAGTGCATGCCAATGAACTTTTCCGGACGGTCGGTCGTCGCGCCCAGGCGGGTGATCGAGATCGACGACGTGTTCGACGCCACCAGGCAGGATGGCTTGAGGTGCGGGATCAGTTCCTTGAAGACCAGACGCTTGATGTCTTCCTTCTCGGTCGCTGCCTCGATCACCAAATCCGCGTCGTGCAGGGAGGCGTATTCGGTCGAGGTCTTGACCAGCGCAAGTGCCTCATCCCGCTGATCCGAGGTGATGATGGAGCGGTTGACCTGCCGCTCCATGTTGCGGGCCATGATCGCCATGGCCTTGGTCAGGGCTTCTTGCTTGATATCGACAATCGTGACCGCCAAGCCTGCCAGGGCGCAAACATGGGCGATACCGTTGCCCATCTGCCCGGCGCCGATGATGCCGACGGATTGGATGTCCGGCGGTTCCGTCGGTGTGGGGGCCATGACCGCGGCAGGCTTGACGTCGATGTTCATTCAGGAGCGCTCCAATTCCGCCGCCAGCTCCGGCAGCGCGGTGAAGAGATCAGCCACCAGGCCGTTATCGGCGACCTGGAAGATGGGCGCTTCCTCATCCTTGTTGATCGCGACGATGACCTTGCTGTCCTTCATGCCGGCGAGGTGCTGGATGGCACCCGAGATCCCGACAGCGACGTAAAGGTCTGGCGCGACGATTTTTCCGGTCTGTCCGACCTGGAACTCATTGGGCACGAAGCCTGCATCGACCGCCGCGCGAGACGCACCGACCGCTGCCCCGAGCTTATCAGCAATCGGGTCCAGAAGCTTAAAGTTTTCGCCGTTCTGCATGCCACGGCCGCCGGAAATCACCACCCGGGCGGCAGTCAGCTCGGGACGCTCGCTTTTCGAGAGCTCGGCCGAGACGAACTTGGACAGGCCGGGCAGATCGCCAACCGTCACGTTTTCGGTGGGCGCATTGCCGCCTTCTGCCGCGACGGGATCGAAGCTGGCAGCGCGAACGGTGATAACCTTCTTGCTGTCGGACGACTTCACCGTCGCCAGACCGTTGCCAGCATAGATCGGGCGGATGAAGGTATCCGCATCCTCTGCCCCGGCGATGTCGCTGATCGGCTGCACGTCCAGCAACGCGGCGACGCGCGGCATGATGTTCTTGCCGACGGCCGTGGTGGCTGCCAGCAGATGCGAGTACGCTGGCGCCAAAGCGACCAGAAGCGCCGCCGTCGGCTCCGCCAGCAGATGGTCCAGCGCGGGAGCATCCGCGACCAGCACCTTCATCACGCCGGGCAGCTTGGCGGCGGCGGCGGACGCGCCGCTCAGGCCGGCGCCAGCGACCAGCACATGCACCTCACCCAAGGCCTGCGCCGCGGCGACCGCGCTGCGCGACGGCTGCTTGATGCCCGAATCGTCGAATTCGAGAAGAACAAGGCTCGTCATCGTCAGATCACCTTCGCTTCAGTCTTGAGCTTGCTCACCAACTCCGCCACCGAGCCGACCTTCTGGCCAGCCTTGCGCTTCGGCGGCTCGGTTACCTTGATTACCGTCAGACGCGGCGTGACATCGACGCCCAGATCGGCCGGTTTCATGGTAGCGATCGGCTTTTTTCGCGCCTTCATGATGTTCGGCAGCGACGCGTAGCGCGGCTCGTTCAACCGCAGATCGGTGGTGACGATGGACGGCAGGGTCAGTGCGACCGTTTCCAGTCCGCCATCGACCTCTCGGGTTACGGTCAGGGTGCCGCCCTCGATTGCCAGCTTGCTGGCGAAGGTGCCCTGCGACCAGCCGAGAAGCGCGGCCAGCATCTGGCCTGTCGCGCTCATGTCGTCGTCGATCGCCTGCTTGCCGAGGATGATGAGGCCCGGCTGCTCCTGGTCCGCGATCGCCTTCAGCAGCTTGGCCACGGCCAGCGGCTGCAGGTCGGTGTCGCTTTCCACCAGGATGCCGCGATCGGCACCCATGGCGAGCGCTGTGCGAATGGTTTCCGCGCATTGCGGAACGCCCATGGACACCGCGACGATCTCGGTCGCGACACCCTTTTCCTTGAGGCGCACGGCTTCTTCGACCGCGATCTCATCGAAGGGGTTCATCGACATTTTCACGCCGGCGGTCTCGATACCAGAGCCGTCTGACTTCACGCGAACCTTCACGTTGTAGTCGACAACCCGTTTGACGGGGACAATTATCTTCATGGGAAACCGTACCGCTTCCTGGGGACGTTGGTGAACACATATCTAACGACTCGGTTCCCCTTGGTGCCGAGCGTTGCCTGTTCGCACCTGCAACAGGGGCGCCGGACCATATTGATGGGGTTTCCGTGTGTCAAACGGGGCCGGCCACCGATCAGCTATCTGTCGATCAGGAGCGCAAAAGGCTCATGAGAATCGCGAGCAGCAGGAGCGTCGCGCCCTGCAGGATGACACGCCATCGCATCAGTTTGTTCGACCGCCGCGGGTCGCTCTCTCGCACAAGACCGACCAACCCGGCGATCAGAACGCCCAGCGTGGCTAGCAGCATGATACCGACAAGGACCGTCAAAAAGCCGTGCATCGACCTACAATAGGGCATGCGAAGGATTTGTGGAGGTGGCATGATGGACAACAGCATCGGTGGTGCCACGGGGTCATCCCCGCCTGGGGACGTGCTATGTTGGGAATTGCGTTGACCCGGCGGCGCCATCTGTGGTCGTACCGCCCGATGATGCGCGTCCTCCTTCTCCTTTTTTGCGCCGTGCTCCTTGGCGTGCCAACGCCATCTTCAGCGCAAAAGACCAGCAACCCGCCTCCCGCATCGTCGGCCATCTCCGCCGACCAGGCGCGGGCGGCGCTGGATATGCTGAACGATCCGGCCAAGCGGGCGGCCTTTGCCGCCACGCTGAACGCGATCGTCAAGGCCCAGCCCGGAACGCCCGCGGCCGCCGCGCCGGCGGCGGACCCGGTCACGCCGCCACCCACCGAGACGGCGGTCGAGGGCCTGACGATCCCGCTCGCCCCCGACAGCCTCGGCGCCCAGGTCCTTCTGTCCGCGTCCGCCTTCGTCAACCGGGTGGGCAACGAGGCGATGGACGCTCTGGATACGGTGCAAAGCCTGCCACTGCTGTACGGGTGGGCCGTGGTGATGGCGACCAATCCCATCGCGCGCAACCTGCTGATGGATGTCGCGTGGCGTGTGGTTCTCGTGCTGGTGTGTGCTGCTGCCGTCGCGTACGGCCTCCGGCGCGCCATGCGACGGCCGATTCGTGCTCTGGAAGGGGCGGCCCCCGCCATCCGCCAGCCGGAACCTGAGGAGCCACCGCCTCTCGCGGAGGCGGACGTAGATGCCGTTGCTCGCGCCGAGGCGGGGGAGATCGAGCCCCCCCTCCCGCAACGCCATCTCCCAACCGCCTGGACGCTGTTGCGCCGCGTCCCGTTGGTCTTCGCCCGCCTTCTTCTGGAACTGGTGCCCGTTCTTGGCATCGCCGTGATCGGACACCTGATCGCCGCGTCCAGCCTGGGCGGTCAGACCGTCAGCCGCCTGATTATTCTCGCAGTCGTCGATGCCTATGCCGCCTGCACCGCCTTCCTGTGCGTGGCGCGCATGCTGCTGTCGCCAGAAGCCTCCCGCCTGCGGCTATTTCATCTGCGCGATACCACCGCCGCCTATCTGATGCTCTGGACCAAGCGCCTGATCCTGATCGCGGTGTTCGGCTATGCCATCGGGGAGGTTGGGCTTCTGCTGGGCCTGTCCGATATCGCACACGAAGCGCTTCAGAAGGCGGTCGGCCTGGTGCTGCACCTCTGCCTGGCGCTGATCGTGGTGCAGAAGCGGCGGGCTGTGCGCAAATGGCTCCGAGCCCCGCAAGGTGCGACAGGGCCGGTCGCCGCGTTCCGAAACCGCTTCGCACGCGTCTGGCACTGGGTCGCATTGTTTTTCCTGGTCGCCCTCTGGCTGATTTGGGCGGTGGAGGTCCCGCACGGCTTCGCGGTCGTGCTGCACTATTTCATCGTCACCGCGCTGTTTTTGATCGGCGCGCGTTTCCTCCTCCTGCTTCTGCTGGGCGTGGTGGATCGCATCATGCGGCCCGACCCCGACAGCGTCGCGCTCTACCCGGGGATGCACGCCAGGCTGCACCGCTATCATCCGGCCATTGTCACGGTCCTGCGTCTGGCCGTCACCGCCGTGTGTGTGTTGGGCTTGCTGCAAATCTACGGTCTGAACACCTTCGTCTGGCTTGTCAGCAGTCCGCTCGGCTTGCGGATCCTGTCAGCGACCGGCACGCTTTTCGTGACGATCGGGCTCGCGTTCGGGATCTGGGAGGCCATAAACGCCGGCGTCCAGCAGCATCTGGATCGGCTGCAACGCGAGGCCCAGATGGCCAAGTCCGCGCGTCTTCGCACCTTGCTGCCGCTGCTGCGCACGACATTGCTGATTACCATCGCCGTCGTCGCCGGGTTGATGGTGTTGAGCGAAATCGGCATCAACATCGCGCCGCTCCTCGCCGGCGCCGGCATCGTCGGCGTGGCGATTGGTTTCGGCTCGCAGAAACTGGTGCAGGATCTGATCACTGGCATCTTCCTGCTGTTGGAAAACGCCATGCAGGTCGGCGATACGGTAACGGTGTCCGGCCTTTCAGGTGTGGTCGAGGCGCTGTCGGTCCGCACCATCCGGCTGCGTGCGGGCGATGGGTCGGTCCATATCATCCCGTTCAGCGGCGTCACCAGCGTCACCAATGTCAACCGTGGGCTGGGCAATGCCTCGATCAACGTCAGCGTTGCATACGACGAGGATACGGATCGCGTCGCGGATGAACTGAAGGCGATCGTGGCGGAGATGCGGACCGATCCTGATCTGTCCGCCAAGATGTTGAGCGACCTGCAGCTTTGGGGCGTGGACAAGGTGGACGGCGCGTCGGTGACGATCGCCGGGCAAGTGGTCTGCACGGATTCAGGCCGTTGGGCCGTGCAGCGCGAATTCAACCGGCGCATGAAGCGGCGGTTTCAGGAGCTTGGGATCAGAATTTTCAATCCGGTGCAGATGATCGCGCTATCGGCGCCGGCTCCGACTCCTGCTGACAAGAGGGACGACCATGGACACGCTCAAGCGGCTAACTGAGTCCATCCGAGCTGATGGCTACACGTTCGTGCGGGCCCCGGACATGCGTGCCTTGCTGGAACAGGTCGGCCCATTGACCGACTGGCCGCACTTCGCGGCAAGCTGGAACGACCTGGGTCAGGATACCTACATGGCCGATGGTGGCCGCTATCGGAAACGCCGCCATGCCGTGTTCACGGTGAGCGGGGACGGGATCATCCGCGAGCCCGCCCAGCCGCATTACCAAAGCCGGGACTACAACACGCTGAACGGCGGCATCGAGCGGTGGTTTGAGCCGGTCACCGAGCCTATCGGCTCCGGCCCGGCGATGACCACGGTCTTGACGTTCTGCCAGACCCTGTTCGGGACGCTGGCGCCCGCCCGTGCCTGGCACGTGGAGGTGCATCAATTCCGGATCGAGGCGCGCAGCGGCGAGGAGGGGCGTCCGACGCCGGAGGGCATGCACCGTGATGGCGTGGATTATGTGCTGGTGCTGCTGGTGAACCGAACCAACATCGCGAGCGGGATGACCTCGGTGCACGATCTGGCTGGCAATACGCTGGGTGATTTCACTCTGACCGCGCCGCTCGATGCCGCGCTGGTGGACGATGCGCGGGTGATGCACGGCGTGACGCCGGTGGAACCATTGGACCCGGGCAAGCCGGGTTACCGTGATGTGCTGGTGGTGACGTTCCGGCGAGGATAATCCCCCCGTGTCGTGGCTGGCCTACGGATCGGTTCAAGGGGCCCCCTGGGACAGGCTTCGGCTTGGTCCGGTCATGACGAAAAAGAAACATCACAACGTCGCCATCCTCCTCGGACCAACCCGCCGTGCCTCTGTCACCAGCGCGGCGGTGAGCGGCGTCAACGGTTCGCGCTGCGGATACACCAACCCAATCGTCGGCGGCGGTGTCGGCTCGTCTATCGGAATAGACCGGATCGGACCGGGCAGCCCCATTGTCTCTGCGAGAACGGCTGGCATCACACTGGCCCAGCGCCCGGTCCGCACATGCGAAAACAGCACCACCATTGAATTCGACTGCAACGTCGGCGCCGGCTCCACCCCGGCATCGCGCAGCCGCCGGTCGATGATGCGGCGGTTCTGCATGTCCGGCGTCAGCAGGCACAGCGGCACGCCCGCGACCTCGGCCCAGGTCACCGACTCTCGATCCCCAAGCGGTCCGTCCGGGGCAATCAGCAGCCGGTAATGCTCATGATAAAGCGGGATCGACCGCGCCCGGCCCAATGGTTCATTATCGACATAGGTCAGCCCCGCTTCGATCTCCAGATTCTCCAGCAGCGTCAGTATCTCGATGGAGTTACGCGACAGGATGGTGAACACGACCTCCGGATGCGCCACGTGCAGCGGAGTCGTCAGTGTCGAAACGATTGGCAGCGCGGTCGGCACGGCCGCGACCCGAAGGTGCCCAGCCAAGCCGCGCTTTAGTGCCTTGATCTCATCCCGCATTGCCCGGTAATCGCCGACGATGCGCCGGGACCAGTCCAGCACGCGCAACCCCTCGGGGGTGAAGCCGATGAAGCGGGACTGCCGCTGCACCAACAGAACGCCGAACCCTTCCTCAAGCTGCTTCAGCCCCGCCGACAGTGTCGGCTGCGTCACCCCGCACGCTTCCGCGGCTCTGCCGAAATGCTGTTCGCGCGCCAGGGCCAGCAGCATTTCCAGCTTGTCGATCATTGTTCGTCGGCACGCCGCGAGACGAAAACCTGCCGGTTCCGGAACGACAGCCAGACCCGGCGGCCTTGCAGGAATTCCTCACCGAGCAGCGCGTCGCCTACGCCGAAATCGGATGGCAGTACGGTGAGCGAGGGGGACTCGACCGCGACGGGGCCGATGCGAAGCAGGTTGAACCGGTGCAGGTGGGCGACGGTCACCGCTGGCCCAACCCCGCGTTGGCGGGTCGTGGGATCGCCGGCCATCGCCGGCTCGTTCAGTCCCATCCGGCGTGCCATGTCCACGCCGAGAACATTGCGCTGCGCGCCGGTATCCAGGATCGCCATGCCGGAAACCCCGTCCAAATCGAACGGCAGCAGCAGTCGATCCTTGCGTGCCTTTACGCCGATGATCTCTACCGCCGGTTCCTGCCAGGGTGGCCGGATATTGGGACACACCCGGCTGCGATAGAGGGTGAGTTTGCCGCCCGGCACGTCGATATCCATATCGAACGCGAGCAGGATATCGGCGCCCAGCAACCCGTCGGCGTCCAGCCCGCGATCGGTTCGCAGCTTGAACGTGCCGACGGCGATCCGCTCGACCGGGAAACGCACCCCGCCCAGTACGAGCCGCTCCACGGTCACATCCGTCGTGGTGGTCGCACCGCCGATACCCAAGGATCGGTTGATGTATCGGGGATCATGCGGCAGCCCCAACCGGTCCGCCGCCGCATCGCTGATGGTGGTTCGCTCCGCCCCGGTATCGGCCACCAGCCGGACCCATTTACCGTTGATGCCGGCTGGAACTACCAGCAACTGGTCCTGCACCTGCAATGGCATCTGCGCGATCTTGGTGAGGGTGCAGTCGATCTCCGGTGGCCCCCCGCAACGCGCCAGGAGCACGAGAAGAAGCAGGCCGAGCGCGCGATGGAGCGGCGGCAAAGGCATGAAAGGGGCAACCTTTGGTCACGATTCGCTAACCAGCTTGGCACAGCCGCCCGACGGTTGCCACGGAACCGCATCGGTGGTCGGATAAACGGTCAGCAGGGAATAACCGGCACTATGTCCGATCCGATCACCGAAGAACTGTTCCGCAATGCGATTTCGGCCATCGGCGACGAAATGGTACTGACCATCTATCGCACGGCGTATTCCGGCGTCCTGAAGAACATCATGGATTACAGTGCGGCGATCTGCGACGCACAGGGACGGCTGGTGGCGCAGGGGCTCTCACTGCCAGGCCATTTATGCTCGATCCCGGTGGCGTTGCAGGCGGTGCTGGCGCATTTCGGCGACGATGTGCACGAGGGCGATATTTTCATCAACAACGACCCTTATGACGGCGGCATGCATTTGCCGGACATCTTCATTTTCAAGCCGCTGTTCGCCGAGGGGAAGCCGATCGCCTATGCCGCGACGATCTGCCACCATACCGATGTCGGTGGGCGCGTGCCGGGATCGAACGCGTCCGACAGCACGGAGATCTATGCCGAGGGCCTGCGGATTCCCCCGCTGAAGCTGTATGAAGGCGGTCAGCCGAACCCGACGCTGTTTCGCATGATCGAGCGTAATGTTCGGCTGCCGGGGCGTGTCTTCGGCGATATTCGCTCGCAGCTTGCCG
Organism: Rhodopila sp.; assembly: GCA_031291715.1. GTDB lineage: Bacteria > Pseudomonadota > Alphaproteobacteria > Acetobacterales > Acetobacteraceae > Rhodopila. The sequence continues at coordinate 27,536 of JARLIN010000318.1, read as the reverse complement.
CCTGCGAGATCGCGGCGCGCGGGATGACCGACCTGGTGAGCCGTTACGGGGCCGATGGTGTCCGTGGGTTGATGGTCGCGATGATGGATTACTCCGAGCGGCTGACCCGGCAGTGCCTGCTGGAGCTGCCTGATGGTGAGGCGACCTTTACCGATTGGATCGACGACGACCAGATCGATATCGGCAAACCGATCCCGCTGGTCTGCACCATCCGCAAGCATGGTGACACGATGGAGGTGGACTGGACCGGCAGCGCGCCGCAGGTCAAAGGCGCGATCAACAATACACTCAGCTACACAGCGGCCATGAGCTTCACCGCGGTAAAGTCCGTGCTGTCGGTGAACATGCCGAACAACGACGGCGTGTTCCGTCCGATCAAGATCATCGCGCCGCCGGGGACGATTACCAACGGCAAGCTGCCGGCCGCCTGTGCTGCTCGCGGATTGACTGGCTTCCGGGGCACCGATTGCTGTTTCGGTGCGCTGGCACAACTCTATCCGGACAAGGTGTTCGCGGCATCGGATGGCGGCAACACCGGCCTCACCATCGGCGGCTACGACAAGGATCTGAACCCGTTCATCTATGTCGATTTCATCTCCGGCGCCTGGGGCGGGCGGCCATGGGCGGACGGGCTGGACGGCAACACCTGCATGTTCGCCAACATGGCCAGCTTCTCGGTGGAAGTGATCGAGGCAGAGAACCCGCTTGAAGTGCTGGACTACGAATTCGTCCCCGACACCGGTGGTGCGGGCAAGTTCCGCGGCGGGATGTCGCAGCGGAAAACCTGGCGCATGCTGGCTGATGAGGGAATCTTGCAGGTTCGTGCCGATCGGCAGACGCATCGTCCATACGGGCTGCAAGGCGGCGGGCCGGGGGCTCCGGGTTTGAACGTGATGAATCCCGGCCAGCCGACCGAAACGAAACTGCACGCCAAACTGACGATGAACCTGACACGCGGAGAAATCTTCCGGCATGAGCTTCCCGGCGCGGGTGGCTGGGGTCCCGCGCTGGACCGTGACCTGGCGTTGGTCGCCCGTGACCTACGCGATGGACTGGTCACGATCGAAGCCGCCGCCCGCGATTACGGTGTGGTCGCCGCCGGCGATCCGCCGCTGATCGATGCCGCTGCCACCGAAACATTGCGTGCCCGTCTGAAGGCGGAACGAAAGCCATTGCCCGCTGTGGCGTGGGAGCCAGCGGCATGAGCCTGCGCATTGGTATCGACATCGGCGGCACCTTCACCGATCTGGTCGCGATTGGGTCCGATGGGGTCGTAACGACACACAAGACCGCCTCCACCCCGCATGACTATGGGGAGGGCATCATCGACGGTCTGCGATCACTGCTTGCCGATCGCCGTGGTCCGGTTTCCGACGTGCTGCACGCCACCACCGTTGGATCGAACACCATTCTGGAAGGCAAAGGAGCGAAAACCGCGCTGATCACCACACGCGGCTTCCGCGACATCCTGGAAATCCGCGATCTGCGCATGCCGGTGTTGTACGACATTGGCTGGACCAAGCCGCGCGCCCTGGTCGAACGCCGCCTGCGTCTGGAAGTGACCGAGAAAATGCGGCCCGACGGCTCGGTCGCCGTTCCGCTGGATCCGGCTAGCCTGGAACCGGTGCTTGCGATGCTTCGCCGCGAACAGGTTGCCAGCGTGGCCATCTGCCTGCTGCACAGCTACGCCAATCCGGCGCACGAACAGGCGGTGGCCCAGGCCGTGCGCGATGCGATGCCGGACATCGCTATCTCTGTCAGCAGCGAGATCCTGCCGGAGATCAAGGAGTATCCGCGCACAAGCACCACCGTCATCAACGCCTACGTCCAGCCCGTGGTGCGTGCCTATATCACCGCGCTGGACGCCCGCCTGCGCGCCCTCGGGATCGAGGCGCCGCTGCAACTGATGCAGTCGAACGGCGGCCTTGCCTCCGTCGCTTTCGCCGCCGAATCGCCCGCCCACATCATCGAAAGCGGCCCCGCCGCCGGCGTTGTCGGCGGTGCCGCGCTCGCACGGCGTCTGGACGAGCCCCGGATCATTACGTTCGACATGGGTGGAACGACCGCCAAGGCCGGCCTGGTCGAGAACGGCGAAGTCCTGCGCGCCGAAGCCCTCGAAGTGGGCGGTGGCGTCATGGCCGGATCGCGCCTGCTGGTCGGTGCCGGCTACATGCTGAAACTTCCCGCCATCGACCTGGCCGAGGTTGGTGCCGGCGGTGGGTCCATTTGCCGCCTGGACAGCGCCGGGGCGCCGAAAGTCGGCCCAGAAAGTGCCGGCGCCGTTCCGGGGCCGGCCTGCTACGGCCGAGGCGGCACAGCACCGACCATCACCGACTGCAACCTGGTCCTCGGCTATCTGGACCCCGGCGGCCTGACCGGCGGGACCATGCGCCTGGACCTGGACGCCGCCCGCGCCGCGATCCGTCGCGATCTGGCTGGCCCGTTAGGGTGTTCGGTCGAGGAGGCGGCCCACGGCATGCTCCGCCTTGCCTCCGCAACGATGATGCGGGCGATCCGTGCGGTGTCGGTCGAGCGTGGCCGCGACCCCCGCCAGTTCGCGATGCTGGCGTTCGGGGGCAACGGACCTCTGTTCGCCGCCGGCATCGCCGCCGAACTCGGGATCGCGCGGATCATCATCCCACCCTTGCCGGGTGTGTTCAGCGCCTTCGGGCTGCTGGTCGCTGATGCGGAACACCACGCGCGCCAAAGCGTCCGCGTTCGCCTGAGCCAGGCAGATCCAAACCGCATCAGCGGAATCATCGCCGATCTGACCACGGCGGGGACGCAACGACTGATCCGTGACGGGTTCGCCCTGGAACGACAGATGTTCCAGCGCGCCGCCTCTGCCCGTTATGCCGGCCAATCAAGCGAGATCGAAGTCGCGCTACCCGATGGTGCCGTCACGCCGGCCCTCATCGCCGAGCTGTTCGCCGTGGAACACGAAAAGACCTACGGCTTCCGTGCCCCGGACGGCGAGCCGGTGGACCTCATCGGCCTGTCCGTCATGGCGCGCGGCCTGCCGGACCAGCCTCGGTTACCTGTCCGCATTCCCCCGTTCGATCAGCCGGTGCCCGCGAGCCGTCGCGCCTGGTTCCCGGGCGAGGGGTGGATCGACACGCCAGTCACCGATCGCGCCGGTTTGATCGGCTCGGTCCCGGGCCCGCTGCTCGTGCAGGAATATGACGCCACCTGTCTTGTGCCGAAGGGCATGACCGCGCGCGTGGATGATTTTGGGAATATCGCGATCGATCGTTCATGATTGCCCTGCCCGGGCCGGCTGATACATTGGTTCATCCCAATCAGGAGGAACCCATGGCCAAGACGTACTGGATCGGCACCTATCGTGCCGTGACCAACCCCGAGAAGCTCGCCGCCTACGCGCAGCTCGCCGGCCCCGCGATTGCCGCCGGTGGCGGCACGTTCATCGTCCGCGGCACGCCGGCCAAGACCTACGAAGCCGGACTCAACCAGCGCACCGTCGTCATCGAGTTCGACAGCCTGGCGCAGGCCGTCGCCACCCACGACTCTGCTGCCTACCAGGCCGCCCTTGCCGCGCTCGGCGATGGGGCCGAACGAGACATCAGGCTGGTCGAAGGCGTCTGATTACCCGGTAATATACTCGCACTTAAACCCGTCGCCCCACCGCTTGATGTACCCGCGGGACGGCGACGGGAAATGTGCGAAGCAGCATTGCGTGTCGGTATCGCAATACGTCTCCAGAAACTTCCGGCGAGTCGCGGAGCTTTGGATCGGATCGTAATCGATCCGCATCGCCAGATCGGTCCACTTCGCCTGCAACGGCGTATGGATCAGGTCGCCCGTGATGACTGCGTCGCGTCCAGTCCTGCCGAGCGTCACAGCGTAATGATCGATCGTGTGGCCCGGGGTCGGAATGAGCTTCACGAGGTCGTTCAGCGCATGATCGCTGGTGACCAGGTCGCAGCGCTTCGCTTCCACGATCGGAATGACGCTGTCCGCGATCGGCGGCACCGTCGCCCTGTCATTCTCCGCCAGCCAGAAATCCAGTTCCGTCTTGGAGAAAAGATAACGCGCCTTCGGGAACGTAGGAACCCAGCGGCCGTTTTCCAACCGCGTGTTCCAGCCGACATGATCGACATGAAGATGCGTGCAAAGAACGAAATCGATGTCGTTCACCGTCAGCCCGACCTCCGCGAGGCCCTGCATGAACACGTTGTCCGTCTTCATATGCCAGATCGGCCGTGTCGGCCGGTCCTTGTCGTTTCCAACGCAACTATCAACCAGGATGATGTGGCGTCCGGTGCGCACGATATAGGCCTGGAAGCACAGCACCAGCCGGTCCTGATCGTCCAGCGCCATCGGCGTCTTCATCCACGACCGGCTCTCCGCCAGCATCTCCGGCGTCAGCGTCGGCAGGAACTCCAGCGCCGGCGTGAAGCCGCACTCCATCTCGATAATCCGGTGGACGATCATGTCGCCGACCTTGAACGTTGTCGTGGCCATTCTGCCTGCTCCCCTGGTTCTATCCATTGATCCGATGTTAGCTGCGTATCAGCGACCCGACAAACGGGAGGGGAGGGAACCGGCATGAACGACGTGTCCACGGTGGCGCTGAGCCCCGAGACGGTGATGCGGCAGATGAAGCAGAATGGTGTCACGGACATCGTCTGGCTGCCGGACAGCGAGACCAACTGGCTGTATCTGTTGATGAAAGCTGATCCCGACCTCCGGCTGGTCGGGGTGACACGGGAAGGGCATGCGTGCTCGATCACCGCGGGCCTGTATGCGGGCGGCCGCAAGCCGATGATCCTGATCCAGAACACCGGCATGCTGGAATCCGGCGATTCCATCCGCGGCTGGCTGATGGGCCTGAACGTGCCGGTCGTGCTGATGGTCGGCTACCGGGGCTACACCAGGCATGGCGTGAACACTGATACGGCGGCGACTTATACTGAACGATTTCTGATGGCCTTTAACATCCCGTTTTACCTGATCGAGAACGATTCCGATTCCGATCGCATAACGAAAGCCTTCGAACTGGCGGAGAGAATCCGTCAGCCCGTCGTCGTCCTGGTCGGCGACGAGTATCACGGCTTCAACCGGTAAAGCAGGGCAAGGCAATGATGCACACAGCCGAAGTATTAAAGGTCTTCGCCGAACACCGTGGCGATGCGATCGTGATCTCCGGCCGTGGCGGCCGCCATTGGATGCAGATCAGCGATACGGCGCTGGACCTCCCGCTCGGTGATCCCGCCATGGGCGGTCATTCCGGCTTTGGGCTCGGCCTTGCGCTTGCCCAGCCGAACAAGCGCGTTGTGCTGTTCGACTCTGAGGGCGACATTCTCATGAGCCTGGGGCAATTGCCGACCATCGCCGAGCAGGCGCCGGCTAATTTCTATCACTTCCTCCTGGACAACGAGGTCTATGCCACGACGGGCGGCCAGCCGGTGCCGGGTGCCAAGCAGGTCGATTACGCCGGCATCGCCCGCGCCAGTGGTTATCCACGTGCCCACAGCTTCACCGAACCGGAGGATTTCAGCCGGGAATTGCCGGGGATACTGGCGGCGCCTGGGCCGGTATTCGTTGCCTTGAAGGTGCTGCCCGAGGTCGAAAACACCCCAATCGGGCAGCGCGTGCGCTGGCGGAAGCGGACGACCGACAAAGTGGTCGGCGATCTGCGCAGCGCGCTGGGCGTAGCGTAACGGGATCTTCAGCATGGCCGGCGGCGGCAGGAATACCGCCGACGCCGGCTATGCGGATCGCCTCATGGGCGGGCGGCGAAAGACGCCAACCCGATTATCGTAGCGTCGCTCCTGTCGCCTTCGCCACCGCTGCGACGACCTTCTGGCACGCGGCCTCGATCTCCGCGTCCGTCAGGGTGCGTTCGCGCGGCTGGAACGTGACCTCGATCGCGAGCGATTTCTTCCCCTCCGGCAGTTTGTCACCCTCGTAAAGGTCGAACAGCGACACCGCCGTGATCAGGGTGCGTTCCGAACCACGCGCCGCCCGCATAACGCTGTCGGCCGCGACGGCGCTATCCACCAGGAACGCGAAATCGCGGCGCACCGGCTGGAACGCAGGCAGGTCGGGCGCGGCCTTCTTGCGCCGCTTCGGATCGGCCACCGCGTCCAGGTTCAGCTCGAACACGACCATCGGTCCCGGCAGGTCCAGCGCCGCCAACAACCGAGGATGGATTTCGCCGAAATAGCCCATCACCGTCTTCGGCCCCTGCCGCACCAGACCCGAGCGACCCGGATGCAGGAAGGAAGGTGCGTCGGCCGAAATCTGCAACGCCTCCAACGGCACGCCGATCGCGGTCAGCATCGCCCAGAGATCACCCTTCGCGTCCATCGTATCGACCGGCCGCTGAGGCACCAGCCAACTCCGTGGCGTCAGTCCCGTGCGCAGCCCGGCCGCGACCAGCTTCTGCCCATCCGGCGCGTCGGTGGCGAATGCCGGCCCGATCTCGAACAGGCTGACATCGGAATACCCTCGCGCCGCATTCCGTTTCGCCGCCAGCGCCAGTGTTGCGAGTGGCGTCGGCCGAAGCTGATCCAGATCCGCCGCGATCGGGTTGCTCAGGCGCAATGCGTCCGGAGTCGAGCCAAACCATTCCGCCTCGGCGCGAGCCATGAAGCTGAACGTCACACACTCCATCAGGCCCGCCGCCGCCAGTGTCCGGCGCGCCAGCGCGTTCCGCTGTTGCCTTGGGGTCAACGTCGCGGCCGGCACCGGGCTTTCGCGCGGGAGGGATACGGCCGGCACCGCGTCCAGGCCGCGAAGGCGCAGCACTTCCTCGATCAGATCGTTCTCCGCCTCGACCACCGCACATCCGTCGGCGGCCTGCGCGGCTTTGGCCGGGTCAAGTGTCGGCGACTGGTCCAGGCTGATCGGGGCAGCGATGTCGTTGCGCCAGGAGGGCACCGCGACGGTGACACTGTCCGTGTCGCGTCGCCGCAAGGCGAAGCCCAGGCGTTCCAGCGACGCGACGGCCTCGGCGGCGGGAATATTCGACCCGCCAAAGCTTGCTATCCGGGCGAAGCGCATCGTCGCGTCGCGCCGCCAGGCGGGTTCCGCGCCGGCTGCAGTGACCGTGCTGGGTTCGCCGCCGCATAGTTCAAGGATCAGCGCGGTCGCCGCCTCGATTGCATCGGGCATCAGCGCGGGATCGATCCCGCGCTCGAACCGCTGCCGTGCATCGGAGACGATCTGATGCCGCCGCCCGGTCAACGCGATGCGGATCGGGTCGAACAGCGCGCATTCCACGAAGACGGTTGTCGTGGACTCGTCGCAGCCGGTCGCCTCGCCGCCGATGACTCCGGCGATGGATTGGACCCCGGCAGCGTCGCAGATCGCGCAGTCTTCGCGATCGACGACATAATCCTTGCCGTTCAGCGCGCGCATCGTCTCCCCGGCGCCGCGCCGGAGCGTCAGCACATCGCCCGACAGCTTCGCCACATCGAACACGTGCAGCGGGCGGCCAAGATCAAGTGTGAAGAAATTGGTGATATCGACCAAGGCATTGATCGGCCGCAACCCGATGAAGGTGAGCCGATCCTGCAACCACTTCGGGCTGGGGGAATTCTTCACCCCCCGGATGGTCCGGCCAAGAATCCAGGGGCAGGCTTCCGGGAATGCGATGTCCCAGCGCGGGCCGCCATCGAACAGGGGCGGTATCGCCGCCGGCGCGAACGGTTTCAGCGTCCCGAGGCCGGCAGCGGCCAGGTCGCGCGCCACGCCACGAACCGAGAAACAATCGCCGCGGTTCGGTGTGACGCTGATCTCGATGACCGGATCGTCCAATCCTGCCCATCCCGCGTAAGACACCCCGATGGGTGCCTCGCTCGGCAGTTCGATGATGCCGGAATGATCGTCGCCGAGACCCATCTCTCGTGCGGACAGAAGCATCCCGGCGCTCTGCACGCCCCTGATCTCACCGACCTTCAGGGTCACTGAGGTGCCGGGAATGAACGCGCCCGGCGCGGCGAACACCGCCTTCATGCCGGTGCGCGCATTCGGGGCCCCGCAGACGACGGACACGATGCCGTCGCCCGTATCGACCTTGCACACGCGCAGCCGATCGGCGTTGGGGTGCTGCACCGCCTCGATCACATGGGCGATGCGAAACGACGCCAGCGCCGCCCCGCGATTCTCCACGCCTTCCAGTTCCAGTCCGATCTGGGTCAGCGTATCGGTGATTTCCTCCAGCGACGCTTCGGTCTGGAGATGCGTTTTCAGCCAGGAGAGGGTGAATTTCATCGCTCAGATCCCCTCATGCAGCATTGCCGGCGCCAGCGGGTTGAACCCGTAATGCCGCAGCCAGCGCAGGTCGGATTCATAGAACGGCCGCAAGTCGGCCATCCCGTGCTTCAGCATCGTCACCCGTTCCACGCCCATGCCCCAGGCGAAGCCCTGCCATTCCCGCGGGTCAATGCCGCAATTGGCCAGCACGCGCGGATGCACCATGCCGCTGCCCAGAATCTCTAGCCAGTCGCCGCCGCGCCCGAGTTCCCCGGTCTTGCGGTTCCAGCCGATATCCACCTCCATCGAAGGTTCGGTGAACGGGAAGTAGGATGAGCGGAAGCGCACCGGCAGATCGGAGATCGCGAAGAACGTCCGCAGGAAGTCGATCAGGCAGCCTTTCAGGTGCCCCAGGGTCATGCCGCGGTCGATCACCAACCCCTCGCACTGATGGAACATCGGCGAGTGGGTGGCGTCATGGTCGGCGCGATAGGTGCGGCCGGTGACGATCACCCGGATCGGCGGCTCCTGCGCCAGCATGGTGCGGATCTGACCGGGAGAGGTATGCGTCCGCAACACCGGCGGCGCACCGCCATCACGCGGTGGCAGATAAAAGGTGTCGTGGTCGGCGCGGGCCGGATGGTGCGCCGGGATGTTCAGCGCGCCGAAGTTGAACCAGTCGCTTTCCACGTCCGGCCCATCCACCACGGTGCAGCCCATGGCGCCGAAGATCGCCGCGATCTCTTCCATCGTCCGCGCGATCGGATGGATCAGGCCGGAGTCACGCGGCCGCGGCGGCAGGGTTGGATCGATCCGCTCCGACAGAAGCCGAGCGTCGAGCGCCGCGTCCTCAAGCTGCGCCTTTCGGGCCTCGATAGCCGACGTCAGCGCGTCCTTCAACCGGTTCAGCGCAGCGCCGCGGTCTTTCCGCTGCTCTGGCGGGGTCTTGCCCAGATCGCGCAGCATGCCGGTCAGGCTGCCGTTGCGTCCCAGCACGGCGATCCGCACCGCATCCCAGGCCCGCAAATCACCGGCGGCGGCCAATGCGGCATCGGTCTCGGTCTTCAGGGCTTCAAGATCGTCATTCATGACTCGGTTCCGAATACGGAAAGGGCCGCCCTGTTCAGGCGGCCCCTTCTCTAGATCGTCATGGCCGGACATGTCCCGGCCATCCGCCCCCCAACCGTTCTTGCGCAGGTAGCCGGGGCATGCCTGGCCCTCACGGGAGGAGGGGCGAGGGTAAACGCTAGGCCAGGGCGGCCTGAACCTTCTGCACGATGGCCGCGAACGAGGCCGCATCGTCATAGGCGATGGCGGCGAGAACCTTGCGGTCCATCTCGATCCCGGCCTTCTTCAGCCCGGCGATAAACTGTGAGTAGGTGATCCCGTGCTCGCGCACCGCCGCGTTGATACGCTGGATCCAAAGACCGCGGAATTCCCGCTTCTTAACCCGGCGATCACGGTAGGCGTATTGTAGCGACTTCTCCAGCCGCTCCCGCGCGATGCGGTAATTGGTGGACGACCGGCCGACGAAGCCCTTGGATTGCTCCAGGACCTTCTTGTGGCGGGCATGAGTGGTTGTACCCCGTTTGACGCGTGCCATGCTGTGCTTACTCCCTTAAGCGATGCCGTAGGGGGCCCACTGCTTGACGGTAATCCCGTCAGCATGGGTCAGCGTCTGGCTGCCGCGATTGGTACGCTTGGCCTTCTGGCTCCGAGCGCTCAAGCAATGGCGCTTTTTGCCGGGTCCGGCCAGAACCTTGCCGGTCGCGGTGATCTTGAACCGCTTTTTGACCGACGACTTGGTCTTCATTTTGGGCATTTTGGTCTCCTTCTGTTTCGCGCTTGCCCATCCACGACGGACGATCGACGGCAAGCAGTCGCGGCCGGGCATGCCCTTTCCAGGCCCGGGCTCGCAGACAGGGGCGGGGATATAGCGGCGGCAGCGGCGGCAGGCAAGGGCGGATCGCGATACGCAGATGCCGATAAGGGGGGGACCTACGTTGAACGACATCCTGGCCATCGACCCGTCCACCGCGATCCGTGCCGCAGATCGAGTAGCACCTGATCGTCCTCCCTCGCGACATCCACGCCCATCCCGAGCTCCGGTTCGAGGAAGTCCGCACCGCCGGCGTCGTCAGCGCGGAACTGACCCGCCTAGGCATTCCGCACCGGACCGGTATCGGCAAGACCGGCGTGGTTGGCCTGATCCAGGGCGGCCGTCCGGGGAAAGTGCTGGCCATCCGTGCCGGCATGGACGCGCTGCCGATCCCCAAACCGGCGGCCTGCCCCTGGCCAGCACGCGCGAAGGCCTGATGCATGCCTGCGGCCATGACATCCACACCGCGCCCCTTCTCGGCGTCGCTGTGGTAATGAAATAGATGGCGCCCCAGTTCGCCGGAACGGTCAAGCTGGTGTTCCAGCCAGCCGAGGAAGGTCTCGGCGATACGCGGGCTATGATCGACGACTGGCTGAAAGGATTTCGCCCTCATAGCGGAGCGCGTTCTGTCGTTCCGGCTCAGAATCCGATTTTCACAGGCGGGACCGCAGGACAAGTTGCACAACTCGGCCTCTCAGCCGGACGAGGGCTGCATGGGGTTCGACGTCCAGGCGCTGGCCGAGACCGCGATTCACGCTTCCTTACGGTTTCGCCGCAAGCGATTGCGCTCTAATCCCGAGCCGGCTTCAGATCAATTAGTGGCGTGCCGTCCAGGCAATCCAGGCCGCGGACGGTCACGGTGGTTCCCTCCACCGCGACCAGTTCGACCACGGAAGACGCGGTTGGGTTTGGCCGCACCGGGGAGCGCAGCGCGAAAGTGCCTATCCGCTGACCCGAACGCCTCGTTATCTGCACCACGAGATCGCGGCGCGCCTCGTGCATCCAGTACAGCACTTGAATACGCGGATTCGACGCCAGCCCCTCCAGCGCCTCGACCCAGCGCGGGTCGATTTCGATGCGGCATTCCGGCCCTTCGGGGTCGCCCCGCCTCGGGCAGAGTTCGCGGGTCGGCCATGGGGTGCGGATGTGGCCGATGAAATAAACCCCAGCGTCGGTACGGTCCGGCAGCGCCGTAGCGGCCTCGCCGGGGCGGATGGTTTCGTTCGAAGTCATCGATGGCCTCCTCGACGAACGCTCGCATGCGTTCTGACCGCGTGTAATGCCAGCCCATGCGATGCGTCTTCCGATGCGCCGCGATGCTGGCGCATGCCGAAGTGCTGAACGCACGAAAGCCGGTTTCACCCGATATGATATCAGATACTCCGATCGAGCGGGACGCTTTCAGTCTTGTTCACCCTGTTGGCCCATGAAAGAATATTTGCGAAACGAGTTGTGTCGTTACGGGTCTTTCTCAGGAAAAGAGAGTTTGGTCCGGTTCGCGCTCGTCAGGGTTGTATTGTCGGGTGTTCCCGCATCATAACATCGTCATGTTTAGTAGTTGCACCCGCCGGGTAGTATTCATGAAAAATCGGCGCGGCCATTGATTTGTCTCAAAGCCAAATATCGACCGTATCGTTTCAAATGGGAGTCCCCTGGGTTTGCTGGGGTCGGGAGAGCGATATGCGCCGGTTCCTTCCTTACCAGCCAACAAAGTGGGTGCTTTGGCGGCCATTCGTGACGACTATGGGCCGTTGCTGCGCCGTTTCCATCGTCCGCAAGGAAAATGGGGGTTTGTCGCCACGCGCCGGTTGTCGTGTGGCGACTTCTGAGGCATCATAGTCCAGCGATGCGAGGTAGTTTCAAGTGAAAGAATCAGTAGAAGCCGGCAGAGGCACCCAGGCTGGCGATTTTCGGCTTGAAGATTTCTTGCCGTACCGCCTGTCCGTTGCCGCCGACACCGTGTCGCGATTGATCGCCCGGCAACATCTCGCACGATCTGGGCTGGGAATGCCGGAATGGCGGCTTCTGGCCGCGGTTGGCCGATACGGCGTCCTGTCGCCGACAGCCGCCGGCGAACGGACATCGATGGACAAAGTGAAGGTCAGCAGGGCGGCGGCGAGCCTCGTGGCACGTGGCCTGCTGCGACAGACCCACGACCCCGAAGATGGCCGCGGCCGACTTCTGCGACTAACGCGGAAGGGCACGGCCATCTTTACAGGTGTCGCGCCAATGGCGCGGGATATCGAAACGACGCTCGCCGCCGGCCTTACCAAGGCGGAATGGAGTGCCCTGCAGAAGGCTCTGGGCAAGCTGTGCGAGCACACCCAGGCCATCATGACAGGCGGGGCGGACGGCGAATCCGACTAGCAACGGTCAACAGCCCATTCGATCAAACGGGACCATCTTGCGCGGCCCGGCCAATGGCGCGTCAATGGTGGAGACTTGCCGGCCAACCTGGAGATCGGAAAATCTCATGACCATCGACCCCGCCACCCTCGCCGCCCTTTCTGGCGTTTCGACCGCGACCATCACCACGGTCCTGCTGAAGAAGGGGCTGCGCAACGTCTGGATGCGCGGTACCAAGCCGATTCGGGCGGGCCAGCCCCGACTCATCGGACGGGCTTTCACCCTCCGCTTCGTCCCCGCGCGGGAAGACCTGGCGACTCCGGAATCCTGGTCGTCCCCGATCTCCACGCGCGCGGCTATCGAGGCCATGCCGGACGGCTGCATCACCGTCGTGGACGCCATGGGCGTCACGGACGCGGGCATTTTCGGCGATATCCTCTGTGCCCGCATGGCGAAGAAGGGCGTCGCCGGTCTGGTCACCGACGGCGTCGTCCGGGATCTGGCCGGTGTCCTTGGAACCGGGCTTCCCGTATGGTGCCAGGGCGCGGCCGCCCCCGCTTCCGTCGCCGGACTGACCTTCGTGAACTGGCAGGAGCCGATCGGCTGCGGCGGCGTCGCGGTGTTCCCGGACGACGTCATCATGGTCGACGACGATGGCGCCGTCGTGATCCCCCAGAAGCTCGTGGCGGACGTCGCCGCCGTGGCGGCCGACCAGGAGCGGTTGGAAGAGTGGATCATGAACCAGGTCAACGACGGCGCATCGCTTCCCGGCCTGTATCCGCCGAACGCGGAAAACAAGGCGCGCTACGAGGCCTGGGCGAGGGGCCGATAGCGCGGGATCGCGTCGGGGGAGACGTGGCAGCGCGGATCAGGCCGTCGGACAAAGGTGTCCGGAACGCTGAGACGCGCTGCTCGGCCGCCGAGTCATGGCCGGGCGTCTCGGAGTCATCGCGGGAACGCGCTTGAACATTGGTCCGCACACACCCGCCCATGATAACGAGCGACAGCCGATCGCCGCGCGGGCGGCGAACGGCTGCGCTTTGGGACGGCACACCAAAAAAATGTTGAAGCGAGTGACACGATCTAAACGCCTCACAGGAATGTTATGGAGTACACCTGATCGTTCGGTCGAAACCGCGCACCTTTGACTCAATTGGCCTGTACCCTTCCGACGGCTCAGAGGGACAGGTCTTGCACAATCCGCTATCACCAAATCCGTCGCCGCATGACTCGTCCGCGGACCTTCGGCCTCGCGGCGAAATAACCGCCTCGCCAAAGGCAGGGAACCGACCTCTCAACATCATGACGGCCCCGCGGGTCGGGCCGAAGGCCCGACCAAGGCCTGGCCCCGGGACGCCATCCACGCCCTGCGGCACTGGCCTCGACAAGGGCGCGGACCGCGGGTCGCAAGCCCCCATGACGGGTTCGGGCGACCGTGCGACGTATGACGCACCTATTCCGCTTCGAAGCCTTAGCTCGGAGGAGCCGCCGCAAGAGTTTCGGGCGAAGCGGGTGGTGGCCTCCAGCCTGCGGTATCTCTGGGCGTTGTTGCCGCGGCGCTGGATGCCTTGGGCACATTCAGGACTTTCCGGCGCGGCCGTATGCCTGCCGGGGCCTCTGCGAGCCAAGGCGCGCCGCTTCGCCGACCACCTCCTCGCGCAGAGCAGGGGTATCGAAAACGATTATTCCACGTGGATCCGGCTCTATGAGCAAGTGGATGAGCGAGCCCGGCGCTCGGCCATCGCGCGTATAGCCCGTTTCGATGATCCGCCCTTGATCTCGATTGTGATGCCGGTCTTCAACCCGCCGCCGGATCATCTTCGTGCCGCGATCCGATCGGTTCAGGCCCAGTTCTACCCACGGTGGGAACTTTGCATCGCCGATGATGCATCGACCGATCCGTCTATCGCGGTACTGATGCGCGAGGCACAGGCGGCGGACTCCCGCATCAAGATCGCCTGGAGGGACTGCAATGGGCACATATCCGCGGCGTCTAACTCAGCCCTGGGTCTCGCTACGGGCGCGTTTGTTGCGCTGCTCGATCACGACGACCTGATCTCGCCTCGGGCCTTGTACGAAGTCGCCGCCCGGATCGTGGCCGACCCGTGTATCGACGTCATCTATTCGGACGAGGACCATATCGACGACGCCGGCCGCCGGTCGATGCCGTATTTCAAACCCGACTGGAGCCCCGAACTGATGATGGGCCAGAATCTCATCAGTCACCTCGGCGTTTACCGGCGATCGCTGCTCGAGCGCGTTGGCGGATTCCGGATCGGGCTGGAAGGTAGCCAGGATTACGACCTTGCGCTGCGAGCCGTGGCCGAGACGACACCCGACCGCATCGCCCATATTCCCAGCATCCTGTATCACTGGCGCCAATGCGGGCGTGACCGTTCCTTCTCCGAAACCGCTCTGGACCGCTGCGCCGCGAACGCCCGGCGTGCGGTATCCGAGTTTCTGTCGCGCAGCCTGCCCGAGATTCAGGTTCAGCCGGCCCCAGCCGCGCCGGCCTGGAGCCGGGTGATCTATCCCATTCCGCAACCCGAACCAATGGTTTCGGTGATCATCCCGACCCGCAACCAGGCGGTGATGCTGGCGCGCGCGATGGACGGGCTACTGAACGGGACGGATTACCGAACGCTGGAAGTGCTGATCGCCGACAATGGATCAGACGAGCCGGAGGCCTTGAACCTGTTGGAGAAGCTGGCACGGAATCCGCGTGTGCGGGTGCTGCGGTGTCCGGGGCCCTTCAACTACGCCGCGCTTAACAACCATATGGTCCAGGAAGCCGCCGGCTCCATCATCCTGATGCTGAACAACGATATCCGTGTGATCGATCCCGGCTGGCTGCGGGAGATGGTATCGCACGCGGTTCGTCCTGGTGTTGGGGCCGTTGGCGCGAAGCTCCTGTATCCCGACGATACGGTTCAGCACGGAGGTGTCACGATCGGCATGTTCGGCGTCGCCGGTCACCAGTACCTGAACAAGCCGCGGCGCGATCCTGGCTATTTCGGCCACTTGAATCTAGTGCGGAACGTGTCGGCTGTGACCGCGGCCTGCCTGATGGTTCGCCGGCAGACTTATCTGGAAGTGGGCGGCCTGAACGAGGTCGCCCTGCCTGTGGCGTTCAACGACGTCGATTTCTGCCTGAAGCTGGTCGAGAAAGGATACCGCAATCTGTGGACCCCCTACGCTGAACTCTATCATCTGGAGTCGGCGTCCAGGGGGACGGACCGCACGGCGGAAAAGGCGGCCCGGTTCGAGCGGGAGGTCGCCTATATGCACCAGCGCTGGGGTCACAAGCTGGACAAGGACCCGTACTGGAACCCCAACCTATCGCTGCATTCGACAGAAATCGCCCTGGCGTTCCCGCCGCGCGTCGCCGCCGGCGGGGAACGCCAGGTCGCCTGATCATCCGCGGGCGAGCGGCGCGCAGGCAGCGGTCAGCCATTCCCTTTCGGCTGGTTCGAGAGCCGGCCCGACAGCGAGCAGTACGCGAGCATGATACGCGTCCAACCACTCTCGCTCTTCCACGGTCATCAGCGCCGGATTCAGCAAGCGGCGATCGAACGGGGCGAGGGTCAGTGTCTCGAAGCACAGGAACGGCTTGTCGGCATCAGGGAGATCGGCCGGCTGGGCCAGCAAAAGGTTCTCCAGCCGGATGCCATACTGGTTGGGCAGGTAGAACCCCGGCTCGTTTGACAGGATCATGCCGGCCTCGATCGGGACGGGGCGGGCCAGGCGGGAGATGCTGACCGGACCTTCATGCACCGACAGATAGCTGCCGACGCCATGGCCGGTACCATGATCGTAATCCAAACCGGCCCGCCAGAGAGCGCGTCGCGCGAACGCATCCAGATGGGCACCACCGACGCCCTTCGGAAAAACGGCCGTCGCGATGGCGATGTGGCCCTGCATCACGCGGGTCACGCGATCGCGTAATGCGTCTGGTGCGTTGCGTGGGCCCGTCCAAACCGTGCGGGTGATATCGGTCGTGCCATCGGGATACTGTGCGCCGGAGTCGATCAGATACACCTCGTTCGGGTTGATCGACCGGTTCGACTCTTCCGTCACACGGTAATGGATGATCGCGCCGTGCTCGCCGGCGCCGGAGATCGCGGGGAAACTCTCGCCGCGAAAGCCCTCGATCTGCTGGCGGAACGCGAGCAGGGTGTCGGCGGCGGACATTTCCGTCTGTTGGCCGGTCGGTGCGGCGATGGAGAGCCAGTGCAGGAAACGGCACACCGCGGCCGCGTCGCGTAGATGCGCCGCGCGGGCGCCGCGCTGCTCGGTTTCGTTTTTACAGGCTTTCGGCAGCAGGCACGGATCGCTGCCGGAGGCCACCACCGCGCCGGCCTTCAGAAGCTGCTGTGCGAACCAGACGGGGGACCCGGCCGGATCAACCCGGACCGTTTTTCCCGCCAACGTCCGCAGTGCGGGGAGGAGCGCGTCGCGGTCCGCGACCGCCACCTTGTTTCCCAGCCAGGCGCGCGTCTCGGGCGGAACCTTGGCGGGATCGATGAACAGGTCCGTCGCGCCATCCGCGTGTATAAGAGCAAAGCTGAGCGCGAAGGGCGTGAAGGGGACGTCGTTGCCGCGGATGTTGAGCAGCCAGGCGATCGAAGCGGGATCTGTCAGAACCGCCGCATCCTGTTTCGCTTCTCGCAGCGGCTTGGCCACATCGGCGCGTTTGTCTTCCGAGCTTCGGCCCGCGTACGTCAGCGGATGGGGCAGGGCTGGTGCGCGCGGCGGCGGCGGCCGATCGGTCCAGACCGCATCGACCGGGTTCCTGTCCACTGCCACCATCGTCAGGCCGGCGTCGGTGTAGCGGGCCAGGCCGTCCTCGCTGATCAGCAGCGGGTCATAACCGATGCGTCCAGCCTTTGGCGCATGCTGGGCGAGCCAGGATGGCGGCGGCTGCTCGGTGATGTGCAGGCGTTGCCACAGATCCGGGTCGGTCTGCTCCGCGAGCTGCAGCACGTAGCGGCCATCCGTGAAGACCGCGGCGGTCCCGGCCAGCACGACCGCCAGACCGGCGCTGCCGGTGAAGCCCGTGAGCCAGGCCAGGCGCTCCGCCGCTGGGGGCACATATTCACCCAGATGCTCGTCCGCCCGCGGGACAATGAAGCCATCGAGGCCCTGACGTGCCAGTTCCTGCCGTAGTGCCGATAACGCTGACAAACTCATTTCCGACCTTTCGTGTACGCAGGCGCGTGAAAATTCATGACTCATGCGGCATCCATGCGATTGACGCATGGCAGTTTGGGCGTTTTTCGCGCTTATAACCAACGCGAGCCGTTCTATGTTGCACTGCATCATAACCCGGGGGCGCCCCGCCACCCCGACGTCGCGTAGGACCTGGGTTCGTATGGACATCCACCATGAGCGCTCACACCGCTAATACTCAATTCGCCTTCAAGCTTCCGAGCTTGAGCTATATCGACGCCAAATGGGAAGAGCCGAACCTGCGGGCGCCTGCCGCGCCGAAGGCCGTGCGCAAGAACGGACTCGCCGCGTGGTTGTCGAAGCAGGTCGCCGCTTTCGTAGCGTGGCGCCGCGATAACGAAGCCGCTGCGGAACTCGCTTCCATGTCGGACCGTGAACTGTGGGATATCGGCCTGAACCGCGCCGATGTCAGCCGCGTGTTCGACCCCGCCTTCAACGCCGATCTGTGCCAGCGCGGCGCCCGCGGCTAAAGGTATCGCAGGTTGTAATGGCGATTCAGCCGGTGATCGGATCATCGGCTTTCCGCTTGGGCCGGTTGGCAGCCAGGGCCAGTTCAAACTGGTTGGGAGGGCCGACGCTGCCG
The DNA here is from genome assembly GCA_031291715.1 of Rhodopila sp. Taxonomy (GTDB): domain Bacteria; phylum Pseudomonadota; class Alphaproteobacteria; order Acetobacterales; family Acetobacteraceae; genus Rhodopila. The sequence goes on along the minus strand of JARLIN010000318.1, from coordinate 9,279 downwards.
CTCCGCCGAGCCGCGACGAAGCGTGCCCTCCGACAGCTTGAGAGCCGACTGCCACTTTAGGGCGCACCTGTCTCGCTCTCGTCGCCTTGAATGCCGAGTGTCCTGCCCCCGAAGTTCGTCGCATCATGGGTGGGCTTCGGGGATGAGCAGGCCACTGAATATAAAGAGCTAGTGTCCCGAATCTGAAGTTCACCCACTATGGCGAACTTCAGATTCGGGACACTAGCGCCGATGCGTCTCTATCAGCCCAATCAGCTTGGCTAATGTATCGCGGAGAGGGTGTTGCTGATTATTGACGGCATGTCCTGCCAGTCCGCCAGCAGCCAGTAGAACGCGAGCAGAAGAAAGATCCCGAACAATGGGAACGCGAACGCTTTAGCGCCGCGCGCTTCCTTCCGGGACATGGGCATCGAAAAACCTCCAGTCACCATTCCGTGCCAGCCAAGTACGGGTGCCGGCCCAACGTCGTGACCATTGCTACGGATTAAGGCGAAACTTTGCGGGATTCCACCAACGATCGCGAGAACCAAGATGGCAGGTCCACGCTAGACGCATAGGTGCCACAGTCCGCGTTTCGGCATAGTAATTCCTGGCGCAGGAACGTACCAAGGAAAAGCCCGTGAGCGAGAACACCATCGTCTCCATGCCAGCCGCACCTGTGGTGCGGTCGCGCGAGGCGGAAACGCCGGAGCGTGCGGCTATCGTCGGCCACCCAAGGACGCCGTCCGCGGCCAGTGAGACGGGCACGACCTTCACTATCCTGATTTCGCTCAGCCTTTGCCATTTCCTCAATGACATGAACCAGTCGCTGGTTCCGGCGATCTATCCGATCCTGAAAGAGTCCTACCGGCTCGATTTCGGCCAGATCGGACTGATCACCCTGGCGTTCCAGTTGACCGCCTCGCTGTTGCAGCCGGTAGTCGGCATGGTGACCGACAAACGGCCGACCCCCTTCTCGCTGCCGGTGGCTATGGGATGCAGCTTGCTGGGCCTGCTGCTGTTGTCGGTTGCCAGCACCTACCCCATGATCCTGTTGGCGGCGGCGATGGTCGGCGTCGGCTCCTCCGTTTTCCACCCCGAATCGTCACGCGTCGCGCGGATGGCGTCCGGCGGCCGCTACGGGTTCGCACAATCGCTGTTCCAGTTGGGCGGCAGCAGCGGATCGGCGGTCGGCCCGCTGCTCGCGGCGTTCATCGTCGTGCCGAAAGGCCAGGGCAGCATCGCCTGGTTCTCCGCCGCGGCGCTGCTGGCGATCGTGGTTTTGACCAATGTCAGCGCCTGGTATGCGCGCCACCCCGCCATGGTCGCCCGCAGAGGCCGACGCGCGCCCGTCGTGATCCCTCGGTCGCCGTTGCCGCGGGCGAAGGTGATCGGCGCGATCACCGTGATCCTGGTGCTGCTGTTCTCCAAGAACGTCTATACGTCCAGCCTGAGTTCGTACTACACCTTCTACTTGATCCAGAAGTTCCACCTGTCCGTGCCGAGCGCGCAGTACATGCTGTTCGCCTTCCTGGGCGCGGTCGCCGCTGGCACCCTCGCCGGCGGCCCGATCGGCGACCGCTTCGGCCGCAAGCCGGTGATCTGGTTCTCCATCCTGGGCGCGTTCCCTTTCGCCCTGATGCTGCCCTACGCCGACCTGATGTGGACCGGCATCCTGAGCGTGGTGATCGGCCTGATCCTGGCTTCCGCCTTCTCCGCCATCATTGTCTATGCGCAGGAGTTGCTGCCGGGCCGGATTGGCCTCGTGGCCGGCATGATGTTCGGCTTCTCCTTCGGTCTCGGCGGCCTGGGTGCTGCCGCGCTGGGCCGCATCGCCGACGTGACCGGGATCGAGACCGTCTATCGCGTCTGTTCTTTCCTGCCGCTGATCGGCCTGCTGACGGCGCTGCTTCCCAATATCGAGCAGCGGAAGTAAGCCCCGCCTTCCTGACCTCGGTGCGTGATAGGGGAGATCGGCGGTGGATCACGTCGAACTGGCGATGGTGCTGGCGGTCGATGGGTCGGCCAGCGTCACCTATGACGAATTCGGTCTGATCGCCGGCGGAATGGCCGCCGCCCTGAGGGATCCCACCGTCGCCGCTGGCCTGACCGGTAACAGTGTCCTGGCATTGTTATTGTGGTCCGGCGCCGGCCAGCAGGACATCATCACAGGCTGGACCCGGATCGCCACCGCCGCGGACCTGCAAGCCTTCGCCGACAGCGTCGATAACATGCCGCGTACCGTGAAGGCCGGTGCGACTGCCATCGGCGAGGCTCTCCTGTCGGCGCTGACCTTGCTGGCCCAGGTCCCGGCTGTTCCGAAGCGCAACATCGTGAACGTCATCGGCGACGGCCGCTCCAACGACGGAATCGCACCCGGGCCGGTCCGCGACCGTATGGTGGCGGCGGATATCACCATCAATGGCCTGTGCATCCTGCATGAAGAGCCCGACCTGCTGACCTCCTATACCGAAGAGGTGATCGGGGGACCTGGGGCCTTCGCCGTAACCTGCCGCGACTATCCGGATTTCACTGAGGCGATGCGCCAGAAGCTGACGCGCGAGATCAAGGGACCGATCGTCTGACAGAGCAGCAGCCTCCCTCCGTCGAAGATCGCCTCGTAGCTGAGGAAACCCGCAGCGAATTCGTCGCGGTCACCGAGACCGAGGGTGACATTACCCGCGGCCAGACGGTAGGCACGGTAACCGAGAAGAAGACGTTCCGCGCCGCGGCCGAAGAAGCCGAGGACATGCCGCTGCCTACCGACCCGAAGACGGTTTTCCTGGGCGGGCTGTTCGTCCTGGCGGTGATGGCCGCCCTGTATGTTGCCGCGGAAATCGTACTGCCGCTGATCCTGGCCATCGTCCTCAAGCTTCTGCTTCAGCCTCTGGTCCGCCTGCTGGAGGGAATTCGTGTCCCGCGCGCGATCGGTGCGGTCTTGTCCGTGCTGCTGGTGCTGCTGGCCTTCGGTGGTACGATCAGCGTGCTCGCCGGTCCCGCCGCCGCCTGGGCGGGTAAGCTGCCGGAGGCGATTCCAAAGCTTCAGGAGAGTCTCGGGTTCCTGAAGCAGCCGATCGAAGCAGTCCAGGGCATGATGAAACAGATCGAGGGGCTGACCGGAGGCGACGCAGGTGGGGCCCCTCAGGCGCCGGCGGTAAGACCATCCAGCCTGGTGGGCGCGGTCCTCAGCGGTTCCGCCACGGCGACGTCTGGTGTGTTCAGTACGCTGCTAATCCTGTTTTACATGCTGGTATCCGGCGAAACCTTCCTGCGGCGGATGGTCGAGATCCTCCCGCGCTTCAAGGATAAGCGGCAGGCGGTTGAGCTCTCCATGCACATTGAGCGGGATGTCTCCGTTTATCTCCTCACGGTGACCTGCATCAACGCACTCGTCGGTATCCTGACCGGCTGCGTTATGTGGCTTTGTGGAGTAGCCAATCCCGTACTGTGGGGTGCGGTCGCGTTTGTGGTGAATTTCGTGCCGATCCTGGGGCCAATGGTCGGGATCGTGGTCTTCCTGATGGCGAGCGTCGTTTCCCTCGGCGTGACCTGGTGGGCCTTGCTGCCGGTGGGCCTGTATTTCGGCATCCATGTCGCCGAAGGGGAGATCGCCACGCCGATGCTGCTGGCGCACCGGTTCACGATCAACCCGGTTGCGGTGATCCTGGCGCTGATCTTCTGGTACTGGATGTGGGGGGTACCCGGCGCGATCCTGGCGGTGCCGTTGCTGGCGATCACCAAGATCGTCTGCGACGATCTGCGTCCCCTACGGGCGTTCGGCCACTTGTTGGAGGGGTGATGTGGACTGGCGGCGGATGGCCGGGACGCGCCCGGCCGTGGTGGTAAGGGAGGGACGGTTGCCCTCGCCCTGATTAGCCCGCTTTCTTTCCGACCATCGTCGCCAGATCGCCGACGCAGCGCAGCGCATCAAGTTCGCGGGTGTTGAACTTGATGCCCCACTTCTCCTCGCAGGCCATGATGATCTCGATCTGCTTGAAGCTGTCCCAGCCCTGGACCTGCTTGGCGGTCAGTTCGGCGGACAGAACGATGTCGTCGCGCATGAACACGTCGTGGAAAATTTCGGTCAGCGCGCCGTAGATTTCGGCTTCCGTCGCCATCAGCTTAGCCCTCGACTACATGAATGAATGTTTCGGCGGGGGTAAACGCCGCCAGATCCAGAATGTTGCGGTTGCCGCCCGCTTCGTCGGTTTCCATAACCGTAAAGCCCAGCTTGGCATAGTGGTCCTTGACCATCCCGTTCTTCTTGGTCGGGATATACTCGCCCACCACCCGCCTGGCCCCCAGCTTCGCCGCTTCCTGCGCGATCAGGTTCAGCGTGGTCGGCTCCACCTGCCGCCCCAGCACGCGGCAGCTCATCAGCCAGGTATCCACATACAGGTCCTTATTCTCCCGCAACCGCCCGATGATGATGGCGATGATGCCATTGTCGCCGAAACGGTCCAACAGGCGGAGCTGCAACCCGAACGCGTCCGGGTCCGCCATGACCGCGATCACGTCCTCATCCGTATAGCGGCGGGTGGTCAGGTTGAACTGGTTGGACTTGTTGATGAGCTGCACGATCCGCTGGAGCCCGATCTTGTCGAACCGCTTCCAGACAAGCTGCATCTCCAGCCCGCGCAGATAGGATGGCAGGTCCGTCACCGCCGCCTTCAGTGCGTCGCGCGCCTTGTTGCCCTGATATTGCGACGTGCGCTCCCGGTCCTCGTCGGTAACCGACAGGCCCTCGAAATACCCGGCATCGGCCAGCGCGACCGGATAGCCGGTCGGATCGTCCGACACCTCCGGCACCGCGACCATGGGCAGTTCCTGCCGCACGAGGTTCCGCTCGAACGGGTTGTCGTCGATGAACACCAGCGAATCGAGGCCGATGTTCAGCTCCTGCGCGATGGCGCGGATGTTGTCGGCCTTGTTCTGCCAGTTGGCGACGAAGCTGGCGATGTCGCCGCGCTTCAGCACCATGTCCGGGTGTTTCTCGAAAGGCTCCACCGCGTTGGCTTCGTCGTTCTTCGAGCACACCGCCAGGATGACGCCGCGCCGGCTGAGTTCGCGGGCGTATTCCTGGAACGCGGTATAGGCCTCGCCCAGCGGGCTGCCCTGGCCCAGCGCGATCCCCTCCAGCCCGTCGTCCCCGATGACGCCGCCCCAAACGGTGTTGTCCAGGTCCAGGACCAGGCACTTGAACGAGCGCCCCTGCTTCGCCGCCAGCCAGCGCCCGACCAGGTCGCCGTATAGCGGCCCGACCGTGGGCGAAACCTCCTGCTTGGAGCGGTGCCACAGCGCACTGTCGTGCCATTTGCCGATGCCATCGCGGGCGGCGCGGTCATCGACCGCCAGGATATCGACGCCCTCGGCCTCCGCCATCGCGCGGATCGCCTGGTTCAAACGCGTCACGAACCAGGCGCGGGAGCCGGGCAGGCGGTGTTCATTATTCCCCAGCACCGGTAGATGCACCGGCAGCGCCGCCTGCTGGATGATCGGGCAACGGAAGGCGTCACGGGCGAGACGCCACACTTCCTTGATACGGTCCTGGATTTCCGTCAGCGCTGCCTCGGCGCTTTCGGCGTCCAGGCCCGAGGTGATGCCGGCGGTCAGGTGGTAGGCATCCAGCGCGATCAGGATCGCGGTCGGTTTGAATTCGTGCAGGGGGGAGTCGGGTTCCGACAGTTCCTGCAGGTATTGGCCGTAATCGTTTTCGTAGGTGTCGATCCAGATCCCGCGGCGCAGACCGGCGGCGCGGATGCCCGGCAGCAGGTGCGTCAGCGTGGAGGACCCCAGCACCGCGAGTCGCACCTTCTTGGTGGCCGTTGTCTCCGGTCCGGTGGGCAGCACCTGGCGGATCGTTTCGTCCAGCGCGTTGGTCAGCACGAAGTTCAGCCGCGCATTCGCCAGCGCCACGGCATTGTCCCAGGCGGTGTCGCGGTCGGTGGGGAGGGCGCGCAGCCGTTGACGCCAGTCTGGAATGGTTGGCAGCCAATGGAGTTCGGTCATGGGTGCTCTCTTGTGCGTCGCAGCGTCCGCGTATCACTCACGAAGCCGTGCGTTCAACGAAAAACACCAGGACCGTGGGAACGGTCCTGGTGTTTAAGAAGGTCGGCGACGGGGGCGCGGATCAGGCGGCGAGGCGGCCTTCGGCCCGAACCTCGTCGATCAGGTACGTGGTTGTCTCGGATATCATCACGTCAACGATAACCGGGCCCTCCACGGCGCCGATCGGCAGGGCGGCATGCCCCTTGGTCCAGCGCCACAGCGCGCGATCGGCCCGTTCCGGCGCATGCCATCCATGGGCCAAAGCAGGATGGTCCGCCGCGAACTCGGCACGGCCGGCCTGACCGCGGATGGTGATGCCGCGCACTGCCACCCCAATCTGCCGCGGGTCATCCAGATACGGCTTCAGGTCGCCGGGCACCACCGAGCGGGAGGCGAGCGCCAGCGACTTCACCCCGGCCGGGACCATGAAGCTGTGAACATTGCCCTTGACCTCGATGGTGTCGATCCGGCGGCCATCGGCCACCAGGTGGATGTCGGCCTCGGTCGTGGTCGCGTGGGTCGGCGGCACGTAGCCGAGCGCGACCGCACGGTCAGTGATCGGGCGCCAGACCGGCAGCACGGCGGCAGGGCTGATCGCGAGCGGGGCGCAAGCATCCGTTTCCCAGCAGCGCAGGCCGGCATTCACATGGAATTCGGGATGCAGGATCAGCGCCAGGCCGGCATTGCTGAAGAAGGCGCGGTTGCCGGTATCCAGATAGGATTCCGTTTCTACGCCTTCCGCGATGATCACCGCGTGGCGGTCCAGTTCGATGTGGTAGTACTCGACCGTCGTCATCGCCGTCTCACGGACGATGGTCATGTCGTTGACCAGCAACTTCGCCGGAACCAGCTTGCCATCGATGAGCATGCAATGGCACGGGGAAACCAGCAGATCGCGCGCGGGCAGGCCCTCGGCCATCGCGCCGCGCTTGATGCGGATCGGCGCCAGGGCCGCCCCGTTCGCTTGCCGATTCAGGTCGAGCTTGCGGTAGCCGACCCACTTCACGGGCTGTGCGACACGCTGGCCATCGACCACGGCGATAACCTGATCGCCGGCGGTGATCGCCTCGACCGGGACGTTTCCATCCGGGGTCAGAATTTGTGTTCCGGACCCGAAGCAAACGATGAATACGTCAGTTCCGCCGTTGTCGTCGGGTTTGAATCCAGCACTCGTATACCCGCCGGCAATGGAGAGCGACGCCAGCGTATTACCCGAGCTGTCGTACAGCGTGACGACACCGTCGTTTACACTCGTATGATCAACCGTGGTCGGGTCTAAATAGGTCAGATCGACGAAACTGTTGGAGTCGCTGGTGGCGAGCCCGACGATCGTCCCCTGGAAATCCGCGGTATCATCCAATAGGAGCGTGCTGGAGTCGGGATCATCGAGGGTGATAGTCACCCCGGCGTCAATCGCGGCCCCGATCTCCAAAGTCGCGCCCGCGGTTATCTCGACATGGATACCCGAGTGGATCGCGGTCTGTATGTTGAGCGGAAAGGCGTCGCCTTCGTATATCGCTTTGATTGTGCCAGTGCCGGTGATCCCCGCGATGGTCTGCCCGATATACCCCTCACCCTGGATCACGCCGTCGGCGCCGAGCACGATGGCTCCGCCTGTGGTACCTACGCCCGTCCAGTTAATGCCCCCGTAATCACCCAAATCCAACGTGCCAGCGGATATCGTGATCGCATCGTCGTAATTTAGTCCGGTGCCAGGACCCATGTTTTGGGTAAGTGTCGCGCCAGTATATGCTATGGTCAGATCGTAAAAGCCGTCGGCCCCGGCGTCATCACCGAACGTCGCCGTATAGGGATCTCCACCATTGCCGGTGGAATCCATGACGAACGAGTTGGCGTTTGTCGTCCCGTTCCCGTAATAGTCGACAGCTGGCGAGGTCGGCGTCCAATTTGTGGACGTGTCCCAGCTGTAATCGGTGCCGCCGTACGAAAAGGTGAACGTGTTTGCCATCTATCGAGTTCCCAATCTAACCGAAAGCCACGCCGAGACAGATCAGCTGCCACTCCTGGAAGACCGGCCGGGCTTGCGCCGACGGACCCAGCCGAGCCCGGTCAGACCTGCGCCCACGATCGCGACGCTGGCGGGTTCGGGGGCTGCCGTATTGACTGAGCTGTAAATCGCCCCATTAGCTGCCGCACAAGAACCGTCGGTACTGATGCAAATCATCATCAAGGAAGAGGTTGTGCCGGCCCCGCCTGCGTATGAGTAATCGGTGTTCCCAGCAGCAAGGACAGTGCTGGCCGTCCCGACGGAGGGCGCTATTGCTGTCGTGTAAACATCGGCTGAGTTAATGCCGGTGTAGGTAACATTTATAAAGTAACGACTTCCAATCGTGAGTGGGTTGGCGAGGGAAATATTATAGAAATCGAAAAGGGATTCGGAGCCGGTGGGGATATTCTGCTCCAGCACCGTGGCGATGGTATCCAGAACCGTGGAGGAAGGCTTGTTAGACCCCGTGTCAGCGCGGATCGTTATCACGACACTGCCTGTCGATGCGGCGCTCGTCTTACTCAACGCGAGTTCTATGTCGCCAAGTCCGGTGCTTGTCGCGACGAACGATTCCGCCGACGCGCCCCCAGCGAGGGGTTTCAGCGTATCCCCACCCACTCCAATCGTGTTCACGATGATTCCGGCATGAGCCGACGCGCAAAGGCCGAGGAACATCGCCAGGGCTGGAATCATTGTGCGTTGCGCCGACATGCTACGACCTCGTCTCAAATTCGTGGCCTCAGGTGGGCTCACTTGTGTTCGGAGCAGAAGACGCAATCAGCGTGCCAATACACTTTATGTCTATGAATCAAGGGATAAGGGCGGCCTCGTTCAGCAAGGCTGACTGAGTCGTAAAGTTTTCCGACACCCTGCGACCGCTCCGCGACGTCGCCGCCTTCGGGTGGTCGCGACCAGCGCCTCGGGGGTCAGGCTCGAGGGAAGTCCTTGGATGCGATCGAGTTCTCTCTCAACGAGATAATTCTGAGTTCCCGACCATCCGGGGGATCATACCTTTTCAGGGTCGATCCTCGGGCCAACGCCTGATCGTCTTGGCGCAAACGGAAACGGATCGCTCCCCATGCATCGCGCCCGGCGAGCGCTTTTTTGATCCCAGGGCCTTTCCAGACTTGATCGAGGGCGTCCGTCCTTATCCGATCAGAGCGAAACGCCAACCGTGCGGAGCGTGCAGCCGGTCCGATATTCGGACCCGTTGTCGGAATTTTTTACACTTGGCAGGTTCGGTT
>JARLIN010000317.1 GCA_031291715.1 Rhodopila sp. | reverse complement strand
GGGTTGGGAGAAGAAGCGCTGAATCCTGCGCGCCCGTCCCACGATGAGCTTATCCTCTTCCGACAATTCGTCCATGCCCAGGATCGCGATGATGTCCTGCAAGGACTTGTAGCGTTGCAGTGTGGACTGCACCTTGCGGGCGACGTCGTAATGCTCTTCGCCGACAACGGCCGGCGACAGCATGCGCGAGGTCGAGTCGAGCGGGTCCACCGCCGGATAGATGCCCTTTTCGGAGATCGCGCGGTTCAGCACCGTGGTGGCGTCCAGATGGGCGAACGAGGTCGCCGGCGCCGGGTCGGTCAAGTCGTCGGCCGGCACATAGATCGCCTGCACGGACGTGATCGAGCCCTTGGTGGTGGTGGTGATGCGTTCCTGCAGCGCGCCCATGTCGGTGGCTAGCGTCGGCTGGTAGCCCACGGCCGAGGGGATACGGCCCAGCAGGGCGGACACTTCCGCGCCCGCCTGGGTGAAGCGGAAAATGTTGTCGACGAAGAACAGCACGTCCTGGCCTTCCTCATCGCGGAAGTATTCCGCCATGGTCAGGCCCGACAGGCCGACGCGGGCGCGCGCACCCGGCGGCTCGTTCATCTGGCCATACATCAGGGCCACCTTGGAGCCTTCCTGCAGGTTGCCCTGTTCGTCCATCTTGATAACGCCGGCGTCGATCATCTCGTGGTAAAGATCGTTGCCCTCGCGGGTCCGCTCACCCACACCAGCGAACACCGACACGCCGCCGTGCGCCTTGGCGATGTTGTTGATCAGTTCCTGGATCAACACCGTCTTGCCCACGCCAGCGCCGCCAAACAGCCCGACCTTGCCGCCCTTCAGGTAGGGGCACAGCAGATCGACCACCTTGATACCGGTCACCAGGATCTCGGCGGACGTCGCCTGGTCTTCGAACGAGGGCGCCGCGCGGTGGATCGGGTAGTGCAGTTTGGTGTTGACCGGCCCCTTTTCGTCGATCGGCTCACCGATCACGTTCATGATGCGGCCAAGCGTTTCCGGTCCGACCGGCACCTGGATCGGTGCGCCGGTATCCACCACTTCCTGGCCGCGGACCATGCCGTCGGTGCTGTCCATGGCGATGCAGCGGACGGTGCGCTCGCCCAGTTCCTGCGCCACTTCCAGCACCAGGGTCCGGTTTTCGATCTTGCAGGTCAGCGCGTTCAGGATGAACGGCAGATCGCCATCGAACTGCACGTCCACGACGGCCCCGAGGACCTGGGTCACACGACCGACGATGTTGCTTGCCATGGGTAGGTTTCCTTCGAAATGCGTGAGAGATCAGACGGCTTCGGCGCCGGAAATGATCTCAATCAGTTCCTTGGTGATGTTGGCCTGGCGAGCGCGGTTGTAGTTCTGGCTCAGCCGTTTGATCATATCGCCGGCATTGCGGGTCGCATTGTCCATCGCGGTCATACGCGCGCCATGCTCGCCCGCCGCGCTTTCCAGCAATGAGCGATACATCTGGATCGCCAACGCCTGCGGCAGCAACTTGGCCAGGATGGTTTCTTCGTCCGGCTCGAACTCATAGATCGCGCCACCCGTATCCACGCTTTCGCCTTCCGGCGGCGGCGGTGCGGGGATGATCTGCTGTTCGGTGACGATCTGGGCAATCACCGACTGGAAGCGGTTGTAAACAACCGTCGCCACGTCGATCTCACCGGCCGCCAGCATTGCCGTCACGCGGGTGCCGATTTCCTGCGCGTCGCTGAAATCGATACGGCGTTTCCCGGCATAGGTGATGTCGCCGATGATCCGGCTACCCATTTCCCGGCGCAGGTAATCGCGTCCCTTGCGGCCGACAGCGAGGATTTTCACCGTCTTGCCCTCGGACTCCAACCGCCGCGCCAGATTACGCGTGGCGCGGCCGACATTGGTGTTGAAGGCACCGGCCAGGCCGCGATCGGCGGTGACCGGGATCAGCAGGTGTACCTTGTCCTGCCCGGTCCCCACCAGCAGCGGCGGCGCCGTGGGCGAACCGGCGACGGACGCTGCGAGCGCCCGCAGCATCCGGTCCATCCGTTCGGCGTACGGACGCGCGGCTTCGGCCTGCTGTTGCGCGCGACGCAGCTTGGACGCCGCCACCATTTTCATGGCGGAGGTGATCTTCTGCGTCGATTTCACGCTGTTGATGCGTGTCCGAAGAGCCTTCAGGCTGGGCATGTCGGGGTGTGACCCTTAGCTGAAGGATTTCGCGAAGGCGTCCAGGAAAGCGATCAGGCTCTTCTCGGTCGCCGGCTTGATCTCCAGATCCTTGCGGATCGCGTCCAGGATGGCTGGCTCACGAGCCTTCAGTTCGGAGATGAACTGCGCCTCGAACGCGCCGACCCGGCCCACATCGAACTTGTCCAGGTAGCCGCGCACGCCGGCGAAGATCGCCACGACCTGCTCCTCGATCGGCAGCGGCTTGTACTGCGGCTGCTTCAGAAGCTCGGTCAGGCGGGAGCCACGGGCCAGAAGCTGCTGGGTCGAGGCATCGAGGTCGGAGGCGAACTGCGCGAACGCGGCCATCTCACGATACTGCGCCAGTTCCAGCTTGATGCGGCCGGCGACCTGCTTCATCGCCTTGACCTGCGCGGCGGAGCCCACGCGGGACACCGACAGGCCGACGTTCACCGCCGGGCGGATGCCCTTGAAGAACAGTTCCGTCTCCAGGAAGATCTGGCCGTCGGTGATCGAGATCACGTTGGTCGGGATATAGGCGGACACGTCGCCCGCCTGCGTCTCGATCACCGGCAGCGCCGTCAGGCTGCCCGCGCCGAACGCGTCGGACATTTTCGCGGCGCGCTCCAGCAGGCGC
>JARLIN010000316.1 GCA_031291715.1 Rhodopila sp. | reverse complement strand
TGCTGCGCGTGCGCATCCCGGGGCGCCCCCGGGTCGCGCTGCCCGCCGCCGAGGTCGCGCGGCTCGAGGCGGAGCACGAGCGCCTTGCCGGGCCGCTCGCCCGCCTGCGCGCCGTTGCGGACGAGCTCGCGACGGTGCCGCCCCAGCAGGCAGCCGCTGCCCTGGCCGAGGTTGAGGAACTCGTCCGGGAACGCCTGCTGCGACACGAGACGAAGGACGACGCGCAGCTGTATCCGGCCATCGAGCGCGCGCTGGGCGGCGACGACCCGATCGCTGCCATGCACCGAACCCACCGCGAGGTGCAGCAGCTCGGCGGCCTGCTGGCGCGCATGACCGCTGACCTACCCGACGAGGGGCCCGGCCAAGCCGAGGCGAACGATTTCCGGCGCGTGCTCTACGGGCTGGACGCAATACTGCGATTGCACTTCGCGCAGGAGAATGAACTTTACCACAGCCTGGCCGATACCGACCGCGCCAAGCCACCCGCTCGCAACCCGGGCGTTCCACCTGGAGTGACCGTTTGATGAAGGCGAGACTTACTGCCGAGGCCACTCGCGTCGCCGCGGATGACAACCGCGTCCGCTACGACGGCTTCGCCATGGCCCTGCACTGGGCAACCATGCTGCTCGTGGTGCTGCAGTTCGCGCTTGCTGAGTTGTGGGGCTTTGCGTCGCGCCCGACCCGGCATGGGATGATCGTAGCCCACATGTCGTTCGGGATCCTGCTCACGCTGGTGCTCCTCGCGCGCATCTGCTGGCGCCTGACGCCCGGCCACCGGGTCCAGGATGCCACGACCGGTCTGGTCGAACTCGCCTCGAAGGCGGTCCACTACCTCCTCTACTTTCTGCTGGCCGCCCAGGCGGTGCTCGGGTTCGTGCTGCGCTGGTCTGGGAACGAGGCGATGAGCCTCTTCGGCCTGCTCATCCCGCCGCCCTTCGCGCCTTTCTCCAAGTCTGCCCATCACCTCGTGGGCGAGGCGCACAACTGGACTGGCTGGGCTATCATCGTCCTGGCCGCGGCCCATGCGGCGGCCGCGCTATTCCACCACTACGTCCTGCGTGACGACGTGCTGTGGCGCATGCTGCCCGGAATCCGGAGGCGCCACGCCGATACCCGGGCGCCGGACGCGCGGGTCGCGTCGAAAGAAGCCGGAAGCCGCGGCGAGTGGTGGTCGGTGGCCGCTTCCGCCCCCCGGTCGGCCCTGCCCAGCCGACGCAGGGCGGCCGGGCAACGAAGTGGGCTCACCCGGCGCCTGCTCGACGACGAGCACCTCGACGGCGACCAGCAGGAACAGGGTTAGCGGGGCGGCGAGCAGCACAGCTGATGGCCCGAACAGGATGCTGAGCGCGACGGTCGGACGGTCGAGAGTAGCGAGAGAACCGGGGCAGCGACGTTGCCTCCGCCTGCACCAGCGGCGTGATGAAGTTCCCCCTGACGAGGTGAATCCCGACGCAACACTATCGGATTTCGGCAATGAAAGCCGTTAATGAACCGATTGGTTTCTGCGTCAAGGCTCCTGCAACTCGCAAATATGGGACCACCGCCGCAGCGTCCTCGGGTGGATGCCATCCTCTCGGAGACAGGCGGCTTGCGTCATTGGGACTCGAAATCCATTCGAGCTTAGGCGGGGAACTCTTTGCCGATCAACGCGGCTGGGCATGGCCCTCATACATGAAGGTCATCGGCCGCGGACCGCGCGCGTAACCAGTTCGAAGCTGGTCAAGGCGGAAGCCCGCGCCGCTGACCAGATCGTCCATCTTCCTGTTAAGGTGACATCCCCCGGCAAGGCGGGTCCAAGCCGGATCTAGCCAGTCCTGCCACCGTCTGACGTCCGCATCGGGTGCGCGGCCGTGTTCGACGAACAGCAACCGTCCGCCCGGACGGAGTACACGCCGCGCCTCCCGAAGGACCTGAATTGGGTCGGTTACGCTGCATAGGGACCATGAGGTCAGCACGGTATCGAAGTCGCGGTCTTCGAACGGCAGCCGTTCGCCGGAGCCCGCGACGACGTCGAACTGATATGGCAGGCCGGGCCGCCGCTGAAGTGCGATTGCGACGAGTGTCGGCGACGGGTCCACGCCGATGACCTCGCTGACACCAGACCCATAGAATGGTAGGTTGAGGGCGCTTCCTATCCCGATCTCCAATACGCGGCCCGTAGCCATCCCCGCGACGCGCTGCCGATAGGGGACCAACATTCGGTTGCGCATCGCCACTGCGACCAATCGCGGGACGACGTAGCGGCTGTAGATGCCCATGCCGATTACACCGCCCTCTTACTGAGCACGACGGCGCCATTGGTCCGGACTATCGATCCATCCTGCTCGAGCAACGCCAGAGCTCGGTAGACCGCTTCACGAGTCAAACCGACTTCCGCAGCCACGTCACTCCACGTCTCGTCCAGAACCGCGGTGGGTGGACGACCTCTGGCGCGCAAGCGCAGCCAGGCCATAAGCCGCTCCGGCGCCGAGCGGATGTTGCGAATTTCGAGGCGGGAACGGAGGTCACGGACCTGACTGGCGAGCAGACGTGCGAAGCGAAGGCTTGTCGCCGGGTTCTGCGCCAGCGCAGACAGAAACTCAGATTTGGGCACGGTCGCGACCCGGGATGCAATCTCAGCGACCGCGTCGCAGTGGTAGGCGTCCGCAAAGGCGCTTGCCTCAGCAAAGGTCTCTCCGGACCGTGCGGTATGCAGAATGACTGTCGTTCCATCCTCCAAATACCGCACCAGCCGGATCCGCCCGGCTTCTAGCCGGTAAAGTGCCGTCACCGGGTCGTTCTGGCGGAAAAGAACCTCGTTACCAGTAAGCTCCCTTAGACGCACCCGGTCCGCACTGACGATGTCCGTCCAGGTGTCCGGCTGGTGTTTCGCTATCGGACCCTGCATGCGCCTCGTCCCCACTCCATATGATCCAAATCATACAGAATAGCGGACCAGTAGCCTAGGATGCGCCTCTATTCGCAGGAGAAGTGCAATGAGACGTCTCGTAGGCACAGCGGCTGTGCTGACAATGCTTGCGGCAACCGTTTCGGCCCAACCCGCACCGGACCGCACCATGCCAGGGCACGCCATGGATGGGATGAAGGGCGGTCCCATGGAGGCCCAGCCTGGACCGATGGGCGCGCACAGGATGCCCATGGAAGCCGCCCCTATGCACCGAATGATGGAGCGACAGAACCATGGGACTGGGTGCGGAATGGAAGAGATGGGCTCGGCGCCGACGCAGTCGGGCCAAAGCGCGTTCGGCACCGTTCAGGAGATCATCCGCATCCTGGAGGCGGATCCAAAGACCGATTGGTCGAAGGTGAACCTTGACGGCTTGCGCCAGCACCTGATCGACATGGATGAAGTCACGCTCCGCGCTGATGCGAAAGTTCAGCAAATTGACGGCGGCATTCAGGTGGCAGTGACCGGCCAAGGGCGCACGCTTGAAGCCATCCGGCGAATGGTTCCGGCCGACGCACACCACCTCAATGGCCAGAACGGCTGGACAGTTCGCACGTCCGACCTGCCAGACGGCGTAACGTTGATCGCCACGTCGACGGATCCAAAACAAGCCACCATCATTCGCGGCCTCGGTTTCATCGGTGTGCTGGCGAGCGGCTCCTACCATCAGGAGCATCATCTGATGATGGCCAAAGGCGAGGCGATGTAGAAATGGGGCCTGCCAGCAATTCAGCTTGACAATAGCCGACGCCAGCAACAGTCGGCGCGTGGTTCGCGATATTACTGTCTGGCGAGCGGCGCTGCGGCGGATTCCGCCAGCTACAGCGCAGCGGATTCATAAACCATACGAAGGGCCTCCCGATAAAATAAATACACGTGTGATGGCTCCACTCGGGGATGCGCTGCACCGGGGCGTCGTTGCTGAACGTCGGCCAGACCCTCCCGAGGGAGAGGGCATGATTTGTGTCGAGTTCACCCCGCCGGTGAAAACCGAGCCGCCGTATCAATCCATCAACTAGTTACCTGTTCGGCGGATCGCGTGACGTTAGGATGGTTCTGAGCCAGGTCCAACTCGGTGCAGCGAGGGGTCGACCTCCTTCGCGGCTGCGATCAACGCCGGGCTTTCAGCACGCCATTGCTGAGGTCATGCATGTTGCGAAGGTAGCCTCAGCCGCGGACCATGTATTCGGTCTCGCTCATCTCAATGGTCCGCCCGCCAGCATCGCGGTTGCTCGCGCGGATCGCGTCCGAAACTCGGTCCAGCGGAATGCCGTAGGCTTGCAGCGTCCTGGGATCAACGACCACCTGGTATTGCTTCTCGAAGCCACCGACGCTGGCGACCTCGGCGATGCCCTTCGCGGTGAACAGATTGTAGCGGACGATCCAGTCCTGGATGCTCCGCAACTCGGCCAGCGTGCGCTGAGTACTGAGCACGACATACTCGTAGACCCAGCCGACGCCACTCGGGCGCGCGATCAGTTGGAACCGGTCACCGCGGCGGCACTGGTGACCCGACTGCGCGAAGGTAGTGTGACGTTGATCGACGTGCGACCCGAGGATGAATACGGACTGGGCCACCTGCCGGGCGCACTGAACATTCCGTTGCGGCAGTTGGAGCGGCGCCTCTCCGAGATACCCCGCGACCGGGAAATCGTGGCCTATTGCCGGGGACCGTATTGTGTTCTGTCTTTCGAGGCGGTCGCGGCATTGCGCACACTCGGTTTCAACGTACGCCGATTGGAGGAAGGTTTTCCCGAGTGGAAGGCATCCGGCCTGCCCGTTGCGATCGCAGCGTGAGCCATCGCCCGCGTGCACCAAAGTCCCACGTACGCCCGGGCCGAGGGCGAGGCCCCTAATGAAGTGCGCTTCGGTTTTGGCGTGCGAACTTGGTTTTGACTCTGTTCCGCAATGGACGATACTTAGCGTGCTGATTTGCGGCCCTTACGGCGGCGCCGTGTCCAGCAGGAACACGTATCCGGACTGCCGGAAAGTGCGAGCCGCCTCTGGCGTCCTGAGGTAAGCCAGAAAGGCCCGCGCCTCCTGGTCGGCGTTTGGTGTCAATGCAATCGGATAGACGATCGGCGGGTGCGTGCCATCCGGTATTTCGCCGACGACTTTGACGGCGGGGTCACCCGCCGCATCCGTGTCGAACGCCACCGCCAGTGCCGCTTGCCCATCCCCCAGGGACGCGAGCTCAGCCTTCGGTGAAATCGCGACATTCAGGCGCCCGGCGACCGCGTCCCACAAACCCATCGCCTTGAGCGCGGTCACGCTGTAACGGCCTGAGTCCTCGAGACTGGGGTTGCAGATAGAGAGGCGGCCGCGTGCGCCCAGCAGTGGCGCCAACTGCATGCCGTCGCCCAGAGCGACTGGCGTCGAGCGGCTTCGGGGCGCGAGCAACGCGAGATGACTGGCGACAAGGTCCACCCGGGTTTCCGCCCGTATCAGGCCCGCGGACTGCGCCTGATCCATCCAGGCTCTACCGACGGGGAAGAAAATATCGGCTTTGACGCGGTGCTCCACGCGGGCCTCCAGGTCCTGACTGGGACCGTAGATGACCCGGATGGGAATGCCGTGCTCCGCCCCGAAGGCGCGCGCGAGAGGATCGAGGACCGCCATCAGGTTCGAAGCGGCCAGAACAGTCATTGGCTGCCCCGCATGGACCGGTCCAGGGACCATCAACAGGCAACTTAGCCCTATGAGAATAGGTAGGCGCCGACCAGAGCCGAAAACAGCGAGCATGGTGCCCTCACCACCGGACAGGAAAGAACAATGCATAACGAGAACCAGCGGCGAACATTAGCATGATACGACCACCAGGCATCCTATGCAGCAGGCTCAACTTTCCAGAAAGGGCCATTTCGTCCACCCACTCGTCCCAGCCTGATAACCAGGGACGAAGGAAGTCGAGAACTCGCTCACACGGACCGTACCTTGTGGGTAACAACACCCGCCTGTCTGCCGTAGGTGGAAGCGCCCTGACCGACTGCGGGCCGCCAGGTAAGCTGATGACGGCGATGACCGAGTCCATTCGCTAGAGCCGCACCGTCCGTAGCCGCAGCGCATTTCCGACCACCGAGACCGAGCTCAGCGACATCGCAAGGGCGGCGATCACCGGGCTGAGCAGGATGCCGAACACGGGATACAGCACGCCTGCCGCGATCGGGATCCCGAGCGCGTTGTAAATGAACGCGAAGAACAGGTTCTGCCGGATGTTCCTCATAGTCGCCCGGCTCAGCGCCCGGGCGCGGACAATGCCTGCCAGGTCACCCTTCACCAGGGTCACTCCAGCGCTCTGAATGGCGACCTCGGTCCCTGTTCCCATCGCGATGCCAACATCCGCCTCCGCCAACGAAGGCGAGTCATTCACGCCGTCGCCCGCCATTGCGACAACGTGGCCTTCGTCGCGCAGCTTCCGGACAACGCGGTGCTTGTCCTCGGGCAGGACGTCGGCCTCGACCTCGCCGATGCCAAGTTTGCGGGCGACCGCCTCAGCCGTCGTACGATTATCACCCGTGAGCATGACAATGCGAATACCGTCGGTGCGCAGGCTTTCCAGGGCGGCAGGAGTCGTCTGCTTGATCGGATCTGCCACAGCGATGACGCCGCCCGGCCTGCCGTCCACAGCCAGGAACAGGGCAGTGGCGCCGTCGCGCCGGAGTTCGTCCGCTTTGGTGGCGAGATCGCCCAGTCCGAGGCCGAGGTCCGCCATGAGCTTGGCGTTCCCGAGCGCCACTCGGCGGCCGCCGACCGTGCCGTTCACACCCTTGCCGGTGACTGAGGCGAAGTCGGCTGGTTCCTCAATTGCTACGCCGCGCTGTTTCGCCTCCCCTAAGATAGCGGCCGCGAGGGGATGCTCGCTCGACCGCTCCAGGCTGGCGGCAAGCGACAGGGCGTCAGCCTCGGAAAGATTTGACCCAGGCACGATAGCCACCACCCGAGGCTTGCCTTCGGTCAACGTGCCGGTCTTGTCCACGACCAGCGTGTCGACCTTTTCCATTCGCTCCAGCGCCTCTGCGGACTTGATGAGAACCCCCACACCCGCCCCTTTGCCGACGCCGACCGTGATGCTCATAGGTGTCGCCAACCCCAGCGCGCAGGGACAGGCGATGATCACGACCGACACCGCCGCAACAAGCGCATAGGCCAGTGCCGGGCTGGGCCCCCAGACGGCCCAGCCAATGAAGGCCAGGATTGCCACCGCGAGCACCGCAGGCACGAACCAGCCCGCCACCTTGTCAGCCATGCGCTGAATGGGTGCTCTGCTCCGCTGCGCCTCGGCCACCATCGCGACGATATGGGAGAGCATGGTGTCTGAGCCGACTTTCACGGCGCGCATCACCAATGCGCCGGTGCCGTTCACCGTGCCGCCGATCAACTTGGCGTCCGGCTGTTTCTCGACCGGCAATGATTCTCCGGTGACCATAGACTCGTCCACCACGCTACGGCCTTCCAGCACCACGCCGTCCACCGGCACACCATCGCCAGGGCGGATGCGCAGCCGGTCGCCGACCAGAACGTCGGCCAGTGGGATTTCCTCGTCCTCGGCATTTTCCTTGAGGCGTCGCGCCGTCTTGGGCGCGAGGTTCAGCAGGGCGCGAATGGCGCCGCCGGTCTGCTCGCGCGCGCGGAGCTCCAGTACCTGGCCCAGCAGCACCAATACGGTGATGACGGCGGCGGCTTCGAAATAGACCGCGACGGTGCCGTCCATGCCGCGGAACCCGGGTGGAAAAGCGCCAGGAGCCAAGGTCGCGACGACGCTGTAGAGCCAGGCGACGCCGGTGCCGAGCGCAATCAGGGTGAACATGTTCAGATTGCGCTTGGCGACCGACGCCCAACCGCGCTGAAAAAATGGCCAACCAGCCCAAACCACGGCGGGAGTGGCAAGCGCGAACTGGATCCAGTTCGACAGCGAGGGCGACACGAGGTGCAGCCGTCCAAATAGCGGCAGATGGCCGCCCATTTCCAGGACCGCGACAGGGACGGTCAGCACCAAGCCAATCCAGAACCGTCGCGTCATGTCCACGAGCTCCGGATTCGGCCCCGTTTCCGCCGCCACTTGCAGAGGCTCCAGCGCCATGCCGCAGATCGGACAGTTGCCGGGGCCGGGGTGGCGGATTTGCGGGTGCATCGGGCAGGTATAGATGACGCCACGGGGCGCCGGTTCGGTTTCGGACATCCGCGGCGCGAGGTACTTGTCAGGGTCGCCCTCGAACATTCCCCGGCACCCGGCGGAGCAGAAATGGAATGTCTGCCCGTTGTGCTCCAGCCGGTGCTTAGAGGTGGCCGGGTCCACCTTCATCCCGCAGACCGGATCGATCGCGCGCATGGAATTACCGGTATTTTTGACTGTGCCATGCGTGTGGTAGTGGGCTTGCTCGCCGTGCCCGTGACCGGCCGCTTCTGGCCTGGGGTTGGTCATGCCTGCTCCTCCATACCCTCGGATTCGTTGATTCACATATCCCGTGATTGCGAGACTTGATTTGCCTCAATGAAACCCGACACGGTTCGCGTACCCTGAAAAAAATTCAGAGGCCAGCGCGAATGTCACGCGGCATCATCACTGTTGTCATGGTGGCTTTGGCGAGCATCACGGTGCTCGCCGCTCTGGCTCTCGCCGCTCCACCGGGCAAGGCATCCGGTTTGCAGGGTCAAGCCGTCCATGGGACTGCGCTCACTCAGGCGCGGGACGATCACGGGGACGACGAGGGCCCACCTTGCCACGGGCACGGCATCTCGTCGGATCCTGGATGCTGCACGCTGACGCACCCATCCGGAGCGGCGATCGCTTCGCCGCAAAACAGCGTCGCCGTATGCATTTCCGGCGCCGAGCGCACCGAATATTCGGCCCCAGAGGCGCCACCAGCGAAGGGTATTCCGGTTACGCCGACACCCCCTCCACCACGCGCCATGATCTGACCGGCCACGGCACAGCGGCTTCTGTTAGCTGACTTCAACGTTGCCGATGTTCTTCGTGCGCCATCTGAACTGGAACGCCGGGTCCATTAACGCGTACCCGTGGGCCCTTTCGAGACCGTCATAGAATGGACAATCCCATGAACACGACCAAACCAATCGCTGGATTCTTCTTCGCTCTCGCGCTCGCGGCTTGCGCCGGGAACGCCTGGGCACAGTCGGATCAGGACCACCGCGCGCATCACCCCGACGAGGCGCAAACGCAGACCAACCCGACGGCCACGCCCGGCATGCCCATGCGCCAAGGGGGCGCCATGAATGGCATGCGAGGCCAGGCCATGCCTGGAGGCGGCCAGGACGGCATGCCCGGCATGATGGGCGGTAATATGCAGCCGATGATGATGCGCATGATGCAAGTGATGCGCGACCGGATGGCCAACGAGGAAATGGGCGGCCCGATGGGCATGATGCACTTCGACCACATCGAAGGCCGCATAGCGTTTCTACGGGCGGAACTCGGCATCACCGAGGCCCAGCAGGCGCAGTGGGACGCCTTCGCAGACGCCCTGCGGGCGCAGGCCAGTACGATGCGGACGATGCGCGAGCGGATGATGCAAGGTGGCATGCAGGAGACCTGGCCGGATCTGCTGTCCCGCGAGGAGCAGATGCTCGCAGCGCGCGTCGACGCTCTAAAGGCGATCGAGGGACCGGCTCGCGCGCTCTACGCCGCGCTGGCTCCCGAACAGCAGAAGAAGGCCAATGAGCTCCTGGCCCACCCGATAGGAGGGATGTGAGCCATATCCACGCACCAACACGACGCAGATGGCCAGGAGCAGCACGTTCCGCTCTGGCGTACGCGCTCGGGCATCGTGCTATGCGGGTTCCTGCTGATCGCGAACTTCTACCTGGTCACCGAGCACACTGCGCATTTCTTTGGCGCCTTGCCGTTTCTACTCTTTCTTGCCTGCCCGCTGATGCACCTGTTCATGCATCATAGCCACGGCGGACATAACGGCGCGCCCGGCAAAGGAGACGCGTCATGAACCACGATGCTCCAGCCTACGGTCTTTGGTTCCTGGCCTTCCTGAACTCGGCCGTGTTCATTTTCTTCGCCTTCACCTTCGGCAAGCCGCAGACGCCGCGGGACTGGCGGTCCTTCAGCGCGTTCAGCGCCTTCATCGTGGCGCTGTTCGCCGAGATGTACGGCTTTCCGCTGACCATCTACCTGCTCTCCGGCTGGTTCCAGGCGTGCTATCCGGGGATGGACCTGATGTCGCATGACGCCGGTCACCTGTGGTCGACGATCCTCGGTCTCCACGGCGATCCGCACACGAGCCTGCCGCACCTGCTGAGCTACGCATTTATCGGCGGCGGATTTATCGTGCTGTCGGCCGCCTGGAACGTGCTCTACCAGGCGCAGAAGCAGTGCCTCGATGGCTTTTGGCACCCAGCAGTTGGTGGACGCACTTGCTCCAAGGATGGGGCGCCTCCTCGTCGAGGCGGCCGCCGGGAGGAGGGCCGACTTTAGGTTGCCAGGACTGCGTCGGCTGGCTCGGCGGCATGGGGCCAAGCCGACATAGACCCGATCGTTGAAAAATTCGCCGCGCCAGGATGAGAACCTTTTTCACATTGGGCAAGC
>JARLIN010000315.1 GCA_031291715.1 Rhodopila sp. | reverse complement strand
GTCAGCGTCTGCCCGGCCCGGACTTTGCCCTCTTGCAGCCAGATGATGTAGCGCGGCGTCCGGATGACCCCGTGGCTGTCATGGCCCGTCAGGTTGGCGGACAGCAGATGATGCGCGATCTGCTCGCTTTCCGTCCTTTCGCAGCCGGCGGCGTTGAAGATGTCGGCAATGAAGCCGCGCAGGATATCCGTCGGAACGGTTGTGGTTTCGTATGCCATGGTGCGGGCCTCTCGACGCTGATGTGCCGTTTATCGTCCGAAGCGCTCAACACACAAGAGCGGAGGCCCGCACCAAGTGTCCTGCCCCCGAAGTTCGTCGCATCATGGCGAACTTCAGATTCGGGACACGAAACCACCTTCAGGCTGACTGCACAGCCTGAAGGTGGTCTAACTCTTTGTTCGATCGCACGATTCACGCGCTCCGGACGTTCCGCCCAGCGCGATCATGCTCCAGGTGATGTCCGGTCACACCACCTTGCCGGTGTCAGCTTCCATCAGATGCATCTGGTTCAGGTCCGCCGTCAGCGGCAGCATCTCGCCCGGAGCGGCATGCGTGGCCGGATCGACGCGGGCGCAGACCGGGGCTCCATCGACGAAGAAATGAACCATCGTCTCCATCCCCATCGGCTCCACGACGTCAACCGGGAGATCGATGCGGGTCCAGTTGGGCTTTCCCTGTTCATGGTATTCGAAAAGATGCTCCGGCCGGAGGCCCAGCACCATCTCCTTGCCTTTGAACTTGCCATAGCGTTCGGCGCGGGCGGGCGGGACCGGCACGGTGATGCTGTCCGTCAACCGGATGGCCACGCCGCCATTCACGCCGTCCTGCACGCGGCACGGCAGGAAATTCATGGCCGGGGAGCCGATAAAGCCGGCGACAAAGCGGGTTGCCGGATGGTGATACAGGTCGTTCGGCGTTCCAACCTGCTCGATGACGCCGTGGTTCATCACGACGACTCGGTCGGCCAATGTCATGGCTTCGATCTGATCGTGCGTCACATAGACTGTTGTCGTGCGAACGGTCTGGTGAACCTTCTTGATCTCTGTCCGCATCTGCACGCGCAACTTGGCATCCAGGTTCGATAGTGGCTCATCGAACAGGAACACCTTCGGGTTCCGCACGATCGCCCGTCCCATCGCCACGCGCTGCCGCTGACCACCGGACAGCGCCCGAGGTTTCCGGTCGAGCAATGGCACGATATCGAGGATGCGTGCAGCCTCATCCACCCGCCGCTTGATCTCGTCCTTCGGAAATTTCCGCAGCTTCAGCCCGAACGCCATGTTGTCGAAGACGCTCATGTGCGGATACAGCGCATAGTTCTGAAAGACCATCGCGATGTCGCGGTCGCGCGGCGGGACGTCGTTGACCACGTCGCCGTCAATCCAGATTTCCCCGGTGGTGATCTCCTCCAGCCCGGCGATCATGCGCAAGGTGGTTGACTTGCCGCAGCCGGACGGACCGACCAGCACGACAAACTCATGGTCGGCGATGTCCAGGTCGATCCCTTTTACCGCTTGCACGCCGGCGTCATATTCCTTGACGACTTTGCGGCAGGACACTTCAGCCATGGTTGCTCCGTTTCCTCGGTTGGGGTTCATGGCCGGGTTCGACCCGGCCATCTATCGTTGTCCTAAGTTCAGCCCTTTGTGGCACCGGCCGTGAGGCCCGCCACGTAGTAGTCCATCAGGAAGGCATAGATGACGATCGGCGGCAGCGATGCCAGCAGGCATGCGGCCATGATCTTGCCCCACTGGAACACGTCGCCGCGGATCAGGTCGGAGATGATGCCGACCGTCAACACCATCTGGTTCGACGTATAGAGATACGCCAGCGGATACAGGAACGCGCCCCAGGACACAGTGAACGCGAATATCGTCGCCGCGATGATCCCCGGCATCGCCACGGGGATGAAGATCCTCCACAGGATCTGCAGATATCCCGCGCCGTCGATCAGCGCGGCCTCGTCCAGTTCCTTGGGAATGGAGCTGAAATAGCCGATCATGATCCATGTGCAGAACGGCACGGCCAGGGTCGGATACAGCAGCACCAGGCACCAGAAATTGTTGATCAGGCCGATCGCGCCGATGATCTGGAACAACGGGATGAACAACAGGGATGGGGGAATCAGATACGTCAGAAACACACCGGTCGAGAGGGTTTGGCTGCCCCAGAAACCCATGCGCGACAGGCTGAACGCGGCCAATACGGATATCACCATCGAAACAGCGACCACCAGGATCGTGACCAGCACCGAGTTCAGATAGTACGTCTGAAAGTTCGGGTAGGTGATGAGATACCAGAAATTGTCCAGCGTCGGATGATGAACCAGCCACGGGCTACCCGTTTGCGCGGATATTTCGGCCGACGACTTCAGGCTGGTTATCAAAGTGTAGAAGGGCGGCACCAGGAACATGAAGACGAACACGCCCAGCGCGATGTAGCTGCCCCACAGCGCCCATAGCCGTTGCCGATGCAGACTGTGCTTTCGCTCGGCGGCAACAGCCACGCGGCGTGCGGTTGCAGAGGCACTCATGTCGCGATCTCCTTCGTCCGCTGGGTCACGCCACGCAGCACGAAGAACGCCGCGAATGCCAGGATCGGGAACATGAACAGGCTGACGGAAGCGCCTAGCGGAATATCACCGGACTGGATGCCGACCTGGAAGGCATAGGTCGCGAACACATGGGTCATGTCCTGCGGACCGCCCGCCGTGAGGATGCGGACGATGTCGAAATCGGCGAACGTCACGATCAGGCTGAACAGCACGGTGATCGCGATGATGTTGCGCATCATCGGCAGCGTCACGAAGAACAGCTTCTGCATCGTGCCGGCACCGTCGATGGAAGCCGCTTCGTACAGCTGCTCCGGCACTGACTTGAGCGCTGCCAGATACATGATCATGAAGAATGGAGTACCGAACCACACGTTGACGGTAATCGTGCAGAACCGGGCGATCCAGCCGACGCCAAGCCACGGTACGTTGGCGAGCCCGAACTGGTTGAGCACCCAGTTGAACGCCGAGTAGGACGGGTCGAACATCCACCACCAGGTCAGGGTGGACAGAGCCAGTGGGATCACCCACGGCACCAGCAGCAAGCCGCGCCAGATACGCTGGTTCTTGCCCGGGATGTTGTGCATCAGATGTGCGAGGATGAAGCCGATAAAGGCTTTGAGGACCACCGCCGTGATGGCGAACAGACAACTTTGGAAGATAACGAGCTGGAATGTGTGACGCTGGAGCAGGAAAGCGAAATTACCCAGACCGACAAAAGCGGTCATCTTCTTGTTCAGCATGCTTAGATAGATCGCGTAGAACGCGGGATAGATCACGAACCCCGCGATAAGCAGGATCAGCGGAAGGCAAAGAAGGAACCCGATGGTTGATCGCCGTTGGGCGAATTTCCGCATGGTGCCCCTTCGCCCCGCGGTTTTCCCAGGCGCGATAGCCCCGATCGGGATGCTTGTGCCGTCTGCCATTCTTTTACCTCCCGAAGCCCATCCTGGTCAGCCGAGCCGGTCGTTGCCGGCTCGGCTTGATCAGATCAGCGGGCGAAGCCTTCCAATTCGTCGTTAGCCCAGGCGATGACCTGATCGATCGACTGGCCGCTTTTCAGTTTTGCCAACATGGTAGGCATAGTGCCGCGATTGTAGATCTGGACCGCGATGTCCGGCGGCGCGGGCAGCGCCGCGATATGCGCCTTCGCGTTGTGGAACGGCCGGATCGGGTAATTATAGACGGTACCCTTCGGCGGCCCGACATCTTCCCAGACCTTGAAATCGAGCATCGAGTCGAACGGCGGCACGTCGTAGCCGAGAACCTCCGTGCAGCGTGCCTCGACGGGTTCGCGCTGCAGCAGAGCCTCGATTAGCTCTTTTGCTGCTGTCTTGTTCTTGCTGAACGACCAGACCCCCCAGAAATAGGGAAGATAGGGCAGAAAACGTCCTTCCGGTCCGGACGGGGCCGAGAACGTCCAACAATCTTCCGCCACCTTCGGTGCATCGCGCTTGGCTACGGCCCAGGCGGAGGGCGGGTTCCAGACCAGCGCGCTCTGCCCCGAGATCAGGGCTCGGTTGTTGGACGCATCGTCATAGCTGACGGCATCGGCCGGCAGCACCTTCACCAGTTTCTGACCGTGTTCCAACACGGCCCGGACCTTGTCGGACTTGACGGTGATGTTGCCATCCTTGTCCACCAGTTCGGCACCATAAGCCCGGAACAGCGCGCCGGCGGTGTCCACCGAGTCCGTGGTCTGGCCCAGCCCGATGGCAAACGGCATGCCGGCTTTCGCACATGCTTCCGCTGCCGTGTAATGCGCATCCCAGGTCCAGGCATCGGACGCCGCGGTGTGCCCTGGCTTCGCCGGATACATCGAGACAACATCCAGGCCGGCTTTTTCCTTCAGGACGCTGATGCGGCCGCACGGGCCCTTGTACTGCGTGCCGGAACTTGTGGGCACGGCCATCCAGTGACCCTTGACCTTCGCCAGATAGTCGCAAACCGCGTTCACCGGGCCGTACTTGTCGGTCAGGCGCTTCATCACGTCGTCGATCGGTTCCAGCAACTCGGCGTTGTTTTGCACTTCCCAGGTTGGGAAAGCCTGCATGTCGTGGCCGGTCTTGGCCTGAGCCTCGGCCGCGATCGTAAGGATGTTCTTCTGGCCGACAGAGGTGATGAAGTCGACCTGAACCTCGACCTGGTTCTTGGCCGCCCACGCATCGACCTGCTTCTGCATCACCGCGTTGCCCGAAGGCACCCAGTGGTCCCAAAAAGCCATCGAAAGCTTCCCTGCCGCTCGGCCGGAGCGGATGTGCACCAGCGGCAGCGCGGCCGAGGCGGCAGCGAGCTTAAGCGCGCTGCGGCGGGTCATCTTGCCGGTCGTTTTCCTGTTCGTCGTCTTAGCCGTGGTCACGTCGCATCCTTCCTGAATATTCGTTGGTTTGAGGCTGCTTGTTCTCAGGCTTATGCCGCCGCCCCAAGCGGTTTACGTATGGACATTCGTCCGTGTGCGCGGGAGGAGTATCTGCCGGCAAAGGGCGCGCCCCACCGTTCCGATGTGATGTCACTGTGACGCGAACGCGCACCCATGAACATATCTCCCAGTCGCGGGGGCTTATGCCACCGCGTTTCTATATTGGCCTGCCCTTTTGAGCGGCTCAGGCGTCCCGTCAATGCACCAGGTCGGCTGTCGGCCTGATACTCTGTTCCAAGATGTTCACGCTAACCTTTGCCGTGACGGCGCGCAACGCCGCTTCCGCCTCGGCCCGATCTTTTCCGTCATATGGTATCCAACGGGACCGTTCACGAGAAGCGGCGGCGATAAGCGTCGGATCGGCCGTTCCGACCGGCCGATCCGATAGGGCCGCTGCTATCGAAGGAAGCCCCCAATCTCATCTTGCGCCCACGCGATGACCTGCGGGATCGTCTGGCCGTCTTTCAGGCGCGCGAGCATCTGGTTATGGATCGCCCGATTGTAGATTTGCACCGCCACGTCCGGCGTGGCCTCGGACGCAGTAAGGCTCGGCTGCTCGTCGGACCACGGCCGGATCGGGTAATTATAAACCGTTCCCTTCGGCGGCTCGACTTCCTCCCAAATCTTGAAATCAATCATCTTCGCATACGGCGGGATGTCGTAGCCGTCGGTCGCGTTGCAGCGGGCCTCTACCTGCGGGCGTTGCATCAGATATTCAATCAGTTCCTTGGCGGCGCTCTTGTTATTGCTGAAGCTGTAAACGCCCCAGAAAAAGCTGAGCGTCGGAACGAACCGGCCCTTCGGCCCCTTCGGGGCGGGGAAGGTCCAGCAGTCCGCTGCCACCGCGGGGGCATCCCGCTTTGCAACGGCCCAGGCCGAGGGCGGGTTGAAAATCAGCGCCGACTTACCCGAAATCAGGGCTCTGTTGTTCGAGGCATCATCGTAGCTGACCGCGTCGTCCGGGTAGAATTTCACCAGACGCTGGGCGTACTCCAGCACCTGGTGCACCGCATCCGATTTCAGCTGGATGGCGCCTTCGCTGTCGATCAATGTGGCGCCGAAGGCCCGGAACAGGGCGCCGTGCGTGTCGATGGCGTCGGTATTGTTGTTGCCGCCCAATCCCAGCCCAAAGGTCATGCCGCTCTTCTTGGCGGCCTCGGCATATTTGAGGAATGCGTCCCAGGTCCAGCTATCCTGTAAATCCGTCTTGCCGGGATGGGCTGGATACATCGCCTGAACGTCGAGGCCTTGCGTCTTGAACCAACTGATCCGGGCGCAGGGTGGCTTGGTCTGGGTTCCACTGCTGGTCGGTACCGCGACCCACTTGTTTTTGACTTTCGCCAGATACGCGCAGGTTTGCGTCACCTCGCCGTTGGCGGCCACCAGACGGGCCATCACATCGTCGATTGGCTCAAGCGCATCGGCATAGTTATGCACGTCCCAGTTGAAGAAGGTCAGCGCGTCATGGCCTGCCTTCGCCTGCGCTTCGGCCGCACCGGTCATACTGAGTTTGTTGCCGTTGCCGGTGATGAAGTCGGCCTGAACCTCGACCTTGTTCTGTGCGGCCCAGGCATCGACCTGCTTTTGCATGATCTCGTTGCCTCCAGGCACCCAGTGATCCCAGAAGCCGATATTTACTTTGCCGGCGGCGCCGGCGGTACGGATATGCACCAGCGGTAGCGCGCCGGCCGCCGCCCCGAGCTTCAAGGCGCCGCGGCGTGACAGTCCGTTTGAGCGGATCATGGCGTTTATATCTCCCTGTGCGGCCAGAGGCCGTATTTTGTTCGTGTTTCTCCTGTAGCTGAGCAGGCGGTTGCGATCCGCCTTGTAGAAACGCCGGCAAGCCCCGCGGACAAAGTCCGGGAGCCAGCCATTGGGACCGGATCACGATCCGGTCATGCGATCGGGATGGTAGTTATCCGATAGACATCAGGACGCTGGCGGACGCCTTCCCGATCCAAGGGCGAACTGGGCGCCAGCGGGGGCCGGGCCTTGCCTCGGATCGAATTATAGAACGTTCGATCGGCGCCACGACAGGGGCGAAAGCGCCGATCACGCGTAAACTAACGGACGAAGCCTTCCAGCTCGTCTTGCGCCCAATCCTGCACGTCCTTGATCGACTGTCCGCTTTGCAACTTGGCCAGCATCGTCGGCAAGGTGCCACGATTGTACACCTGCACCGCGATCTCCGGCGGCGCCGGGGCCACGGCGATCCAGTTCTCCTGATGGTGAGACTTGCGGATCGGGTAGTGGTAAACGGTACCTTTCGGTGGTTCGACCTCGTCCCAGATCTTGAAGTCGGTCATGCTGGCAAAGGGCGGGACGTCATAGCCCAGGGTCACCTTGCACCTTGCCTCGACATTCTCCCGCTGCGACAGGAACTCGATCAGTTCTTTGGCCGCGGTCTTGTTCGTGCTGAAGTTCCAGATTCCCCAGGAGAACGCGCCCAGCGGCAGGAACCGGCCCTTCGGACCCTTCGGTGCCGGGAAGGTCCAGCAATCCGCCGCGACCTTCGGTGCGTCGCGCCGCGCGACGGCCCAGGCCGATGGCGGGTTCCAGATCAGTGCGCTCTGGCCGGAAATCAGCGCCCGGTTGTTCGACGCGTCATCGTAGCTGACCGCGTCCGCCGGCAGGTGCTTGACCAGTTGCTGTGCGTATTCCAGCACCTGGCGGACGTTGTCGGAGCGGACATTCACCTCGCCTTTGGCGGTGATGACCTCGGCCCCAAAGGCCGCGAACATCGATCCGGCGGTGTCAACCGAATCCGGGGTGGTGCCCAGCCCGATGCCGAAGGTCATGTTGGCCTTCTTGCAGGCCTCGGCGGCCTTGAGCATCGCATCGTAGGTCCATTTGTCCGCCTCTGGCGTAGCGTCGGCGGAGGGCGGATACATCTTCACGACGTCCAGCCCGGCGACTTCCTTCAGGACGGAGATCCGGCCACACGGGCCTTTGTTCTGGTTGCCGGCGCTGCACGGGATCGCCAGCCAGTGGCCCTTGATATTGAAAAGGTATTGGCTTGCCGCGGCGACGGGACCGAATTTGTCGGCCAGCCGCTTCATCACGTCGTCAACCGGTTCCAGCTGGTCGGCGTGGTTCTGCACTTCCCATCCCGGAAATTGCTGAATGTCATGTCCTGTCTTCGCCTGGGCCTCGGCCGCAATCGTCAGGATGTTTTTCATCCCGACCGATGTGATGAAGTCGGGCTGCACCTCAACCTGGTGCGCCGCACCGAATGCAGCGCATTGCTGCTTCATGACCTCGTTGCCTTCCGGGACCCAGTGATCCCAGAAA
Organism: Rhodopila sp.; assembly: GCA_031291715.1. GTDB lineage: Bacteria > Pseudomonadota > Alphaproteobacteria > Acetobacterales > Acetobacteraceae > Rhodopila. Next base: position 27,007 of record JARLIN010000315.1, on the reverse strand, counting down.
CCGATCGAGAGCTTGCCCGCGGCCCGTCCCGTTCGGATGTGCACCAGCGGAAGCGCTGCCGAAGCCGCGGCGAATTTCAAGGCTTGCCGGCGGGATACTCTTCTTGACTGAGTCCTCATGTAACCTCCTGTATTATGCGGCACCTGTTGCGGGGCCTGTTTTTCACGGACGCCGATCCGGGCCGTGTTATGTGTAGGCTAGTGCAACCTTTCTGAAATAAGCAACGATTTGTCGGCGGATTTGGCCAATCGTGTTTCGATTTCGGTCCGGATCAACGGGGAACTTTACATAAGATAATAGCCGATGAAGCCCAGAACCCCCAGGATGTAGACCGTGGCGACGGCTATTCGTATCGTCCGCGCACCACGACGGAAGAGCGGGGCCGCCAGAAATGCCACCATCGTCGCGCCGCTCAGGATCCTGGCGGCCTGCATCTGGGTGTCCGTGACCTGGTCGAAGATCATGCTACTCCTGAGGATAACGCCAGGGCTTGGGATGCTGTTTTGCCCCGGTGTCGATTGTCCATTGCGGCAAGGATAGTCCGTCCCCGACATCGCTGAAAACCATGCGGACGCGCGTGCCGATGCCGACCTGCCGGACCATGTCGGGCGGTGCGAGGGCGCCATCCGCCGTGGTCAGGTTCCCCACCACCCGCAGCGCCTCGTGCTCGGAGGGTTGGCCCTTCTGGCTATCCAGGTCCACCAGCAGAACCATGTAGGGCGTGTGGGATTTGAACGCCGGTTGGATCGCGTGGTGAACCTCTTCGTAAGAATGGACCTCGCCCTTGCCTTCGACCGCCGTCCAGGTCGCACGCGGACTGGCGCACCAGGGGCAGCCCGTCGTGGGCGGATAACGCAGCAGCCCGCAATCGTCGCATTTCTGCAGATGGAAGTCGTGCTCTGCGCAATGCTTGAAGTAGGTGATATTCTCCTTGTCCAGATCGTCGATGGACAGGGACATACCGAGATAATTTCCTTGAAGCGCCATGACCGGTTCTCCTTTCAGCCGCGCCGCATGACCATGGCGGAGCCAGTCATCGGATTGGCCCAACCCAAATTCGCCGTCACCTCGATGTCTTTCACCTGTCGGCAGCCGCCCTCCCGATAGTCGTAGGTGTGTTGGCGTTTGCCGTCCGGTCCGAGCGGGCAGGAGTCATCGGCGTCGTGGCGAAGCTGGCGCACGTTCTCGATCACCATGTTCATGCCGTGCGTATAGCCCTCGCACAGATGGCCGCCGGAGGTGTTGTTCGGCCGCCGTCCGCCCAGTCTTGTGATCCCCGACGACACGTACTCGCCGCCTTCGCCTTTCTTGCAGAACCCGTAATCCTCCAGTTGCAGCATCGAGGTGAAGGTGAACGCGTCATAGGCGCCCGTGGCGTCGATATCCTCGGGTCCGACGCCGGCGTTCGGCCACAAGATGTCTTTTGCGTAGTAGCCGCCGACCCGGGTGATCGGCCCGGCCTGGTAGTGCATATCCATGCGCGGCTTGCTGCACCGTCCCGCGATCCCGCGAATCAGCGCCGGTGTGTGCCGCATGTCCCGCGCCCGATCGGTGCGCGTAATGATGATGGCGGTGGCGTTGTCCGTTTCCACACAGCAGTCCAGCAGGTGCAGCGGTTTGCAGATGATGCGGCTGCTCAGCACGTCATCTACTGTGTATCTCTTCTTGTAGTACGCTTTCGGATTGTTGGATGCGTGCTCGGAATGCACGACCTTCACCATAGCCACCTGTTCCGGTGTCGTGCCGTATTCATACATGTGCCGCATGAAGGTGGGGCTGAACATCTGCCCCGCGCTTTGCCATCCATAGGCGCGACTGTGCAGCATGTCCCCGCTGACGGGCGTCGCGGAGCGGGCGCCGGTACCGCCGATCCGCACCTGCGAGAAACCATTCATGGCACGGAACAATGCCACGCAGTTGCACATGCCCGCCTCCATCACGCCGATCGCGATGCCAATCAACGCTTCGGTCGATGATCCACCGCCGACACAGTCCATGTAGAAATTCAGCCGGGCACCGATGTCGCCAGCCATGAAGGTGGCGGAGGTGCTGTCATTGTTCGAATACGACAACATGCCGTCAATATCCGAGGTCTTGATCCCGGCGTCCGCGGCCGCGTTGCGCAACGCCCAGGTGCCCAGCGCGCGCGTCGTTTTGTCCGATCCGCGCGTGTAAGTTGTCTCGCCAATGCCGACGATCGCGTATTTGTCGCGCAGGTATTTTGGTGTGCTGACATCCGTATCCGTTGGCAGCGGCATGGCACGTCCCCTGTTCCTCGTTGATCGAAGTTGCATGGAGGCTGATACTTCGCGGGATCGCCGTCAATCCGGGCGATTTACCCTCCCCATCGGCGCGGAAAGACGCCAAACTGCTTATAACAGCGGGGCACCCCACTCGATAATGACACGATACGATTTCATCGTCGTCGGCAGCGGCCCCGCGGGGCGTCGGGCTGCCATTCAGGCAGCGAAGCTCGGGCGCTCCGTCCTGGTGGTGGAAAAGGGTCGCCGGGTGGCGGTGTATCAGTTTACACCGGCACTATCCCCTCCAAGATGCTGCGCGAAACGGTCTTGAATCTGACCGGCTGGCGGGAACGTGGGTTCTACGGCAAGGCTTACCGCGTCAAGAAGGATATCGAGGCGAAGGACCTGATGGCGCGCCTGCACGTGACCCTGGATCATGAGGTCGATGTGCTGGAGCATCAGTTCGCCCGCAACAAGGTTCAGACCATGTTCGGTACGGGCCGCTTCCTGGACGCGCACGTGGTCGAGATCACGTTGAACGATGGCGATGTCCGGATCGTCACGGGCGACAAGATCATGATCGCGGTCGGCACCCGCCCTTATCGTCCGGCGGATGTGCCGTTCAATCACACCAACGTCCTCGACAGCGACGAAATCGTCGATATTCCCCGCCTGCCGCGTAGCCTTACCGTCGTTGGCGGTGGTGTGATCGGTGTAGAATACGCAACGATTTTCAGCGCGCTCGACGTCAGCGTCGCCCTGGTCGAGTCACGCGCGAGCCTGCTCGACTTCATCGATCACGAACTGATCGAGGATTTCACCCATCAACTCCGCGACCGCGGCATGGCCATTCGTTTCGGCGCCAAGGTCGCGCAGATCGAGTTCGAGCACGACTGGCCGGTCACCGTCCTGGATAACGGCCGGCGCGTCCGGTCGGAGATGCTGCTCTACGCGGCCGGACGTGTCGGTGCCACCGATACGCTGAACCTTGAGTCCTGCGGTCTGACGCCGGACGAACGTGGGCGGCTGAAGGTCGATCCCGCCACCTTCCAGACCGAGGTGCCGCATATCTACTCGGCCGGTGACGCCATCGGGTTCCCGAGCCTGGCGTCAACTTCGATGGAGCAGGGACGTATCGCCGCCTGCCACGCCTTCAACATCGCGATGCCGCCGGCGCCGGATTACTTCCCCTACGGCATCTATTCGGTGCCGGAAATCTCTACCGTCGGCATGAGCGAGGAAGAGGTCCGCCGCCGAGGCATCCCCTATGAATGCGGCATCGCCCGGTTCCGGGAAACGTCGCGTGGTCACATCATGGGCCTGAACAACGGCATGATGAAAATGATCTTCTCGTTGAAGACCCGCCGCCTGCTGGGTGTGCATATCGTCGGCGAAGGGGCCACCGAGCTGGTACATATCGGCCAGGCGGTGCTGAACCTGCATGGCACGCTGGATTACTTCATCGAGAATACCTTCAATTATCCGACATTGGCGGAAGCGTACAAGATCGCCGCGCTCGATGCCTGGAACCGTATGGCGGACGTATAGACGTCCGGTCATGCGGCGAGGCGTGCGGTTTCTTGAATCGTGCGCGCCAGCGCGACCACCGTACCGATCAGCACCAGGGTTGGGCCATCGGGCCGGCTGGCGTCCAGTAAGTCCGGCAGAGTGCCCAACGTTCCATGCCAATGAGCCTCGTTCAGCCGAGATGCATTCCCCACCGCCACGGCCGGGGTTGAAGGCGGCAGGCCGGCATCGATCAGGCTGGCCGCGACGCTTCGTAACGTCTTGCTCGCCATATAGGCGGCGATAGTGCCGCCGCTGGCCGCCAGGGCGCGCCAGTCATGCGCCGGGACCGCGCCGTCGCTGCCGTGCCCCGTGACGAAGTGCAGAGACCGGGCCACATCGCGATGCGTCAGCGGAATCTGTAAACTGGCCGCGGCGGCGCAAGCGGCGGTGACGCCAGGCACCACCTCAACCGGCACGCCGGCGGCACGCAAGCTGTCGAGTTCTTCGCCGCCGCGGCCGAACACGAACGGATCGCCGCCCTTCAGCCGGACCACATGAGCGCCGGACTGGGCCAACGTCACGATCAGCCGGTTGATCGCGGCCTGGTTCATCGCGTGCCGTCCGCAGCGTTTGCCGACATCGATCCGCCGCGCATCCGGACGCGCGAGGTCCAGGATCGAGGGATCGATCAACGCATCAAACAACACAGCGTCGGCGCGCTGGATGGCCTTCACCGCGCGCAGCGTCAGCAGATCGGGGTCGCCGGGTCCGGCGCCGACCAGCGTCGCGCTGCCGGTCGCTTTACTCCGCGGGCATGCGAACATCGCGCAGGATCTCCTCAAGTTCAGGAATGCAGGAACCGCAATTGGTGCCGGCGTGCAGCAGAACGCCGATCTCCTTGACCGTCCCCAGCCGATGGGTGGCAACGGCGTGGCGGATCGCATCGCGAGTCACGCCGAAACAGGTGCAGACCTTGGGGCCCTCGGCCGCCGTCGCGTCATACATCCGTCCCGCCAGGATCTTCGCCCGGGCGGAGTCCGGCACCGGCGCCCCCAGCATCGGGCTGATGGCAGCCTCGTTCGGAAGGGAAGCGGCGTCGCGTGCGAGGAAAAGGCAGGCTTCGAGAGCGCCGTCGACGACCGCCGCCACGCGCAGCATGCCTCGGCGAACGTCGGAAACTTCCAGCCAGTCGGTCCCGGCCGGAAGATCGAGCAGAGCGGCGGCGAAGCGGGTCAGGTCGTCACCCGCCGGCATCGGCCGCAATCCGGCCAACCGGTACAACTGGCCTTCGGTGACCGGCACGCGGACCCAATGGCAGATGTCGGGAAGCGGTCCGCCAGCGCGCCGCAGCAGCAGTCCGTGGAAGTGGACCAGCGCTGGGGTCACCGTGGCGGCGGTCGCCTTCAGCTCGGGCTGCCCCGAGACCGGGTCCGGCTTCGCGCCGACCACCCGTCCGATGGGGCCGGTAGAGGCGAACTGGTCGGTCCAGTGCATCGGCGCGAACACTTCACCGTGGCGCTGCGTGTGGCGAAGATCAGCGCGCAGCAGAACCTCGCCCTCGGCGGTCGAGACACGGGTCAAAGCGCCTTGTTCGATGCCAGCCGCCGCCGCGTCCGTCGGGTGGATCGTCAGCACCGGCTCCGGCGTGTGGCTCATCAGCGAGGGCGCGAGACCGGTGCGGGTCATGGTGTGCCACTGATCCCGCACGCGGCCGGTGTTCAGCAACAACCCCTGCTTTCCTGCCCGAGGCGGCTCCTGATAGCGGGTCGGAACGAAGCGTGCGCGACCGTCTGGCGTCGGGAAGCCGCCCTGCGCGAACAGCCGTCCGCCCTCGCTGGAGGCGCCCGCTGGGAGCGGCCAGCGGAATGGCTGCATCGCCTCGTATCCAGCGTCGTCCACATCTTTCATGGCGCTGATGTCGAACACCCGCTTGCCGCCATTGGCGTGGCCGGACAGGGCGGCATGCTCGCGGAACACGGCGGCCGGGGTCTGCCAGGCGAAAGCGTCCGGCCATCCCATGCGCCGCCCGACTTCGGCGAATTGCCACCAATCGGGCCGCGCCTGACCGGGGGCGGAGCGGAAAGCGCGCTGGCGGGAGATGCGGCGTTCGGAGTTGGTGACGGTGCCGTCTTTCTCGCCCCAACCCGCCGCCGGCAGCACGACATGAGCAAGCGTGGACGTATCGGTCGGCCAGCAATCGGACACCACCACGAACGGGCAAGCGGACAGCGCGGCCCGCACCCGATCGGCGCGGGGCATGCTGGCGGCTGGGTTGGTCGCGACGATCCACAGCGCTTTGACCCGGCCATCCAGCACGGCATCGAACAGATCGACGGCTTTCAGGCCGGGCGCCGGCGCCAGCGTGGGGGACTGCCAGAATGCCTGCAACGCGGCCCGGTCGAACGGATCGTTGAAGCGCATATGCGCGGCAAGCTGGTTGGCCAGCCCACCGACCTCGCGGCCGCCCATTGCATTGGGCTGACCGGTGACGGAGAACGGTCCGGTTCCAGGCCGGCCGATCCGTCCCGTAGCCAGATGGCAATTGATGATCGCGTTGACCTTGTCGGTCCCGGTGGAGGACTGGTTCACGCCCTGCGAGAAGACCGTCATCACCCGCTCGGTCCGCGCGAACATATCGAAGAATGTTTCCAGCGCCTCGGGGTCGATGCCGCATTCGGCAGCGATGGATTCCAGCTGGGTCTCGTCCCTCGTCATGCCGGGGGAGGACGAAGCGGCCTTCAGGGCCTCGGCGAGCCCCGTGGTATGCCGCTCGACCCAGGCGGTGTCGACCTTTCCGGCACGATGCAAATACGCCAGCAGACCGTTGAAAAGCGCGACATCGCTGCCTGGCGCCAGAGGCACGTGCAAATCAGCGGCTTCCGCGGTCGCAGTACGGCGAGGATCCAGCACAACGACCTTCGTCCCTTGCGCCACCCGGGCCGCCTGCAGCCGCTGATGCAGGACCGGATGGCACCACGCCGCGTTGCTACCGACCAGCACCACCAGATCGGCTTCTTCCCAGTCCTGATAGACCCCGGGAACCACGTCCTCACCGAAGGCACGAACATGGCCAGCAACCGAGGACGCCATGCACAGGCGCGAATTCGTATCGATATTGGCGCTGCCGATGAAACCCTTCATCAGTTTGTTGGCAACGTAATAATCTTCCGTCAGGCACTGGCCGGAGACATAGAACGCCACACTGTCCGGACCATGCATCGCGATGGTTTCCCGAAACCGCTCCGCGACCAAATCGAGCGCATCATCCCAGCTTGTTGCCTGCCCATGCACCATCGGTACTGTCAGCCGTGTGCTGTCATCCAGCGTGGCACCGAGCGCGGCACCCTTGGAGCACAGCCGCCCTCGATTGGACGGATGCACCGCATCCGCCTTGATTGTTTCGTCCGACTGAACCACCACACCGCACCCGACCCCACAATACGGACAGGTGGTGTGGACCGGCGCGGTCATGCTCCGCCCACCGCCAGCAGGATGCGCCGATCCTCCAGCCGAACCGGAACGGTGCGGGCACAGCCTTCATCCGGCTCCTTCGCCTGCCCATCGGCCAGGCCGATGACCCAGTTATGCAGCGGGCAGGTCACGGATTCACTGTGCACGATGCCCTGCGACAGCCTGCCCGCCTTGTGAGGACATCTGTCATGCAGCGCGAAAACACGATCGTCCGCTGTCCGGAACAACGCGATGTCGATCGCCGGCGTCGTGACGACGCGCGAACCAAGCCGGGGGATGTCGTCCAGCTGTCCGACATCCATCCACACGGATATAGCCCCATCCATGACGCTTACTCCACCGTCGCCAGGGCGCGGAACTCATGCGCATCGGTACCCGCCGCCCGTTCGGCCCACGGATCGGCCTGCGCATAGCGCTGATCTTCCACGAAACGACCTTGCAACAATTTACGGCCGCTCGCATCGCTCAGCCGGGCGCGGACATAGTCGATGCCGACGCGTTCAACCCACGGTGCGGTGCGTTCCAGATACCAGGCTTCTTCGCGATAGACCTGCATGAACGCGGCGGCGTACTCCAGCACCTCGTCCTCGGTCGTTACTTTTGCAAGCAGGTCGGTTACCCGCACCTTGATGCCGCCATTGCCGCCGACATAAAGGTCCCAGCCGCTCTCGGTGGCGATCACGCCGAAATCCTTGATGGTCGCTTCGGCGCAATTCCGCGGACAGCCAGACACGGCCATCTTGGTCTTGTGCGGTGTCCACGATCCCCAGGTCATTTTTTCCAGCGCGATCCCCATCCCAGTGGAATCCTGCGTGCCGAAGCGGCACCATTCGGAGCCAACGCAGGTCTTCACCGTGCGCAGCGCCTTGCCGTAGGCGTGACCCGAAACCATGCCGGCCGCGTTCAGATCGCGCCAGACTTCCGGCAGTTGCTCCTTACGTACACCCAACAGGTCGATCCGCTGGCCGCCGGTCACCTTCACCGTCGGAATCTGATGCCTGTCCACCACGTCCGCGATTGCCCGCAGCTCAGCGGAGGTCGTCACGCCGCCCCACATGCGTGGCACGACGGAGTGGGTACCGTCTTTCTGGATGTTCGCGTGCATCCGCTCGTTGACGAAGCGTGACCGGGAATCGTCCACGTATTCGCCCGGCCACGCGCAAAGCAGATAGTAGTTCAGCGCGGGACGGCAGCTCGCGCAGCCATCGGGCGTTGTCCAGCCCATCGCTTGCATCACCGCCGGAATGGTCTTCAGCTTCTGTGCCAGGATCGCCTTGCGCACCGTATCGTGTCCGACCGTTGTGCACTTGCAGACCGCTTTGACCTTCGGCGTCGCGTCGTAGTCGCCGCCGAGGGCGTGGGCCAGCAGGCTCTCCACCTGGCAGGTGCAGCTTCCGCATGAAGCGGAGGCCTTCGTGCGCGACCGGACCTGATCGACCGTGGCCAGCTTGAACTTGCTGATTGCCGTCAGGATCGTGCCTTTGCTGACACCGTTGCAGCCACAAATTTCCGCTGTGTCCGGCAGTGCTTCGACACCCAGTGCCTCGCCGCCGGTGCCGGCGGCAGGTCCGAAGACCAGCGTATCGCGCAGCGCGGAAATGTCGGTTCCATTGCGGATCAGGTCGAAATACCACGCGCTGTCGCGTGCCTCGCCGTACAGCACGGCGCCGATAAGCTTTTCGTCGCGGATCACCAGTTTCTTATGCACGCCGCGGGCGGCATCGCGGAACACCACATCGTCGGTGTTCTCGTCCCCCATGAAATCACCGGCCGAGAACATGTCGATGCCGGTTACTTTCAGGCGGGTCCCGGTTACTGCCGGCACATAGTCGCTGTCGGCGGTCTGTGTGACCCTGTCAGCGACGATCTTCGCCATTTCATACAGCGGGGCGACCAGTCCAAACACCGCACCGCGATGCTCCACGCACTCGCCCACCGCGTAGATCGCCGGATCGCTGGTCAGCATGCCGTCATCGACCCGGACACCGCGCCCGCAGGCCAGTCCGCACTCTTTGGCCAGCGCGATATTGGGACGGATGCCCGCCGCCATAACCACGATATCAGCCGCCAGGCGTGTACCGTCAGCGAGTTCGACGCCTTCGACACGCTCATCGCCCAGGATCGCCTTGGTATTTGCCTCGGTAATGACCTTGATGCCGCGGGAGCCCAGGTCGGCCTTCAACAGCTCGGCCGAGACCGGATCCAATTGCCGTTCCATCAGCGTCGGCATCAGATGCAGCACGGTGGTGTCCATGCCGTTCCGCGCCAGGCCGTTGGCGGCCTCCAGGCCGAGCAGGCCGCCGCCAATGACGACGGCATGTTTGCCGGATTTGCTTGCCGCCAGCATCGTATCGACATCGGCGATGTCGCGGAATCCTATGACGCCGCTCAGTTTATGGCCGGGGACCGGAATGATCACGGGGTTGGATCCCGTGGCCAGGAGCAGCATGTCATAGGGACGTGTGGTTCCCAACTCACCCGTCACAGTCTTCGCAACGCGGTCGATCCCGACGACCTGTTCACCGGTGATCAGTTCGATACCGTTCTCCTCATACCATGACCGTGGATGGGTCGTGATTGCCTCGAACGTCTTTTCCCCGGCAAGTACGGGCGACAGCATGATGCGGTTGTAGTTGCCGTGCGGCTCCGCGCCGAACACGGTGATCGAGAATTCATGCGGTGCGCGGCTCAGGATTTCTTCCAGGGCGCGCACCCCGGCCATGCCGTTCCCGACCAGGATCAGGCGGGAACGGCGGGGAGCGATCATGTTCATGGCTGTAGCTCCCCTCAGACCCGAGCCGCGCCGTAGAGCTCACCCCAGGTGGTGCTCCACCGCCGGCGCACGCCGCTGACGCCGACGAGAGCCAGGGCCGCCAGCACGGCAAAGACCAGGAACCCGGCCCCGTAGCTTCCGGTCATCTGCTTCGAGTAGCCGAGGCTGGAGGCGAGATAGAACCCGCCGACGCCGCCACTCATGCCGACCAGGCCGGTCATGACGCCGATTTCGCGCCTGAAGCGCTGCGGCACGAGCTGGAATACCGACCCGTTGCCCATCCCCAGCGCGAGCATCCCGATAAGGAAAACAGGCATCGCCAGATAAATCGTGGACAAACCGGTGGAGATCGTCGCGAAGGCACAGGCGGCGATCGTGTAGAGGACCACCAGGGCGCGGACACCACCGACCCGGTCGGCGACCGCTCCACCCATCGGGCGAACGAGGGAGCCGACGAAAACCACAGCAGCCGTGCAGTAACCGGCGACGACCGGCGAGAGGCCGTAAGCGTCATTTAAGTAGATGGTCAGCGAGGACGCCAGGCCGACGAAGCCACCGAAGGTCACGCTGTAGAAGAACATGAACCACCAGCAGTCGCCGACCTTCAGCAGCGCGAAGTAGGCGGCCAATGGCTTCGGCGCCGGCGTGTTGGGACTGTCCTTGGCGGCGAAAATGAAGATGCATAGCGTCAGGACGAGCGGAATCGCGGCCAGGCCGATGACGTTCTGCCAACCGAACGCGATGGCCATCGCCGGTGCGAACAGGGCGGCCAAGACTGTGCCCGAGTTGCCTGCTCCCGCAATACCCAGCGCTGTGCCCTGGTGTTCGGCTGGATACCAGGCGGATGCCAGCGGTAGGGCGACGGCGAACGAGGCGCCGGCGAGACCCAAAACGCAGCCCAGCAGCAAAGTCGCGGCGAAACTGTCGATGCCGATCCCCCAGGCTGCGAGCAGCCCGGCGATGACGACGATCTGTGCGCCGATGCCGACCCGCTTCGCCTTGAAGCGGTCAACCAACAGGCCGAGCACGACGCGGAGGGCTGCGCCGGCGAGAACCGGCGTGGCGACCATCAGGCCTTTGTGGGCGGGGTCGAGCTGCAGCGCCTTGGCGATCGCGACGCCGAGGGGGCCAAGCAGCACCCAGACCATGAAGCTGAGGTCGAAATACAGGAAGGAGGCGAAGAGGGTCGGCAGATGACCGGCCTTGAGGAAGCCCTTGTGCATTGGTGGATCACTCGCGGGCAAGCCGTCGTTGGCATGCCGTTCGATAGCTTGAAGCGCATGGCGCTTCGGATCCGGCACAAGCCCCTCGTTGGGCAGGTCCGTCGAGTTTCCCGAACTCTGTTAGCACCTGCAGCAAGATCAATGCCAAGTTCATGGTGCTGATGTGCGCAGGATTTAATCGGATGCTGGCAAGCGCTATGCCTAACGTATAGCCATTAAACGATTATAGTAGGATCAATATGCATATATTATAGGTGATATGGAGTTATCGTCTCGATAGTCCATGCATATTGGGTGCAAATTCATCATCATCGGGCAGTGGCAGCATCGCCGTCCCCTCGAGTGACGGCAGGCTGGCTGCGGGATAAAGGCCTTCTGCATCCACGGCCGAAGCCAAGAGATCCGGCCGATAAACCCGCGCCGCTAAACCTTCGAGATCGGTTTGCTCATCCAGCCAGCGCCAACGCCGCATCTGGCCGAGGAACCAGACCGCGTGGGCTCGCGCAGGGAACCACGCTTCCCTGGTATGGAATCGAATCAACTCAGCCCCCGATCCGCCCGGCAGCGCCGCTCTGCTGGCTTCCTCCGGCAACCGCAGGCCGTCCGGATCAGCCAATAAGCGCGCAATCGCCGGCGCTTCCTCCGGCCGGTCGCAGCGGATCTGGGCGCGCAGCACGGCGCAGAGAAGATGGTGCAGAAGATCAGGATTGGCTTCGGCCCAGGCTTCCCCGACGCACAGACATTTCTCCGGATGGAACGGCCAGATCACCGAGGTGCCGATCAAGATGCGTCCGGCGTTCTGACGCTCTGCCACATCCCCCCATGGGGCGCCCGCGCAGAAGCCGGTGATGCGTCCCGCGGCGAGAGCCTCGACCACATTTTCTGGGGGAATGACGACGGTTTCGATATCGCGGTCCGGATCGGCGCCGCCGGATGCCAGCCAATAACGCAGCAGGAGATTATGTGTGGAGAAGGCGTGCACCACCGCGAAACGAGGCCGAGCCTGTTGGGCTTTGAGCCATTCCAGAACGCGAAGCCGAGGCTGTGAACAGCCCGCCGTCAGGCTCTTGGCGGCGTCGTGGCTCACCACGATGGCATTGCCGCCCTGACTGAGCGACATTGGCACCACCAGGCGGGCTTTTGGTCCTCGCAACCCGGCGCAGGCCGCGAGCGCCAATGGTGGCAGCATCACCGCGGCATCCAGGACGCCATACGTCAGCTTATCGGCGATGTTAGACCATGACGGCTCGATGCTGATTTGGACCTCGAGGCCGTGCTGGCGGAACAGCCCATCGGCTTCGGCGATGATGACGGGGGCGCTATCAACCAGTCTCAGCAGCCCGACGCGGATCGGCTTGCTCATCCCGCGCTCCCTTCCATATCCCTTATGAGTTCGTTCGCGACGTCAATGATACGCCGAGCACTGCTCATGGCGGTGCGGCGGAGCCACTTGTAGGCGTCGGGCTCACTCAGGCGGCGCTGCTTGATCAACAGGGCTTTGGCCCGGTCGATAATCGCGCGCTCCTGCAGGCGTCCCTGGGCATGCTTTAAGTCATCCTGCGCCTGCTGATGTCGACGGAACAACGCGACCGCGGCGCGCAGAATCGGTTTGACGTCCGGTGGCGGCATGCCGATCGCGTTATAGGAGGAAACGCCGGCGCTGATCGCTTCCTCCATGAAGGTTGGGTCGTCCTCATCCACGAACAGAACCACCGGCCGTGGGTTGAGGGCGACGACCTGACGGATGCCGTCCAGCGCGTCGCGGTCGGGGCGTGCCATATCGACCAGCACCACGTCCGGGGCGAGGGAGACGACCGCGTCGGCCAGTGACTCGCCGGGCTTGAGGCGCACGACCCTCAGCCCGGCGTCGGCGGCGAGGATGCGCGCGATGGCACCGGCCCGTTCGGCATCGTCGTCGGCCAGCAGAACTTTCACCGGTGTGCATCGCTGCTACGCATGAAAGTCATTGACGCAAAGTCCATGCCGCACCGCAGCATGGCGGATTTGGCCAGGAGCGGCGGTTGAGGTCGTTTCCGACCGCCTAAACATGCGTCAACAACTGCGCAGATGGTTTGCACACCTGTCGCCTGCCCGGCGTGGATTGCCGCGACACCGAGGCGGCGGTAGCGTGAAGCCAACTGAAGGAGACGGGTCCATGACCTTGAAGCTTGGATACAAGGCCTCGGCGGAACAGTTCGCTCCCCGCTTGTTGTTGGATTTCTCGGTTGCGGCGGAGCAGGCGGGCTTCGATTCCGTGTTCGTGAGCGATCACTTCCAACCGTGGAACCATACCAACGGGCATGCGCCGTCGGCTCTGGCCTGGCTGGGCGCGCTGGGGGCCAGCACGCAACGCATCGTCATGGGCACCAGCGTGCTGACGCCGACCTTCCGCTATCATCCCTCGGTGATTGCTCAGGTGTTCGGGACGCTCGGGTCCATGTTCCCCGGCCGCGTGATCCTGGGGGTCGGCACGGGGGAGGGGCTGAATGAGGTTCCCTCCACCGGTATGGTATGGCCCGAAATGAAGGAACGCTTCGCCCGACTGCGGGAGGCGATCAGCCTGATCCGCAAGCTGTGGTCGGAGGACGAGGTGACGTTCGAGGGTGAGTACTACAAGACCCAGGGCGCCACCATCTACGACAAGCCGGGCGCGCCGTTGCCGATTTATGTGGCCGGCGCCGGGCCTCAGGTCGCGAAGTATGCCGGGCGGATGGCGGATGGGTTCATCTGCACCAGCGGCAAGAAGTGGGACCTGTATACCGAGACCCTGCTGCCCAACGTGGCGGAAGGGTTGGCCCTGTCGTCCAAGCCGAAGCCGGATTTCGACCGGATGATCGAGATGAAGGTGTCCTTCGACACCGATAAGCAAAGGGCGTTGGAGGACACGCGCATCTGGGCGGCGCTGGCGCTGACCCCGGAAGAGAAGATGACGGTGCACAACCCGAAGGAGATGGAGCGGCTGGCGGACGCCCTGCCCATCGAACGGGCGGCGAGCCGCTGGATCGTGTCGTCGGACCCGGATGAGCATATCGAGAAGATCAAGCCGTATATCGACATGGGTTTCCGGCATCTGGTGTTCCACGCCCCCGGCAATGATCAGGCTCGGTTCCTGAAGATCTACGGGGAACTGGTGCTGCCGAAGCTGCGCCAACGCTTCGGGTAACATGACCGCCCGTCTGGAGCTCTTCGCACTCCCTGGCCTGCCGATGGTGCGGGCCGGGGACGATCTGCCCGCCCTGATTCTGGCCGGCCTGGAACGCGCCGGCCAGGTCTTGCGGGACCGCGACGTGGTGGTAATCGCCCAGAAGATCGTCTCGAAGGCCGAGGGACGCACCGTCGATCTGGCTGACGTCGTGCCGTCACCGCGGGCGATCGCGCTGGCGGCGGAGGTGGGCAAGGATCCACGGATTGTGGAGGTCGTGCTGTCGGACTCGGTGAAAGTGGTCCGCAGCCGGCCGAACCTGATGATCATGCAGCACCGGCTGGGTTTCGTGATGGCCAATGCCGGCGTCGATCAGTCCAACGTTGCCGAACCCGATGGCCGGCACCGTGCCCTGCTGTTGCCAGTGGATCCGGACGGGTCGGCCGAGGCGATCCGTTCCGCGCTGGCGAAGCATGCGGATGTCGGGGTGGTGATCAGTGACAGTTTCGGCCGCGCCTGGCGTCGCGGCACGGCTGGCGTGGCAATCGGGTCGGCCGGCATACCGTCCGTGATCGACCTGCGCGGCCAGCCCGATCTGTTCGGCCGCACGCTGGAGGTCAGTATCATCGGTTTCGCGGATGAGATTGCCGCCGCCGCCTCGTTGTTGCAGGGTCAGGCGGCGGAAGCGCAACCCGTCGTCGTCGTGAGAGGCTTGACGTGGCGCGCGCCGAATGTGCCGGTGGCGGACGTGATACGGCCGCCTGAGGAGGATCTTTTCCAGTGATTATCGCCTTATCCGGCGGGGTAGGGGGCGCCAAGCTGGCCCTCGGTCTGTCGCGCATCATGCCGCCCGAGAATTTGCTGGTCGTCGTCAACACCGGCGACGATTTCGAGCATCTGGGCCTGTCGATTTCGCCTGACATCGACACCGTGGCTTATACGCTGGCCGGATTGGCCAACCGGGAAGTCGGGTGGGGTCGGTACGACGAGACCTGGTCGTTCATGGAGACGATGGAGGCTTTGGGCGGCGAGACCTGGTTCCGCCTCGGCGACCGCGATATGGCGCTGCATGTCGAGCGAACGCGGCGGCTCAAGGCTGGGGAGAGCCTGTCCGCCGTGACGGCCGATCTGTGCCGGCGCATGGGCGTGGGGCCTCGGGTCGTGCCGATGACGGACGATCCGGTGCGGACGCGGTTGCTAACGGACCTCGGGTGGCTCGATTTCCAGGAGTATTTCGTGCATCGGCGGTGCGAGCCGGTGGTGAGCGAATTGCAGTTCCAGGGGGCGGGGGCGGCCAAGCCGCATCCGGCATTCATCGCTGCGCTGGCCGATCCGTCGCTGGAGGCGGTGGTGATCTGCCCGTCCAATCCGTTCATCAGCGTCGAGCCGATCCTGGCGATCCCCGGGGTGCGGCAGGCGCTGATGGCATGCAAGGCGCCGATCATCGCGGTTTCTCCGATCATTGCGGGCCGGGCGGTGAAGGGGCCGACGGCGAAGATGATGACGGAGCTGGGGATGGATCCTTCGGCGGGCACCGTGGCGCAACGTTATGCCGATCTGTTGGATGGGTATGTAATCGACCATGCGGATATGTCGGAGGTGGTCTCGATCGATGCGCGGGTGACATTGGCGCAGACGCTGATGACGACGATGGAGGACCGGGAGGCTCTGGCAAAGATCGTCATGGATGCGGCAGCGGTCCTGCGGCGGCGGGAACTGCGTGGCTTGCGGCACCACGGCCGCAAATGATCGATGTCTGGGCGGCCGTTCCGGTCAAGGCATTTACCGGGGCGAAGCAGCGGACGGCGTCGGTTCTGACGGCCGGGCAGCGCGAGGTACTGGCGGCGACGATGCTGGAGGATGTGCTTTCGGCATTGGCCGGGGCGACACGGCTGGCTGGAATTTTGGTGAATACGATCGATCCGGTGGCGGCTTCGTTGGCGGAACGGTATGGCGCCCGGGTGGTGACCGAGGGGGCGCTGGACGGGCATACCGGGGCGGTGAACGGGATGGCGCGGGTGTTGGCGGCGGAAGGGAAGGGCGCGCTGCTGACTGTGCCGGGGGATATTCCGCGGGTGACCTCGGCGGAGATCGATGCGGTGGTTTCGTCGTGTCTGCCTGCGCCGTCGTTCACCATCGTGCCGGCGCATGATGAGCTGGGGTCGAATGCGGTGTTGTGCGCGCCACCGTTTTCTGTGCCGCTGCGATTTGGGGATGATAGTTACTTTCCGCATCTGATGGCGGCTCGGGCGCAGGGGATTGAGCCGACGATCGTGCGGCTGCCGGGAATTGGGTTGGATATCGATCATCCGGCAGACTTACGGGCATTCATGGCGGCACGGCCGCGGATTCCGACACGGACGTTGGCGTTGTTGGAGCGGTTTGGGTTTTAGCGGCCCACAGGGCGGCGAGAGTCGAGGCCCGCCCCGCGATGCTGTCAGGCCGAAACGTTCCGGTTAGCCAGCGTAACGACTCGTCCAGCGCCGGCGGACGGGAGCGTTGAGTAGGTCTTATTGTCGATCAGGCGCTCGCCCGCGCCGTCTCGCGAACCGTGGCCATCCGCTCCGCCGCCCGTTGCGCCCGTCTTGCTTCCTCCTGTTGCCGCTGCCGAACCTTTTCCGCCTTGCGTTCCGCGGCCCGCCGTTGCTGGCGCGATAACGGAACAACAGGCGCTGGAGCAGGGGGCGCCGGGGTCGCGGCGCCCATCATGGATTTCAGCTTGGAGCGGGCGAAGGCGAGCAGGTCGGCGGTCGCGCTGCTGGCGGGAAGGGCTTCGGTTGGCGCCTCCGGTGTCGCCTCCGCGGCTTCCTCTTCGATCGCAACCGGCGGTTGCTTCCGCAGCTTCTCCAACCTGGTCTCATTCTGCTGCGCCGCACGGTTCAGCGCATTGGCGTTGCCGCGCAGCCGCATCACCTGGTTCAACGCCAGTTCCGGATCGGCCGCTCGGCTCAGTGCATCCAGGGCACCGAAGGCAAAAGCGATGCTGAGGGCGGCGAGGCGCAACTCCCGATCTGTCCGCGCTCCGTAGCTGCTGAGTGTCGCGCTCGCTGCCTCCCGCGCCGCGCCGATGTCGCCTGTCCCAGCACCCACAAACAGCGGCGCGAGGAAGGCGAGGATTTTCTCGAAGACTGCGGCGGTGATGGTGGCGGGATGGGGCATGGCTTGTGCCTCGGCTGGCATGATTTCGGTGACGGTTCTCTACCTCAGGTTGTGGGGTAAATCAAGAACGAAATTCCGGAGATGGCCCGAACGCTGCTTGCTGAACCGCCGAATCGTGACCCGTGATTTGACGGAATGTGGTCGCCGGAGAAGTTATGGAACCGCAGATGAACGCAGATGAACGCGGATCGACCTTGCGCCGTCACAGGCCATGGAATGCACCCCATGTGTGAGGCACGGAAATAAGACAGGCCTCCATGCCGTCGCCGCTGTGGTTGCCGCATGTGGCGAGCGCGGCAGCGGCGGCTGGCTCGCCCGACGGGTTTCCACTCTGGTCGATCGCTGCCGCCGCTACTCCGCCGCCATCACCTTCCGAGGTGGCGTCTGCACAATCGGCGCAAGCTCCGCCGCATTGAACGACACCACCCGCCGCTCATTGCCAACCGGACGATACAGCGTATCGCGTTGCGTCGGCGTGCGGACCAGGGAACCGATCAACTGTTCCATCGCCTCGGGGGGGAATTCCTGACCGTGCTGGGTGCCGGCGGCACGGGAGATGCTTTCGTTCATCAGCGTGCCGCCCATGTCGTTGGCACCCGCGTTCAGGCACATGGCCGCGCCCTCCGGCCCCATCTTCACCCACGACGTCTGGATGTTGGTGATCAGCGGATGCAGCACCAGGCGCGAGACGGCGTGCATCAGGATCGCCTCCCGCAACGTCGGACCCTTGCGGGCCAGGCCGCGCAGATACATCGGCGCTTCCATATGCACGAAGGGCAGGGGAACGAATTCCGTGAACCCGCCGGTTTCCGCCTGCAGGTCGCGCAGCACGAGCAAATGCCGAGCCCAGTTCAGCGGCGTTTCGACATGTCCATACATGATGGTGGACGTCGTCCGCAGCCCCAGTCCGTGCGCGGCGCGAGCGACATCAACCCACTCCTGCGTGTTGATCTTGTCCGGGCAGATAATGGCGCGGATTTCGTCGTCCAGGATCTCGGCCGCGGTGCCGGGCAGGGTGCTCAATCCGGCGTCCTTCAGGCGTGCCAGGAATTCCGTCAACGACAGTCCCAGCGTCGCCGCCCCCTGATGGACCTCCAGCGGCGAGAACGCATGAATGTGCATCCCCGGGACCGCGGCCTTGATCGCCTTGCAGATGTTCACATAGGTGTCGCCGGTATAGTCCGGGTGGATGCCGCCTTGCAGGCAGACTTCCGTGGCGCCGCGATCCCAGGCCTCCTGCGATCGGCGGACGATCTCGCCCATCTCCAGGTCGTACGGCGTGCCGCGCAATGCGTCGTGCGTCTTGCCCTTGGAGAACGCACAGAACTTGCAGCGATAATAGCAGATGTTGGTGTAGTTGATGTTCCGGTTGACGACGTAACGAACCGTGTTGCCGCTCACCGCCTTGCGGAGTTCGTCGGCCACCGTGATGACTCGCTCATAATCTGCGTCGCGAGCCCCGAACAGGCGGACGATCTCGGGTTCGTCCAGCCGCTTGCCGGCGGTTGCCCGGTCGATGATCCGTTCCAGCGCGGGATCGACCTTGTTCAGTAGAATGCCGCGCGCTTTCGGGGCGAAGGTCAGGCCGGGCGCCCAGTCATCGTCCCGTGCCCAGCCTTCGGCGTCGGCTGACTGCATCACCCGCGTCGCCACCTTGGGATGCAGCCATCGCCCAGGCTCCGCCGCCCAGGCCGGATAGACCGGCAGGCGCGGCACCAGGATCTTGTCCATCTCCGCCGTGCGCAGTCCCAGCGCTTCCAGTTCCGGCCACGGCGCTTCCGGGTTGACGTGATCCGGCGTGACCGGGGACACCCCGCCCCAGTCGTCGATGCCGGCGCCGATGAGCTTCTGATAGACGCCCGGTGACAGGTTGGGCGGCGCCTGGACATGCACGTCGGCCGGCAGGATCAGCCGGGCGGCGGCAATGGTCCAGAGAAGGTCGAGCAAGTCGGGTTCGTCGGCGTTCGCCAGCTTGGTATCAGGCTTGGCGCGGAAGTTCTGAACGATGACTTCCTGGATGTGCCCGTGGGTTTCATGCAGGTCGCGGATCGCGATCAACGCATCGAGACGTTCCGCTCGGGTTTCGCCGATCCCGATCAGGATGCCGGTGGTGAACGGCACCGCCAGCTCGCCGGCGAGCCGGATCGTTTCCAGCCGCACCGCCGGCAGTTTGTCGGGGGAGCCGTAGTGGACGCCGCCTTGTTCGCACAGGCGTTCGCTGGTGGATTCCAGCATGATGCCCTGGCTGGCGGATACCTCCCGCAGGCTGGCGATTTCCTCCCGCGTCATGACGCCGGGGTTCACGTGCGGCAGCAGGCTGGTTTCCTTCAGCACCAGCGCGCACATCTCGCGCAGGTAGCTGATCGTCGTCTCGTGGCCCAGTTCCGCCAGCGCTTCCCGCGCCGCGCGGTAACGCAGTTCGGGTTTGTCGCCGAGGGTGAACAATGCCTCGGTGCAGCCGGCGGCTTCACCGGCACGGGCGATGGCCAGGACCTCGTCCGCCGACAGATAGGCCGCATGTCCGGCACGGGGACGTTCCGCGAAGGTGCAGTAGTGACAGACGTCACGGCACAGCTTCGTCAGCGGGATGAAGACTTTTCGGGAGTACGAGATATTTCGCCCGAATGCCTCGTCGCGCTTCTGCGCCGCCTGTGCCATCAACTCGGGCAGAGGCGCGGATTCCAGCCAGGTCAGATCGATCATGATGACTTCCGTACTACGTCCTCGGCAAAGCGCTGCTGGACGTCCAGTGTTGCCTCGATTGTCGGCTGTTGCGGATAGACGATCAAGTGCTTGACGCCGACGTCGCGGAAAGCGGCTGCGTCCGCCAGCATATCGTCCGCGCTTCCGGTGAACATCTGCCGCTGGCCTTCGGCATTGGTTTTGGCGGTCCAGTGCGGCGGCATGAACCAGACATAGGCGATGTCGATCGACGTTGGATCGCGTCCGGCCTTTTCGGCCGCCCGGTACAGGCGGTCGATGCCGGCCTTCAGCGTGGCGGGCGTGTTCATCAGAATGTGAGCATTGTTCGACACCGGATACCAACCATCGCCCATCTGTGCCGCCCGGCGCAGGGCAGGGGCGCTCTCGCCACCGACCCAGATCGGCGGATGCGGCTTCGATACCGGCTTCGGCTTGAACACCACGTTGTCGAACTTCACGAATTTGCCGTCGATCGAAGGCCGGTCCTCTGTCCACAGCGACTTCCAGGCGCGGATATATTCGTCGGTCACGGCGCCGCGATCCTCGAACGGCGGGGTCTCCAGCGCCGCGAACTCTTCCTTCATCCAGCCCGAACCGACGCCGGCGATAACCCGGCCACCGGACAACACATCGGCGGTGGTGAACAGCTTCGCCGTCAGCACCGCCGGCCGGTGAGGGACCACCAGCACGGATGTCAGCAGTTTGATCCGTTGGGTGAATCCGGCGAGGAACGTCAGGGTGGCGATGGCGTCGAAGCACTCCCCGGTCGGGGCGCCGGGCCAGATCCCGTCGGCGGTATAGGGATAGCGCACATCCGTGTGGACCGGGACGATCAGGTGATCGGCCACGCCGATAATGGCGTAACCGCTCGCCTCTGCGCTGGACGCCATTGCCATAATGTTCTCACGCGTGGTCAGACAGCCGCGCGTGCCGATGTGGATACCGAAGTCCATCTTGGAACCGCCCCCGTTGCCTCTTTGCGCCGCATCGTGTGCTATCGGGCTGGATAACACAATCCAAGCAGGAGGAACGAATGCAGATCGGTTGCAGCGCCCCGACGAGCGGCCCGTTGATCGAACCCGACAGCCTGCTGCGTATCGCCACGGAAGCGGAAACGCTCGGCTACGATTACGTCACGGTGAGCGATCACGTGATGATCCCGACCAGCATCGCGTCGCGGTATCCGTATTCCGACTCCGGCGAATTTCCGTCGGGTGCGGCGGCTCCAAGATTGGAGCAGTTGACCGCGGCCACGTTCATCGCGGCGGCCACGAAAAAGCTGCGGATTGTCACCTCGGTGATGGTCGTGCCGCACCGGCCGGCGGTGCTGACGGCGAAAATCCTGGCCACGATCGACTACCTGTCGAAGGGCAGGCTGACGCTGGGGATCGGCGCCGGCTGGTGCGAGGAAGAATTCATCGCCATCGGCGCCCCGCCATTCGCCGAACGCGGCGCCGTGACCGACGAATTCATGGCGGTCTGCAAGGAACTTTGGACGGCGGATGAGCCGAAGTTCAACGGCAAATACGTCCAGTTCAAGGACGTGCTGTTTCCGCCGAAACCGCCGCAGGGGTCGATCCCGATCTGGGTGGGCGGCGAGAGCGGCCCGGCGATGCGGCGGACAGCGCGGTATGGCGACGCCTGGTACCCGATCGGCACCAATCCTCAGTTCCCGATGGACACGCTGACCCGGTTCAAGGCCGGTGCCGCCAAGCTGCGGGCGCTGACGGAAAAGGCTGGCCGGAATCCGGCGGCGGTGGCGCTGGCGTATCGTGTGTCCTCGAATCCCGAGGCCCAGCCGAAAGGCACGGTCGATGGCGAGCGGAAACTGTTCACTGGCGGCGCGGCGGATTACGCTGGCGATATAAAGGCGCTTCAGGATGTCGGCGTGACCGCGTTCGACTTCGGTCTGTTCGGCGCCGATTTGGATTCAACAATCGGCAATCTGCGCCGATTCCGCGACGACGTTATGGCGAAGGTTCGTTAATCATGCAGCTTGGTATCACGGTGGGTATGTCGGGGCCGCACCCGAAACTCGATATGGATATGATCCTGGAAGCGGAGCGGCTGGGATTCTCCCAGGTCTGGACTGGGGAATCCTACAGCACCGATGCGGTATCGCCCGCCGCTTGGATCCTGGCGCGGACAACCAGGATCAAGGCCGGGACGGGCATCATGCAAATGCCCGCCCGCACGCCAGCCTGCGCGGCGATGACCGTGCTTTCGCTGCAGGCATTGTCGGGCAATCGTTTCATCTGCGGGATCGGGCCATCCGGCCCTCAGGTCGTGGAGGGGTGGCACGGCGTGCGCTTCGGCAAGCCGATGCAACGGACAAAGGAATACATCGCCATCATCAAGCAGGTTCTGGCGCGCGAGAAGCCGCTGGAGTTCCACGGCGACCAGTATTCCATCCCCTATGACGGCCCTGACGCGACCGGGCTCGGGCGGCCGTTGCGCAGTATCGCACATGGCGATCCGAATGTGCCGTTCTACACGGCCTCGATCACGCCCGCCGGCTTGCGTACGGCCGGTGAGGTCGCCGATGGCAACCTGCCGATCTTCTTCTCGCCGGATGCGCCGGACGTCGTGACGGGGCCGACCCTGGAAGGGCGCCGGAAGGTCGGCAAGACGATGGAGGGTTTCGATACCGCGCCGTTCGTGCGGGCCAAGATGGGCCCGGATGTCGCCGCGTGCCGTGATGCCATCCGCCCGGAACTGGCGTTGTATATCGGCGGGATGGGCGCCCGGTCGAAAAATTTCTACAATGATATGGTCACGAAGATGGGGTTCGAGGGCGAGGCGAAAGCCATCCAGGATCTATATCTGGACGGCAAGAAGAACGAGGCTGCCGCGGCGGTGCCGGACGCGCTGATCGATGCGATTTCGCTATGCGGCCCCGCGGAACGGATCAAGGACCGGCTGGCGGCGTGGAAAGACGTCGCCAAGGCCGGGCATGTCGGCACGATGGTGCTGAAGGGCAGCAGCGTCGATGTTCTGCGCGTGGTGGCGGAGGCCGTGCTGTAGCCGAACGCCCCGGCTTCGCCTAACCTCGCGCCAACAGAAACGGAACCATGTCCATGAGCGAAACCCCCGTCGTCCGTCTGGAAAAAGACGGCGATATCGGCGTCATCATCGTCAACTATCCGCCGGTCAATGCCCTCGGCCCGGGCGTGTCCGACGGCATCATTGACTGCCTGAACAAGGCAAACGCGGACCCGTCAATCAAGGCGATTGTCCTGATGGGCGACGGCCGCAGCTTCATCGCCGGCGCTGACATTCGCGGCTTTGGCACGGGCCGGAAGCGTCCGCCGATCGGCGAGCGTACCTACGACGTACTGGACGCGAGCCCGAAGCCCGTGGTCGCGGCGATCCACGGCTACGCTTTGGGCGGTGGTCTGGAAAATGCCCTTGCCTGCCATTACCGCATCGCCGTTCCCGCCGCGAAGGTAGGTTTGCCCGAGGTGCTGATCGGCATCCTGCCCGGTGGCGGTGGAACCCAGCGCCTGCCGCGCGTGGTCGGGGCGCAGGTCGCGTTGGAGATGATCACCTCCGGCCGTCACGTGCCCGCGCCGGAAGCCGCCAAACTCGGCATCATCAATCAGGTGTTGCCGGAAGGGGCCAACCTGCGGGATGCCGCGGTCGCGTATGCCCGGAAGATTGCCGATATCCGACCGCTTCCGCGCGTCCGCGATAAGACCGTCACAGCCGACCCCGGCATTTTCGACGCGATGCGCAAGTCCATCGCCCGGCGCGCGCGCAACCAGAAGGCGCCATATAACTGCATCGCGGCGGTCGAAGCCGCCTGCACACTGCCCTTCGATGACGGCATCCGCCGCGAAGCTGAACTGTTCGGCGAGCTGGAGAATTCCGACGAAGCGAAGGCGCTGCGGTACGCATTCTTCGCCGAACGCGAGGTCGCGAAACTCCCGGACCTGCCGGTCGGGGTCGCTCCGCGTGACTTCACCGCCCCTGCCGTGATCGGCGCCGGCACCATGGGCGGCGGCATCGCAATGTCGTTCGCGGATTTCGGCTATGACGTGAAGATCATGGATGCGACCCAGCCAGCGCTGGATCGCGGCATGGAGCGCATCCGCAACAACTACGCTACCTCGGTCAAGCGCGGCAGTCTGGCGGAAGATGAGATGCAGCGCCGTCTGGCGCGTATCCATCCCGTCGCCGGCTACGACGACATTCGCGACTGCGACGTGGTCGTGGAAGCGGTATTCGAGGAGATGGACGTCAAGAAGCCGGTCTTCGCCAAGCTCGATGAGGTGATGCGGCCGGATGCGTTCCTGTTCACCAACAGCTCGGCGCTGGACATCGATGCGCTCGCCGATACGACGAAGCGGCCGGAGAAGGTCGCCGGAACGCACTTCTTCTCCCCGGCCAACGTGATGAAATTGCTGGAGGTCGTGCGCGGAGCGAAATCCTCGCCCGAGACCCTGTTCACCGCGATGGCGCTGGGCCGGCGCATCGGCAAGATCTCGGCGATGGCCGGCAACACGGATGGCTTTGTCGCCAACCGGTCGCGTGCGCCGTTCAACAGCGAGATGGTCATTCTGCTGGAGGAAGGCTGCCTGCCGGAGCAGGTGGACAAGGTGATGGTCGATTTCGGCTATCCGATGGGACCTTTCGCGGTGGGCGACCTGGCGGGCCTGGATATCGGCGCGGCGGGCCGTCGCCGGCGGGCGCTGGCCAATCCGAACTACCGGAAACTGCCGATCGCCGACAAATTGGTGGAGATGGGGCGCTACGGCCAGAAGACCGGCGCCGGCTGGTATCGCTACGAAAAAGGCGATCGCACGCCGCATCCCGATCCGGAAGTCGCCGCCATCATCAAGTCGGTGGCCGCCGAAATGGGGGTGCCGCAGAAAGTCTTCACCGACACGGAAATCCTTCAGCGGCTGCTGTTCTCCTCAGTCAACGAGGCCTGCCGCATCCTGGAGGAAGGCAAGGCGTACCGAGCCAGCGATGTCGATGTGATGTGGTTGCACGGTTTCGGCTTCCCGCGCTATCGCGGCGGTCTGATGTTCTGGGCCGACGGCATCGGCGTGCGGAACGTCTACAACCAGATCGCGTCGTGGCATCAGCAATACGGCGAACGCTGGGCGCCGTCCCGCCTGCTGCGCGAATTGGCGGAAACGAACACGCCGTTCCGCGAAGCCAAACCCGCTCCTTTTGTCTAACGGTGTTTCCATGAACGATCTCGACTCTCTTACCGACGACCAGTTCCGCATGCACGTGCGTGCGTGGATCGAGGCGAACTACCCCGCCGAGATCCGCAATCCGCCGCAGCGCCTGCACTTCAAGGACAACAAGCCTTGGTACATGAAGCTGGCCGATAAAGGTTGGCTCTGCCCGAACTGGCCGAAAGAGTTCGGCGGTATGGGCATCTCCGCCAGCAAGCAGCTTATCTTCCTGGAGGAGAAGGAGCGTTACGGCTGCGCCCGCCTGAACGACATGGGCATGATGATGATCGGCCCGCTGCTGATCAAGTTCGGCCGTCCGGAGCAGCAGCAGTACTTCCTGCCGAAAATCCTCTCGGGCGAGCACATCTGGTGCCAGGGCTACAGCGAGCCGAACGCCGGATCGGATCTGGCGTCGTTGCGCACCGAGGCGGTTCTTGACGGTGACCATTGGGTGGTCAACGGCCAGAAGATCTGGACATCTCTGGCCATGGACGCGAACTGGATTTTTCTCCTGGTCCGCACCGACAAGCAGGCGAAGAAGCAGGACGGCATCAGCTTCCTGCTGGTGCCGATGGACACACCCGGCATCACCGTCCGGCCGATCACCAACATCGATATGGCGGACGAGTTCTGCGAAACCTTCTTCGACAACGTTCGCGTCCCCAAGGACAACCTGGTCGGCCAGATCAACAAGGGTTGGACCATGGCCAAGGCCCTGCTGGGGTTCGAGCGGATCGGCTCCGGCTCCCCACGCCAGTCGGCTTATGCGCTTAAGCGGCTGAAGCTGCTGGCGGAGCGGGTGGGCGTTTGGGACGACGACCAGTTCCAGGACCGCTACACGCGCCTGCGGCTCGATCTTGAGGACCACAAGGACCTCTATGAAACCTTCGTGGAGAAGGTCCGCCGCGGTGAGAGCCTCGGACAGGATGTGTCGATGCTGAAAGTCAATCAGACCGAGCTCTTTCAGCGGATTACCGAGACGATGCTGGACATCGCCGGCGAATACGGCGGCGGGCTCGGACCGATGGAAGGCAACCGCGACCTCAATCCGGCTGGGTTGTTCCTGCAATCGCGTCCGTCCACCATCTATGCTGGGTCCAACGAAATCCAGCGCAACATCCTGGCCAAGAACGTGCTGGAGCTGCCGGGTTGACGTCGTCGCCTTCAGGGTTCGAGGCGAAATAATCGGGTCGCCAAAGGTGGCGCACCAACCGCAAGGCGTCATGGCGGCCGCGGGGCCGCCATGACGCCTTGCGGTGCCGGCGTGGATGCGGGCGGAGTTCCCTGTCCACGCCATCCCCGGGTTCAAGCCCCGTAGCCGTTGACTTAGGGGAGCGGGCACGACGCTTTGCTTCTGTGTGATGGCCGGGCTTGGCCCCATACGCATCAGGATAAGGGTGCGGATGAAGCGTGGCTTCTCTCTGCGGACGAAGCATGGGCTTCGCTCTATCGTCATGGGCCGGGGGGGGGGGGGGGCGGGCCCCCCCCCCCCCCCCGGGCCCCGGGGCGGGGGCCCCCCGGGCGGGGGGGGGGCCCCCCGCCCCCCCCCCCCCCCAAGGGGGCCCCCCCCCCCCCCGCCCCCCCCCCACCGCGTT
>JARLIN010000033.1 GCA_031291715.1 Rhodopila sp. | reverse complement strand
GCCGACCGCAGCTGTTCGCCATCGTAAGCCAGCTCGATTTCCCGTTTCGTGCGCCGCCACACTTCCCGCAACAGCAGCAGGGTCAGGATCACGATCAGGCCCGTGCCGCCGACCCCGAGCAGCCCGATCAGCCAGACATGACTGCGGGCGGAACCCAGGACATCATTCAGATCCAACGCGACCAGGACGCTCAGTGGATACCGCGCCAGACGCCGCATGCTGACAAGGCGGTCGATGTTGGCGATCGGGTCCTGGCGCGTGAAAACCGCCATCCCGCCAGGTTTGAGGTCCGTTGGATAAGGCGCTCCACCCAGCTCTTTCCCGGCGCCGGTAAGGCCGTTGGGATGATCCCGGTCGAAAGCCGCCAGAACGATACCGCCGGCATCAGCGACAGCGATCACGCCGCGCCGGCCCAGGTCGATCTCGGGATTGAAGGTGATGAGGCTACCCGGTTTCAGGAGCAGCATCGCTTCCCCGGCGAAACGCCCGTCGGAGGTTTCCAGGCGCCGGCTGACCTCAATCTTTCCCGCCGCATCAGATGCGGGCGGATCCACGATCAGTCCGATCGACAGATCATCCCTATGTGCGATGAAATGCGGCTGGTCGCTGAAATAGGCCGGCCCCGGGTCGGGCCCCAGCGTGGAGAACAGCAGGCGTCCGTCCGGTCCCGCGATCCGGACGGTAATATCAGGATCGGCGACCGCGGTGATCGCCAACCGAAGCCGCTCCGGCTCGGCGGTGTCGGGTATGCCGGGTGCTATTTCCTTGATGTTGCTGCCGATCAGCCGGAGTTCGTTACTGATGGCGTCGAAGGTCCGGGTCAATTCGGCGGCGATCGCCGCGGCCAGGTTCAGTCCCTGCGTCCGGCCAGCCGCACGCGCGACGCTGTATTCAGACCACAATGACCAACCGATGAACGACCACATGCAAACAGCAAGAGCCAGTGCGGTGCCGACGACCTTCCGGCTGATGCGCACCGCCTGCCGCTTCGCCCGGCCTTCGAAGCGGTCGGCGCGCTCTGCGTTCATGTCGGCTGTGTCGCGCTGCATGGGATTGCGGCTTGGACCACCTGGACCGGGCATTATTGGGCAAAAATTCGAAGCTAATTTGCTGTACAGCAACGATAGGCACCCGGCAATCAACCCGCGAGGAACGCCCGCACCTCTTTCAGAAAGAAATCGAGCCGGTCGTGATGCACCCAGTGCCCCGCCTTTTCGACGGCCAATACACTCGCATTTTTGAAGTGGGCCAGCCGCCCGTCCTCGGCCGGATTCTTCGCCCAGCTTTCCGTGCCGTACACCAGCAGCGTCGGGCAGGTGATCGAGCCCCATAATTCGGCGATCGCCTCGCGGGTCATGTCGTAGGGCGGCCACAGGCGGACATAGTGGTCGAACTTCCAGCTATAGGTGCCGTCCTCGTTCTGGTTGACGCCGTATTGGGTGAGATGCCGCGCCTGCTCGGGCGTCAGGTGCTTGTTCTCCTCCTGCATGCGGGCATAGGCGGCCTCCATGGTCGGATAGCGCCGCGGCTGGCGGCCCGAGAGGCCCCGTTGCTCGTCGATCCAGCTGCGCATTCTCTCGCCGATCGGCGTGCCGTCTGATTCGGCCCTTTGCCCCGGGCCGGGTCCGAGGCCCTCGATCGCGACGATGCGGCGGACGTTTTCCGGATAAATGCCGGTGTAGCGCAGCGCGATGTTGCCCCCCAGCGAGTGGGCGATGATCGTCACCGGCGCCAGCTTCTGCTGATGGATCAACTGCGCCAGGTCATAGATGTGGTTGGCCATGGTGTAGTGGCCGGACGCCGACCAGGCGGAATCGCCATGCCCGCGCAGGTCGGGCGCTATGATGTGGTAGTCTTTGCGCAGATCGGAGGCGACCCAGTCCCAGTTGCGGCAGTGATCGCGCCCGCCATGCAACAGGATCAGGGGCGGCGCGTCGGGGTTGCCCCAATCCACGTAATGCAGCCGCAGACGCTGGGAGAAATAGACGCGGGATGTCGGGCCGGAGCCCGGAAGGATCGCGTGGGTCATGCTCGCCTCTCAGCCGATCGGCGGTTTCTTCTTGTGCCAGCCGGTCGCCTTTTCATAGGCGGCGGCCACACGCAGCACGGTGGCGTCGTCGAAGTAGCGGCCGACGAACTGAACGGAAACAGGCAGACCGTTTTGCGCGAGCCCGGCCATCATCGCCACCGCCGGATGCCCCGTCACGTTGAACGGTGTGCGAGCCTGGCGGGGATAGGTCCGCGCGGTTTCCTCAGGCTCATCCAAACGGCTGGCCGGGTCCATCGAACTCGCGCACAGCAGCACGTCGTATTCGCGCAACTGGTCCTCGACGGCGGCGATCAGCTCGGCGCGGCGGCGCTGGGCGCCGACATAGTCGCCCGCTGTCATGAACGCGCCCGGCAGCAGGCGGCGGCGGGCGAGCTGACCGTAATCCCCGGGGCGTTCGCGCAGCCAGGGCGCATGGATCGACCAGGCCTCGCTGCACAGGATCACCCGGTTGATGCCGGCGAACTCCGTCAACGTGGGCAAAGTAACGGTGCGGACGTCGGCGCCCTCGGCCTGGAGCACACGGGCGACGTCTTCCAGCGCGGCGGCAACCTCGGGGTGCGCCGGGACATCGCGTTCATGGAAATGCCGGACAAATCCGATGCGCAAGCCGCGCACGCCGCGATCGAGCAGGCGGCCAAACTGCCGGGTTTGCGTAGCCGCACTGCCAGGATCGCCCGGATCATGACCAGCGATGGCGTCGAGCAGCAGCGCGTTGTCGGCGACGGTGCGCGCCAGCGGGCCAACATGGTCCAGCGTGAAAGACAGCGGAAACACGCCGCGCCGGGACACGAGGCCATAGGTCGGCTTCAAC
Source organism: Rhodopila sp. (assembly GCA_031291715.1). GTDB lineage: Bacteria > Pseudomonadota > Alphaproteobacteria > Acetobacterales > Acetobacteraceae > Rhodopila. Next base: position 7,470 of record JARLIN010000033.1, on the reverse strand, counting down.
CCGACGATGCCGCAGGCACTGGCGGGATTGCGTACCGATCCGCCGGTGTCGGTGCCCAGCGCCAGCGGGAACAGTCCGGCGGCAACGCCGGAACCGGAGCCCGACGAGGAACCGCCCGGATGGTGGTCGGGGTTCCACGGATTGCGAGCAGGTGGGAACGGCAGGTCGAAGCTGGGGCCGCCGATGGCGAACTCATGCGTCGAGAGCTTGCCCATGATGACCGCCCCGGCCTGGCGCAGCTTCTGGATCACCACCGCATCCGCCTTGGCGATGTTGTTCACCAGGATCTTGGAGTGTGCCGTGGTCGGCAATCCGACGACATCGATGATGTCCTTGATCCCCACCGGCACGCCATGCAGCGGGCCTCGGCCGCGGCCGGCCGCGATCTCGGCCTCGGCCTGGCGCGCGGCCTGCATCGCGGCATCCGCGTCCAGACGGATAAAGGCGTTCAATTTGGGATCGAGCGTCTCGATCCGGGCGAGCAGTGCCGTCAGCAACTCCACCGGCGACAGCGTCTTCGCGGCGAATGCCCGGCCCGCTTCGGCGGCGGACAGCCAATGGGGAGCAGACATGGACGGCGCGGTCATAGGCCAATCCCCGCCCGCATCGGCGGCCAAGGTTCGGCGGCGGGGTCGATTGGCACCTGCACCACGCCCGCGTTGTTCAGCGCCTGCTCCGCCGCGGCCTTCACATCGTCGGGAAAGTCGGCGAGCGCTTTATCCAGGCCGGCGGCCCGCGCCAGCGCAGCGATGATAGGGTCCATGGCATCACTCCGCGACCGTTGTGCGGTGCGATCATGCTGCGAGCCGAGCCGCCGGGAAAGAGGCGGATCCGCATAGGCCATCGACAGAATGCCCGGCTGGGGTAAAAAAAGGCGGTACGGCCGGGGGAGAGGCCGTACCGCTCAAAGGTGGTCGCGCGACGATGTCTGGCGCGACATTGGGGGAGGAAACAGGACACCGCCGCAGCGGCGTCGCAGATGTATGTAGAGGCAAAATATTTAGAAAAGGTTAACAAGATCGTGTTCGAACCGATTTTCAGAGCAAACGCTCAGAATTGTTACCACTGGAGATATTCCGCATGAGCACGCTGCCGTTGGTCGGGCTGAAGGTCCTGGAGATTGGCCACTACATCGCGGCACCGTTCTGCACCCGCATCCTCGCGGACCTGGGCGCCGAAGTGATCAAACTGGAGCCGCCGGGCGGCGATCCGTTCCGTGGCTGGGGCGCCGCCAAGGATGGAAATTCGGTCTGGTTCAGCATTCATGGACGCAACAAGCTCTCAATCGAACTGGATCTGAAGAAGGATCGTGACATCCTGCTGAAGCTCGCCGCGCGGGCGGATGTGCTGGTGGAGAATTTGCGCGCCGGCCAGTTGGAGCGGCTGCGGATCGGCCCCGACGTGTTGCATGAGGTGAATCCGCGCCTGGTGATCGCGCGGATCTCTGGTTACGGGCAGGACGGCCCCTATCGCGACAAACCCGCGTTCGGCGCGATCGGTGAGGCGATTGGCGGACTGCGGCATCTGACGGCTCATCCTGGCGGCACCACCGAGTTGCCGCCGCCGCGCTGCGGGATTTCGATCAGCGACGACCTCGCCGGTCTGTATGCTGCGATTGGTCTGCTGTCGGCCGTCTGGCAGCGCGACGCGATGGGGACCGGGCGTGGCCGGGTGGTCGATGTCAATCTGGTCGATAGCGTGTTCAGCCTGATGGAGGGCATGCTGCCGGAATACGCGATGGACGGACGGGTCCGGCAGCCGACGGGCGCGGCGCTTGTGACGGCATCACCGACCAACACTTATCCTTGCGCTGACGGGAAATGGCTGTGCATCGCGGGGAACTCTGACCTGATCTTCTCGCGGATGATGGCGGCGATCGGCCAGCCGGCGATGGCGACCGATCCCGCTTACGCCACAAACGGACTGCGCTGCGAAAACCGCGCCGCGCTGGACGCGACAATTTCCGCCTGGACCAAGACGATGACGGCGAAGGACGCGGAAGCGATCCTCGAGGAGGCCGAGGTCCCCTGCTCCCGCCTGTTCGACATCGCCGATTGCGCCGCCGACCCGCATTTCCGGGCGCGTCAGGCGGTTCAGGATGTGGAGGACCCACTGATCGGCCGCACCCTGCATCCGGGACCAACGATCCGGCTGGACGGCGAACGGCCCGAGGACGTCGTGCGCTGGACCGGCCCCGCCGTCGGTGCACATACGGACCATGTGCTGCACACACTGCTAGGACTGCCTCGAAAGTCAGCCTGATCAGTCTGCCCTTGCATCATCTTCCCTCGGCATCGGATAACGCGGCCCATCCGCTTCCCGGTTCCGAGGGTCCATGCGCCGCATCGCGTTCCGTCTGCTTCCCCTGCTCTGCCTGATACTGGCGGCATGCGGCAGCAACAGAGGTGGCGCCCGTCCTGGCGATTATGTGGGCGGCACCGCTGCGGTGGAATGCGCGCCATTCGCACGTGCGCTGACAGGGGTCTCGCTATCCGGCGCGGCGGCCGATTGGTGGTGGCAGGCCGCAGGCCACTATACCCGGACGCAAAAGCCCGAAGTCGGCAGCGTGCTGGTGTTCCGTCGCTCCGGCCGGCTGCCGTATGGGCATGTCGCCGTGGTGTCGCAGGTACTGTCGCGCCGGCAGATCATGGTAACTCAGGCCAATTGGGTGCACCACCGCGTCACTGAAGACCAGCCGGTGATCGATACGTCTGAAGATGGCGACTGGAGCGCGGTGCGGGTCTGGTGGCCGCCATCGGGCCAGATGGGGGGCTCGGAGTACGGCACCTTCGGGTTTATCCGGCCCGATCATCCTGCCGGTCATGACCGTCTGATCGCCACGACACCTTCCGCGATCCGGATCGCTGAGAACGGCTGGTAGCGGTACTGCCCGGTCAGGACAGCGCCCGAAGATCAGCCCGAAGCCGGCCGGGGCTCGAACTTCCCAGCAGGCTTTCGATCGCCTCGTGAGTCTGCTGCCAGACCGGCACAGCGGCGGCCAGCGCCGATCGACCGGATGGTGTCAGGACCAAGGCCCGACGGCGCTTGTCCTTCTCACCGGTGAGCACCTGAACGTAACCGCACCGTTCGAGCGGCTTGAGATTGGCCGTGAGCGTCGTGCGATCCATTGCCAGCAATGCCGCGACCTGGGCGATGTTCGGCGGCTCGGGACGATTCAGCGACATCAGCAGAGAGAACTGGCCGCTGGTCAGCCCGACCGGCCGCAGCGCCTCATCGAAGCGCCGAACCAAGGACCGCGCCGCACGTTGCACGTGCAGGCAAAGGCAGGTGTCGCGAACGAGTAACGTGGTGGTGAAGGATGGCTCGTCAGGCGGCGGCATGGGCTTATTTAAGTTGACATCAACGTATCTGTCCAGGAATCGTGTGAGCTTGAGGGAGGAAAAAGCCATGGCGACACGCGTTCTCGTGCTGCTCGGGACCAAGAAGGGCGCCTTCACCCTGGAAAGCGACGCAGCCCGCCGAAGTTGGTCTCTACGCGGCCCGTTCTGTGAAACCTGGCCGATGAACCACGTCATCGCCGATCCCGCGAGCGGCACCATCTATGCTGGCGGCGGCAACGAATGGTTCGGCGCAGCCGTTTGGAAATCCGCCGACCTTGGCCGGACCTGGACCCATTCGAGCGATGGCCTGGCCTATGAGGCGGGCGAGGACGCGATCAGCTCGGTCTGGAGCCTGGCTTCGCGTAATGGCCAGCTCTATGCCGGCGTCCAACCGGCCGGGCTGTTCGTCAGCGACGACCACGGCCAAACCTGGGCGCAGGTCGCCGGCCTGCGTGAGCATCCCACGAGGCCGAAATGGCAGCCGGGCGGCGCCGGGCTCATCCTGCATTCGATCGTTCCGCATCCCGCAGACCCGGATCAGATGTGGATCGGCATCTCGGCGGCGGGCGTGTTCCACACGGCGGACGGGGGACGGACCTGGGAGCCACGGAACAGCGGCACACGCTGCGATTTCCTGCCGGAAGCGGAACGGTATCCGGAATTCGGGCAATGCGTCCATTGCCTGGTGATGGCGCCCGATCAGCCCGATCGGCTCTACCAGCAGAACCATTGCGGCATGTACCGCAGCGAGGACGGTGGGCAGCATTGGGAAAGCATCGAGGCCGGCCTGCCGTCGAGCTTCGGTTTTCCCGCCGTCACGCACCCGCGGGACCCATCGACGCTGTACCTGCTGCCGCTCAATGGCGACATCGCCGGCCGATATGTGCCCGAAGGGAAGGCCGCGGTCTGGCGCACACGCGACGGGGGCGCCCGGTGGGAGGCGATGCGCAATGGCCTGCCGCAGGAGAACGCCTTCTTCGGCGTGCTCCGCCAAGCCATGGCGGCCGATCGGCTGGACCCGGCGGGCGTCTATGCCGGCACCAACACCGGCACGCTGTTCGCGAGCGCCGACGAAGGCGAGAGTTGGACCAGTATCGCACAGCACCTTCCACCGATCCTGTCGGTGGAGACGCTTGTTATCGACGCATAGACAGTCTTCAGGCGGCCTGTGCAGCCTGTTACACCTTGAAAGGTAGATGTCAGCAGTCAGGCAAGCCGTATGTTAAAGGCAAAAAATATCGCGCCCTCAACACAGACTTCGATCTCAAGTGGTCAGTATTCGTTTGTTGCGGATACAACCCCACCAAAAGGAGCAGGAGAAGGTTTCCGGCCACATGAGCTTTTGGAAGCCGCACTCGCAAGTTGCACAGCGATCACGTTGCGTCTCGTCGCGAAGGAGCGCGGTATTGCGCTTGAAAGAATCGATGTGAAGATCGAACTCGACCGGACGAACCCTGAAGAATCCGTTTTTCGGTCACAGATTGCATTCGGCAACGAGATTTTGGACGCCGACCGCAGAACTTTATTGGCTGCCGCGCGGCTCTGCCCTGTCCGCAAAACGCTGTCCAAATCGATCCTCTTCGAGGAGACACCCGAGTGACGGATAATGACATTGTATTGATGCCAACCTGAGGTCGAGCACGTGCGGTCATCGCCTGCGGATGAACATGTGACGGTTGTGCTGCCATCCGCCCTCATGCGCCTGTTTCCCGGTTGCGAGCGCGAACCGGCTATCTGCGCCACGAGCGTGAGGGAGATGGTTGACGCACTAGACCGGCGCTGGCCGGGCATACGCGACCGGCTTTGCGATTCCACGCCGCGGGTCCGGCTCCACATCAATATTTTCGTCGAGGGCGAACGGGCAGCGTTGGAGACGCCGCTGCCTCCCGGCGCAGAGGTGGTCATCATGACCGCGATCAGCGGCGGCTAAGCAGATTCCGGTTGGTTGACCAACGCGGTGGTTTTGCGATTCGCTGCTGGCTCCGATTCGGGTGGGCGGGACATGGGCGGCAAATCTCCGATTGTGGCGAGCGACGAACAGCGCGTGGCCTTGACGGCTCTCGCCGGGTCGCGTGATCGCGGGGAAGCGGACCGGGCGCGCGCGGTGCTGCTGACCCTGTCCGGCTGGAGCAGTCCGCGGATCGCGGAAGCGTTCGGTGTGCGGGAGGACACGGTTCGGCTGTGGCGCAGCGATTTTGGCCGGGGCGGTGTGGATGCGTTGAAGGCGAGCATCGCGCCTGGGCCGATGCCGGTGAAGAGCGAAACCGCGCTGCGCGTGGTCACACCCTTGCTTGAAGAGCCTGTTGCCGACAGGCCAAACTGGACGATTGCCCGTCTGCGCGCCGAGATCGAAGCGCGTGAGGGAGTGAGCATCAGCCGGTCGCAATTGTCCAAGGTGTTACGAAAAAAAAGTTCCGTTGGCGGCGGCCCCGGCACACGCTGAAGGGGCGTCAGACCGCCAGCGAGGTGGATCGGATCGGCTTGCGCCTGCAACTGCGCAAGCGTCAGGCCGAAGCGGGCGACATCGTTCTTCTCTACGGCGACGAAAGCGAGGCGTTGACGCATCCCTATCTTGCCCGCGCCTGGGCGAAGTCCGGCGCAGACTTGCGCATCCCGGCGCCGGGACAAGCCAAGAAGGTGGCGATGCTGGAGCCTATCAGGAATCTTGTGTGAGGGGTCGGTTTCATCTGATCCTTCTAGTGGACGCTGAACCGGTCGCCGAACATGATGGCGAACTGGGTCATTGCAGTGGTCCATTCGCGTTGGGCATTCTTCCAATCGTTGCAGACCCGGCGCAATACCAAATACAGCAATTTGATCGCCGCTTCGTCCGTGGGGAAGTGTCCGCGGCTGCGAACGGCGGTACGCAGGGTGCTGTTCAGGCTCTCGATCGCGTTAGTGGTATAGATGATCCGCCGTACCTCGGGCGGGAAGGCGAAGAACGGGATCACCTGATCCCATTGCCGCCGCCACAATGGGGCGATCGCGGCGTATTTCTGGCCCCAGGGGCCGGCTTCGAAGGCATCCAGCGCCAGCAGCGCCGCGTCAGCCGTGGGCGCCTGGTAGATCGGCTTCAGGGCCGCCACCACTTGGCGGCGATCCTGCCAGGAGACGTAGGCCAGGGCGTTGCGCAGCAGATGCACGATGCAGGTCTGCACCAGGGTTTGCGGAAAGGCGGCGTTGATCGCCTCGGGGAAACCTTTCAGCCCGTCAACCACCGCGATCAGGATGTCCTTGACCCCACGGTTACGCAGCTCATTGACGATCCGCAGCCAGAATTTGGCGCCCTCGTTCGGGTCGATCCACAGTCCCAGGATGTGCTTGCGGCCATCCGAGGTGATGCCCAACGCCAGATAGACCGCCTTGTTGCACACCGTTCCCTGGTCGCGGATCTTCACCCGAATCGCGTCGAAGAACATCACCTTCGCATTCGGGTATGCTTGGCATACGCCAACCGAATGCGGGACCGGATACAGCGGTTCCAGCGGCCGGGACTGCCATTCGGCGACCTCGGCCGTGACCGCATCGGTGACTGTGCTGATCAACTGCGGTGAAACCTCGGCACCGTAGATCTCTTCCAGGTGCCCCTGGATCTCACGCGTGCTCATGCCGCGGGTGTAGAGCGAGATCACCTTGTCGTCGAAGCCTGGCAGGCGGCGCTGGTATTTGCCGATCAGCACAGGGTCGAAGCGGGCTTCCCGGTCACGCGGGATAGTGACCTCGACATGGCTGTCGTCTGTCAGAACCCGCTTGCGGGAGGAGCCGTTGCGGTGGTTTTTGCCTTCGCCCGCGGCCTGGTCCTGGGTCAGATGGTGCTCGAACTCGGCCGCCATCAACCGGTTCAGAAGGGCTTTCTTCAGCTCGCCCAACAAGCCGTCCTGGCGCATCACAGACGATGGGTCCTGGCCGGCAAGTAATTCGTCAATCAGTTCGTTCCGTATGGTCATGGGTCTCTCCAAGCCCAACGCGGGCTTCACTATGACCCCTCACACAAGATTCCTGATAGGCTCCGATGCTGGGCTCGCTCGATCACCTCACGCGCCAACTCATCGTCCATACCAGCCCGACCAAGCGCAGCACCGACTTCGTGGCCCATCTCGAGCAACTCGACGACCTCTACGGCCCCAAG
>JARLIN010000314.1 GCA_031291715.1 Rhodopila sp. | reverse complement strand
TTGATGCAGCAAGCAGACGAAACGGCTGCGACGACGATAGTCGATATGCAAATGTGCCAGCAACGGCAGCCGAGTGGCTCGCGCGACCGGCACCAACCACTGGTGAGGCGCCGCGCCGTTGGCATGCAGAACCCGGATATTATGCCGCCGCACAAGCGCTACCCCTTCCCGCACGAGCGCTCTGTAATGCGATAGATTGAATCGGGGGGAATTGTAGTCGAAATAGAATTCGAGCGGCGTGCGGTACGTCGTGATGCCAGCAGAACGTGCCGCTTCAGCCATCGCCGCGCCGTTGCACCAGACAATCGGCTCAACACGGTTACGATCCAGTTTTTTCAACAGGTCGAACAGCAATTGCTCACTGCCGCGGAACCATTCATCCCCATAATGAGTGAACAGTACGCGCATGGGGTTGGTGCCACTCATACGGGGATTAAGATGCGACGCCGAGTGGATTTTTGGCGACACCAAGGTCCCGGCGGCACCGAACCGCGAAAGCCATTCGCACTGCCTTAAAAAATCGCCTTCCATCGCGGATTGCCTTAGCATGCGGTACATGCTCGTTTCAATTCATCAGGAATGGCTTTGGGTTCCGCCCACCTCGCCGATGACCCCGATCACTGGACGCTTCAAATGCCCCTGACCCGCAAGCGTATCCTCATAACCGGCGGCGCCGGATTCCTCGGCTCCCACCTGTGCGAGCGCCTGTTGGCCGAAGGCAACGACATCCTGTGCGTCGACAATTATTTCACCGGCCGGAAGGACAACATCGCGCAGCTCCTCGGCAACAAAAACTTCGAGGCCTACCGCCACGACGTCACCTTCCCCCTCCATGTGGAAGTGGACGAAATCTACAACCTCGCCTGCCCCGCGTCACCGATCCATTATCAGTACGATCCGGTGCAGACGACCAAGACCAGCGTCATCGGCGCCATCAACATGCTCGGTCTCGCCAAGCGGATCGGCGCCAAGATCCTGCAAGCCTCCACCAGCGAGGTCTACGGCGACCCGGAGGTTCACCCGCAAGCCGAGGATTACCGCGGCAACGTCAACCCGCTTGGACCGCGTGCCTGCTACGATGAGGGCAAGCGCTGCGCCGAAACGTTGTTTTTCGACTATTACCGCCAGCATAATCTGCGCATCAAGGTGGCGCGCATATTCAACACCTACGGCCCGCGGATGCATCCCCATGACGGCCGGGTGGTCTCCAATTTCATTGTCCAGGCCCTCCGCGGCGAGGACATTACCCTCTATGGCGACGGCAGCCAGACCCGTGCCTTTTGCTATGTCGAGGACCTTGTGGACGGCCTGATCCGCCTGATGGCCACCGGACCGGACTTCACCGGCCCCATCAACATCGGCAATCCGCACGAAATCCCGGTGCGCGAACTGGCCGAACGCGTGATCGTCCTGACGAATTCCCGCTCCAGAATCGTACACCGCCCGCTGCCGCAGGACGACCCGATGCAACGCTGTCCGGACATTTCATTGGCGAAGCAGGTATTGGGGTGGGAGCCGAAAGTGCCGCTGGAAGAAGGGCTGCGCCGCACGATCGCCTATTTCGACCAGCTTCTCGCCCAGCGGTCCGGCGCCTAGAGCGGTATCCACACGCGTTGGTGCGCGGATACCGCTCTGGTTGTTTGATCGCATTATTCACGCCTCAGGCGATAGCGCTCTATTCCGAACGGGCACCATCCGTCAGCCGATCGCAAAAACGCAAGAACTGCTCCACCCGCCGGTCCCACCCCGAGGCACGGGCTACCTCAATGCCACCTGCGCGCAAACGGTCACGTAGCGTATCGTCCTGGAACATCCGGATGATCGCCTGTGCGATCTCCGCGGTGCTGTCGCCATCCACCACCAAGCCGTTGACCTGATCCGTCACCGCATCCACGCTGCCGCCCGCCCTGCCCGCGATCACGGGCAACCCACAGGCATTCGCCTCCAGGAAAACCAGGCCGAAACCCTCGGTTTCACCGTCCGGCATTTCCCGGTTGGCCATGATGAACACGTCGCCCAGGCTGTAGTGCTCGGTCAGCTCATAACCCGGCACGGCACCCGTGAAGACGACATTGCGCCCGAGCTCATGATGCTCGACCAAACGCTCCAGCGTCGGGCGATACGAACCCTCACCCACGATCAGATAGACGATATCCGGACATTGCCGGAGAACGGCCGGCAGGCTTTCGATCACACGGTCCATGCCTTTGCGGGCATATAGCCGGCTGACGGTCAGCAACACCCGCCGGCCCTGCAGTCCATACCGTGCGACCAGTTGCTCGGACCGAGGCCGCGGCACGAAGCGCGCCAGATCGACCCCGTTGGACACCAGCTCAATCTTCCCCGGCGGCACACCGAAGCCGCGTGTCAGCGTATCCTGCGTGAACCGGCTGACCGCAATAATCCCGTCCGCGGCCGAGAACGCCCGACGACGCCGCTGACCGCCCTCATCATAGCGGGTGCGGGTACTGATCTCCTCGCCATGGACGTAGATCAGAGTCTTCAACCCGAACAACTGGCGGCATGCCGCAGCGAGCCAACCCCCCGCCACCAGTTCGCCGATGCACAGCACGGTGATCTTTTCGGAGCGAACGATACGGCGGATGGTCCGCAGGACCGACAAGCGGATCATCAGGTCCGCCGCCACCCCGCCGATGCGCTGGAGCACACTCGCACCTTCCGGCAGGAACAAAGTGCGCAGCAGGCGGATGCGATGCACCTTGAACGGCGCCCGCCGGTCGAACTCCCGCCACCCCTGGATAGGCCAGCCGTCGCGATAGTCTTCCTGCGGCGCCAGCACCGACACGCGCCCGCCACCGAACCGGGCCAGGCTGTCATAGACGATGGCGGACCCGCCATGGACCGGCGGGAAGGTGTTGGCCACAACCAGGCAGCGGTTGGTCCCCTGCATCGGCAGTTTCGTCGCCGGCGGCGCCGGGCGGGTGCGGTCATCCGTCAGCCCCCCCGCCTGAAGCTGCCCCGACTGAAGCTGATCATGCAGTTCCTTGACCGTCAGGAAAACGCCGCCGAGTTCGTCGCGGAAGAAGCTCAGGAACCCAGATATCCGGTCAAGGAACACCGCCAGATCGCGGTGGCTACGCACATACGGCGTGTTGCCTGGCTCCAGCGAAGGACTGTGATAGCTGAGCGTGAAGATCCGCTCGCCACGCTTCAGCAACGTCCGTGTCAGGCGCAGCATCGCCGCCAGATCGGAACCTTCCGGCGACAAGGTGATTCGTTCCATGAGCCCGGCTCGCGCCAACAGGCCATTCGCACGCATCGAGCGAAACGGCTTGCGCTCCGCCATGCCGTACACCGACGGCATCCGCTCCGCCAGCAGACCGGTCAACGCCCGGGTGACCGGCAATTCGAGCAGGCGGCGGCGCGCCCCGAACCAGAATGGGCCGTAGTCGAACGTGGAAAAATCAGGCCCGCCAGCCTCGGTGTAGCGGGTGCGCGGGATCAGGCTGGTATCAACCAGGAACCCCTCGTCTTCCAGCAGGGACGCGGTGGACGGTCCCAATCCGTAGCGGCCCGCTTTGTAAACCGTGGGCTGCACATTGAAGCTGTCCCGCACCGCTTCGGCGAGGCGGTGGAGCTTCTCCCGCTCCAAAGCCGGCGGCAGGTTTCCGGGGAAGGACAGCCGCTCCTCGGCTTCGCTCTCGAACGGCGGTGTGACCCAGGGATGAAGTTGCGCGCCGATATCGCACCGCCCATCCGCGAGGTACTCGCGCAACACCCCGGCGGCGGAGGGATCAGACGCGATCGGGTAGGTTACCAGGTAGGTGGGGCGTGCGTCGTAGCAGGAGAACACCTCATGCGCCCGCTTCTGGTAGCGGATCGAGGAGGTCGCATTGTTACGCGCTGACACCGGCCGGCCCCAGTGAAATTCTTCCTCGGCATCGACGATGATACACAGGATCGGCCGCCCCGCCGGCAGGCGAATCGGTTCGATCGCGGGGAAAAGCGAGCCGGGGTTATTGCCCGTACTCGGGGCGGGACACATGAGGTTTGGCGACTCCTGGAGCTTACCCGCTGCGTGTGCTTGGCGGCATGACGGGATGAGCGACCTCGGGTCACTTCAACCGCCAGGCGGAATTATGCCGCGCTCGGCAACACCTGGCCACCAGGAACGTTATCCAGATGACATGCCGACAAATGTCCCGCGCCCACCGGCCGCAGCACCGGCTCCTCCGACCGGCAGCGATCGAAGACGAAGGGGCAGCGTGTATGAAACCGGCATCCCGAGGGTGGATTGATCGGGCTGGGCACATCCCCTTTCAGGATGATCCGTTGGCGTTTCGCGGTGGGATCGGGAACCGGCACGGCGGAAAGCAGCGCGCGCGTGTAAGGATGATGCGACTCCGCGAACAGCGTCCGCCGGTCCGCCAGCTCGACGATTTTCCCCAGGTACATCACCGCGACGCGATGCGTCAGATGCTCAACCGTCGCCAGGTCGTGGCTGATAAACAGCAGAGCCAACCCCAGTTCGTCCTGCAGATCCGCCAGCAGGTTGATGATCTGCGCCTTGACCGAGACATCCAACGCCGAGACCGCCTCATCGCAGATGATCAGATCCGCTCCCGGCGCGAGAGCCCGGGCGATGCCGATCCGCTGGCGCTGACCGCCCGAGAATTCGTGCGGAAACCGGTTGATGGCGTCGCGCGGCAGCCGGACCTTGTCCATCAGCGCCTCGACCTTCTCGGTCAGGTCCTTGCGGCCGTGGACCATGCCGAAATTGATCAGCGGTTCAGCAAGGATATCGCGCACCTTCATCCGCGGATTCAGGCTGCTGAATGGGTCCTGGAAAACGACCTGCACACGCTTGCGCACCATGCGCAGCTTATGGGCGGACATGTTGTCGATGCGCTCGCCGTCCAGATAGACTTCGCCATCCGTCAGCTTGAACAGCCGCAGGATCGCCTTCCCAACGGTTGATTTGCCGCAGCCGGACTCCCCGACGAGCGACAGCGTCTCGCCGCGCCTTATGTCGAAAGTCACCCCATCGACCGCATAGACCTTGGCTGTGACCTGCCCCAGCAGCCCGCCACGAATCGGGAAATGCTTCTTGAGGGCATTCACCTCCAGCAAAGCGCGATCCGGAGTCATGCCGCCACCTTCTCTCCGGCATAATGACAGGCGACGCTGTGACCCGGCGCCTTCGGCTCGATCGCGGGTGCCACGCTCCGGCACACATCCGTCACCATCGAGCACCGCCCCGCGAACGCACATCCCACGATCGGTTTCCGCAAACTTGGCACCAGCCCGGCGATCTCCGCCAGCTTGGTACGCCCGCCTTCGTCCAACGAGGACCCAAGCTTCGGCACCGCCCCCAGCAGCCCGCGCGTGTAGGGATGCATCGGACGCGCGAAGATTTCATTGACTGGCGCTTCCTCGACCTTCCGCCCGGCGTACATCACGACCACGCGCTGCGCCATTTCCGCGACGACGCCCAGATCGTGCGTGATCAGCATGATCGCCGATCCCATCCGCCTTTTCAGGTCGCGCATCAAATCGAGGATCTGCGCCTGGATGGTCACATCCAGTGCCGTCGTCGGCTCGTCGGCGATCAGCAGCTTCGGATTGCAGGCCAGCGCCATGGCGATCATCACCCGCTGCCGCATCCCACCGGAAAGCTGGTGCGGGTATTCGCGGACACGTCGCGCCGGCGCCGGGATTCCCACCAGCGTCAGCATCTCGACCGCCTTCGCCTCGGCGTCGCGCGCGTTCATCCCTTGATGCAGCCGCACCGTCTCACCGATCTGCTTACCGACTGTCAGGACCGGGTTCAGGCTGGTCATCGGTTCCTGGAAGATCATCGAAATCGCGTTGCCGCGAATCCTGCGCATCTCCTGCTCGCTGACCTTCAACAGATCGCGCCCTTCGAACCGGATGCTGCCGGCGATCTTGCCTGGCGGCTCCGGGATCAGCCGTAGGATCGACATCGACGTAACCGACTTGCCACAGCCGGATTCGCCAACGATTCCCAGCGTCTCCCCGGCATCGATGTGGAAGGACAGGCCTTCGACCGCACGCACAACCCCGTCCGGCGTGCCGAAATGAGTTTGCAGGTTTTCAACCTCGAGCAACGCCATCGGTTACAGCCGCTTCGCCAAACGAGGATCAAGCGCGTCCCGCAGCCCGTCCCCCAGCAAATTCACCGCCAGCACCGTGATGGAGAGGAAAATCGCGGGAAAGAACACGATGTACGGCTTTACCTGCCAAAGCGCCCGGCCTTCGGCCATGATGTTCCCCCAGCTCGGGATGATCGGCGGCGTGCCGGCGCCGATGAAGGACAGCGTCGCCTCGGTGATCATGGCGGAGGCGCAGATGAAGGTTGCCTGCACCATCAACGGCGCCAGCGTATTGGGCAGGATGTGCTTCCAGATGATGACCGGCACCTTGGTGCCCGAGGCGATCGCCGCCTCTACATACGGTTGTTCGCGCAATGACAGGACCACGCCGCGCACCAGCCGCGACACCCGTGGGAACTCGGCGATGCTGATGGCGATGATGACGTTCTGCACCGACGCGCGGGTCAACGCCATCAGCGCGATGGCCAGCAGGATCGGCGGTATCGACATCAGCCCGTCCATCACCCGCATGACCACCGCGTCGATCTGGCGGACGAATCCGGCGATCAAACCGATGAAGGTGCCCAGGATCGAGGCGCAGAACGCGACCGAGAAACCCACCATCAGGGACACCCGCGACCCATAAAGCACCCGCGAGTAAACATCCCGCCCCAGCATGTCGGTGCCGAACCAGTACAACTCGGACGGTTCGCGCGTTCGGCGTGCCGGCGCCAGGGCGGTCGGGTCCTTCGTCCCCAGATATGGCGCGAAGATAGCGATAAAGATCATTAACCCGACCAGCAGCCCACCCACGAAAATGGTCGGATGCCGGTAGATGAACCCGGCGATCCGGCCACGCTCCTTCGGCACTGGCAGGATGGCGGGCAGGTCCGGGGCGGCTGCGTATCTGTGCGTTGTGGCGCTCAATAGCGGATCCTCGGGTCGAACAGCGTATAAAGGAGGTCAACGCCGAGGTTGACCAGCACATAGACGAAGCTGAACAGCAACACGACGCCCTGAATCACCGGGTAGTCGCGCCGTAGGATGGCATCGACGGTCAGCCGCCCGAGGCCCGGAATGGCGAACACGCTCTCGGTGACCACCGCGCCGCCGATCAGGGCCGCGAAGCCGATGCCGACGATGGTGACGATCGGCACCGCCGCGTTTTTCAGCGCATGGAGGAACAGCACCCCGCGCTGCCCGACACCCTTGGCCTTGGCCGTCCGCACATAGTCCTGCGACAGCACGTCCAGCATGGTGGCCCGCGTGATCCGCGCGATCAGCGCCATATAGACCAGCCCCAACGCCACCGCGGGCAGGATCAGATTGCGCAGGAAGGGCAGCAGCCCTTCGCTGATCGAGGTGAACCCCTGCACCGGCAGCCAGTCCAGCCGCAGCGCGAAGATATACGCCAGCACATAGCCGATGACGAAGACCGGCGTCGAGAAACCCAGCACCGCGGTCATCATCACCGCGCGATCGATCCAGGTCCCGTGCTTCCACGCCGCGATCACCCCCATGGGAATGGCCAAGCTCAGCGACAGGATCAGGGTCAGGGTCATCAGCGACACGGTCGGCTCGATCCGCTGCGCGATCATGTGGGTGACCGGCAGGTTGGTGAAGATCGAGGTGCCCAGGTCGCCATGCAGCACATGCCAGAACCAGTCGAAGAAGCGGACCAGGAACGGCCGGTCGAGACCGAGGGACGCGCGTATACGTTCCACATCGGCAGGGGTGGCCTGATCGCCGGCGATAATCGCCGCCGGATCGCCTGGCGCGATATATAACAGGCTGAACACGAACAGCGCGACCATCAGGACGACGGGGATCGTGGCGACGATCCGGCGGGCGATATAGGACAGCATTAGCGGAGGGGGCCGCCGAAGCCGCCGACCTGCTCACGTTCCGAAGTCATACCGGGCGTGGTCCCATCGGCATCAGGATAAGCGCCGAACGGAGCAACGCCCCTTCCACAATCGTCAGGGCCCGGCGGAGTGCCCGCCACCTGAACCAGCACTGTGCCGCGGCGGATGGCCCGGACGGCACCGGGCCATGACAGTGCGGAAGAACGCCCTGCTCCGGACACGCCTTTATCCTTACGCACCTGGGGCCTGGCCCGCTCATGAAACAAGCGTTGCGCAGCGCGCAGCGGCATCATGCTCCCTCTCACGCCTTGGTCACGTCCCAGAACACGGGGAACGGCGCCTTCACCACGCCTGAAACATTCTTCCGCCAAGCCTGATATCCCTTGAAGAACCCTGTCGGCACATACACCACGTGATCCATCGCCGCCTTGTTCAGCTCCGCGATCGCCACCTTCTCGGCGGCCAGGTCCGGCGCGGCGTACCACGCGCCGATCTTCTCCTGCACCAGGTCCGATTTTGGCCAGCCGAACCAGGCGGTGTCGCCGCTGGCATCCAAAGCGATGTACGGCGCCGGGTTCACGCAGTCCGCGCCGGCATGCCAGGTATGGAAGATATTCCAGCCGCCTTCCGACGGCTTTTCCTTCTTCGCACGCCGCTGGCCCACGGTGCCCCAGTCCAGCGCCTGGTAATCCACGTTGACGCCGATCCGCTTCAGCAGATCCGCGGTGACGTCACCCTGCGCCTTGGTGATCCCGACATCGGTCGCCACCAGCAGCACGACCGGCTCGTTCTTATAGCCGGCCTCCGCGAGCAGCTTCTTGGCCAACGCGTAGTCGCGCTTGCCCTTCAGCGGTTCCCCGCCATTCTCCGTGTAGAGCGGCGTGTCCGGCGTGAAAAACCCCGGCAATGTCTTCCACAGCGCCTGATCACTGCCGACCACGGCACCCATATAGTCTTCCTGGCTGAGAGCGATCTGGATCGCCCTGCGGGCGCGCACGTCATTGAACGGCGGGTGCAGATGGTTGATCCGGAAGGAACCGATATTCCCCAGCGGATCGGCGATATCCACCGCGACGTTGGGGTTCTGTTTCAGCAGCGGGACGAGGTCGGAGGACGGAGTCTCCCACCAATCGACCTCCCCGTTCTGCAGCGCGGCCGCCGCGGTGGCGACGTCGGGGACGATCTGCCACTCGATCCGGTCGAAGTTGATCCGTTTGCCGCCGGACAGCCAGTTCGCCTTTTCGGAGCGCGGGGCGTAACCGTCGAACTTCTCGAAGATCGCCTTGGCACCCGGCACCCACTCGTCTTTGTTGAACCGCATCGGACCGGAGCCGACATACTCGGTGATCTGTTTGAACGGGTCGGTCGCGGCGATGCGTTCCGGCATAATGAACAGGCTGGGCGTGCTGCTCTTGCCCAGGGCGAACAACATTTTCGGGTAGGGCTGATTAAGGCGGAAGC
Organism: Rhodopila sp.; assembly: GCA_031291715.1. GTDB lineage: Bacteria > Pseudomonadota > Alphaproteobacteria > Acetobacterales > Acetobacteraceae > Rhodopila. The sequence goes on along the minus strand of JARLIN010000314.1, from coordinate 10,644 downwards.
GGAAGGTGCGGTCGTCCACGACCTCCAGCGCGTCCATCCGCTTCTTGATCGGGCCGCCCATCGTGGCATCGCGGGCCATCCAGCGGAGGATGCTGGCGACGGCATCTTTCGCCAGGACCGGCTCTCCGTCGTGGAATTTCAGGCCGGGGCGAAGCTTGAAGGTCCAGGTCTTGAAGTCGGCGCTGGCCTCATGGCCCTCACACATCTGCGGCTGCGGCTCAAGCTGGTCGTTGACGCCATACAACATGTCCCAGATCAGCAGGGAGCCGTTGCGGACGACGTATTGCGTGGTCCAGATCGGATCGAGGTTGGCGAGGTTCGCCTGCGGGATGAAGCGCAGCGTCTTGTTGTCCGCGGCGAGGGAGAGCCGAGGCGCCGTCAGAGCGCCGGTTGCCGCGATGGCGGCCGCTTTGAGGAAACCTCGACGATCCATTGCCAACACCATCCCTGTTTATTCGTTATGTCGATCCGCTACTCCAGACCTCGTATATGCAGCGTGCCCCAGCGCGCGGCGAAATGCCATAGACGTTTCTGATCATGTCCGCCGCAGGTTCCAGAACAGCGCGAACCCATTCACCCGGTCCTTGAGGTTCGACCGCAGCGCGGTGAAGCCGCTATAGGTGCCGAGCGGAACGTAGACGACTTCATCCAGGGCGACGCGCTGGATGTCGGCGCAAATGGCCTTGCGGGCGGCATCGTCCGGCGCGTCGAACCAGTTCGCGCGCAGGCTCTCCAATTCGGGAATCGTGGGCCAGCCGAACCAACCGCCCGCGCCGTTGCCGCGCAGCAGCGGGTGCACCGCTGGATCAGCGAAATCGAAGCTGGAGAAAGACGTGCAAAGCGCCGACCAGCCACCTTTTTCCACCGCCTCCCGGCTCGCTCGGCGCTGGACCACCGTGCCCCAGTCCGACAGGGCGAAATCCTGGTTGAACCCGAGGCGCCGGAACAGATCGGCCGCGACCTGCGTCATGGCGGCCGGCGCGAGGACATCGGTGGGACCAATCAGCCGCATTGGCTGGTTGGTATAGCCGGCCTGCTTTATAAGCTTCTGCGCCAGGGCGAAATCGCGCGGGCCGGTCAGTTTCGTCGCGTCGGTATCATTCGCCATCGGCGTTCCGGGGGTGAACACGCCGCCCACCTGCTTCCAGTCATGCGGGTCGTCGCCGACGATCGCCGCCATGAAATCCGCCTGGTCGATCGCTGGCAACAGCGCCTGCCGCAGCCCCTTGTCGTTGAAGGGCGCCTGCGACGCATTCAGCCGCATCGCACCGCACAGCCCGTACGGGTCGAGCAGATCGACGGTGATATTCTTGTCTTTGGCAAACAGCGCCCGCAACTCGGGCGTCGGCTGCTCCCACCAATCGATCTCGCCCTGCTGCAAGGCGGCGGCCGCGGTCCCGGCGTCGGTGATGATCTGCCACTCCACCCGGTCGAAGAACGCACGCTTCGGCCCGGCGGTCAGGCTGACGGCGCCATCGGGACGCGGCTGGTAGGTCGGGTTCCGCTCGTAAACGACCAGGCTGCCGGAGTTGAATTCATGCTTCTTGAAGCGGAAGGGACCGGACCCGGTCGCGTCGTTGATCTGCTTGAACGGATCGGTGGCCGCGATCCGCTCCGGCATCACGAAGGCTGCCGAGGAGATGCACGCGAGCGCGTTGAACAGAAGCGGGAACGGCTTCTTCAGGCGAAACCGCAACCGGGCGTCGTCCAGCGCTGACAGTTCGTCCACCACCGGCGCCAGCATCTGGCCGTACGGGTTGCGCTTCATCCAACGCCGCAGGCTCGCCACCACATCGGCGGCGCGAACTTTCTCCCCATCGTGGAAGATCAGGCCGTCGCGAAGTGCGATGGTGACCGTTCGGCCATCGTCCTCGATCTGATGCCCGGCCGCCATTTGTGGTTGCGGCTGTAGCGACATATCCAGGCCATACAGCGTGTCATACACCATGAACCCGTGGTTGCGGGTGACGTTGGCCGTCGTCCAAATCGGGTCGATCGAGGTCAGATTGGCCTGCGGCACCATCCGCAGGACCGACTGTGCCGCGCGGGCGATGCTCGGCGCCGCCAGGGCGGCGATGGAACCGGCAAAAAAGGCACGACGACGCATTCCGTCTCCTTTGTCAGGATACTGACGCAGGCTCCCATGGGCTCCCGCTGTTGGTGGTGAGGTTTCAGCAATGATTGAACACGCGATCGGCGTGGCCGCCAAGGGCGTTAATTACTCCACCGATTGGATGACCTCGAATCCCTCGAACTCCGGGTGCCCGAGATATAGCGGCCGGTTGCCGCCGGCGTTGCGGTGCGCCTGGCGGAATGCCTCCGAAGTCGTCCAGGCCTCGAACGCCGCCCGGTCCCGCCAGATGGTGTGGGACGAATACAGCACATGATCATCTTTCGCCGGGCCACGCAAAAGATGAAAGGAGACGAACCCCGGCACACCGGGCAGATGCGTATCGCGAGACGTCCAGACTTCCTCGAACGCAGCCTGGGCGTCCGGCAGGACCTTGAAGCGGTTCATCGCGATGAACATCGGCGGTTTCCTTCGTGCTGGATGACGTGTCCTATGATGGTAGCAGAAGCTGAGGGGATCGCGTGAATGTCGCTGGTTGGCTTGATGAAGTCGCGACGAATCTGGCCCCTGACATTGGCCCAATCCTGCGGGGCGCTGAACGACAACCTCGTGAAGAACGCCATGATCGTGCTGGCGATCTTCCGGCTGGGCGTCGGCGGGGCCGGCCTGTCCGCCCTGGCGGGAGCCCTGTTCATCGCGCCCTATATCCTGCTGTCGGCGAGTGCGGGGATGCTTGCCGACCGGTTTCCCAAGCCGCGGCTGATCGTCATCTATAAGATCGCCGAAATCCTGCTGATGGCGACCGCCGCCGCTGCGTTCCTGGCCGCCAGCGTGCCGGCGCTGCTGGTGGTACTGTTCGGCCTTGGCATCCAGGCGGCGCTGTTCGGCCCAGTGAAATATGGCGTGCTGCCGGAGTACCTCGCCGATGACGAACTGCTCGCCGGCAATGGCATCATCGAAGCGACCACCTTCCTCTCCATTGTCATCGGCACCGTCGCCGGCGGCGGATTGATCCTGCTGGAGTCCGGTCCGGCGGTCGTTGGCACGACCGGCATCGCCCTATCGCTGGCAGGCCTGTTCGGCGCGCTGAGGATGCCCGCGCTCCGGTCGGCGGACCCCAGCCTGGACCTTGGCTTCAACATCCTGATGGAGACCTGGCACGTCGTCCGAGCCGCCCGGTCCGTACGATCCATCTGGCTGTCAGTACTGGGCCTGTCCTGGTTCTGGACCATGGGGGCAACCCTGCTGACCGAGTTCCCGATCGTCGCTCGTGACACCATGCACGCGGAGGGATCCGTGCTGACCCTGCTTCTCGCCGTCTTCGCCGTCGGCGTCGGCATCGGGTCGATCGGCACCGCCCGGCTGTTGAAAGGCGAGGTTTCCGCCCGCTTCGCACCTTACGCCGCGATGGGGATTTCGCTGTTCTGCTGGGACTTCTCGGCCGCCGCCACCGCGGCGCACGGGCTGCTTTCAGCGGGCGCGGTGTTGGGGGCGCCGGCGGGGTGGCGAATGTTGGCGGACCTGACGCTGCTGGCGGTGTGCGGCGGCGTGTTCTCCGTGCCGCTCTACGCCATCATCCAGGAGGCAGCCCAACCGGCGCAGCGGTCGCGGATGATCGCGGCGAACAACATAATGAATGCGCTGTTCATGGTGCTGGGCGCGGGCGCGGCGGCAGGACTCGCCGCCGGCGGCCTGGACGCGCCTGGCGTGCTGCGCGTCGCGGCGGGAGCAAACCTGCTGGTGGCGGCGTGGATCGTGGTCGTGCTGCGGCGGGAGGGGGCGGGTCGCGTGCGGCCGCCGAATCGGGGGCTGGGTCGGTAGGCGCTCGCCAGTGTCGCGGTCTGGTCGGCCCGCCCGCTTCGGCGCCGGAAGCCAACCAAGACGCCTTGTTGAGCGCCACTGGGCAGCGGTTCCAGCAACGCGGCGGCCGACCGGACGCCACCCATCTGTCCGGGGCTAAGGTCGAAGGCGATCAGACGCCCGGACTGGTCGGCAACGGAATGGATTTTGGTTGTCCGCCCGCCGCGGCTGCGGCCAATGGCCTGATTTGGCGCCCCCCTTTTCCGCCAGCGCGACGGCAACCCGCCTTGGTGGAGGTGCTGTCGATACACTGCAAAACCGCCGCATCGAGCGTCCCCGGACCCTCCATCATCTTCGGCCACACGCCGCCCTTCGACCAACGTTTGAAGCGGTTATAGACCGTCGTATGCGGACCATAGTCTTCCGGGCAATCGCGCCCCCGGCAGCCAGATTTCAGCACATGCAGAATGCCGCTGATGACCCTTCGATTGTCGCGCGGCTTCATGCCGCGCCGGTTCATCGGGAGCAGTGGCTCGATTGCTGCCCATTGCCGGTCGCTTAGCCAATACTCGTTTGCCACCGACCCCTTCCCCTTAACCAAGGAGATCGAATTGCAGCCGATCGAGCCGAGGCAGGATTCAATTGGGTCCGGAGCCTAGCGCCTTCCGCGAAGCCTCGGCTATCCGGCCGTACAATACTATCCGAATGGACTATTATTCCTGGCCATCTATCGCTTCGTACAAAGCGATGTGCGTATTAGGTAAATAACAGCATGTCGTCAGAGCGTCATTCGATGCCGAATCCAGGAGGCGCAATATAATTTATTTGATTTCGTGCGCTGCCGCCAACCAACCCGGCAGGCTGTATCCCGGAAATCCCGCGGATTACGGGTGTCCCACAGCCCCACCGCATCGCCGAGGTATCAGACAACCTCGGCGTCCTGCATCGAAGCATCCTCCCTCGACCTATCTTCGACCGACCGCAACGCGGCGTGCATTGTGTTTCGGGTTCTTGCGACCTCGAAGCAGATGCGCACGGCATTCGGTGCGATGCCATCGACCAGGATCGCGTCGCTCGGGAACAGCGTCAGCCCACGCCGGCGGATGCTTTCGACCGGACCGCCCAGCAAACGCGGACGAGGGCGTCCGGCAACGGGCCTTGCAAGTCACGCGGGACACCAAGCTGGCGAACCCAGAGTCGCACCGCAAGGGCACGGAAACCGGGATAGGTCAGAGGCCGCATCGGGATCGCATTGCCCGGCTCGGCCAGAAGGCGCGGTAATGCCGTTGCGAGATATGGGGCGCCCCCACAGACCACGGTGCGGCCGCCAGGATTGCATGGCTTCTTTGCGATCACTCCTTGCAATATATCCATGCAGTTTCCAGATTATGCCCGCGCTTGGACGTCAATGCGTCCGTACAAAATGGTATCATTGGAAGGCAAGAGCCTCGCCGAGAATGAGCCATTTACAATGGGATCAATGGCTTAATAACGGATAGATCAATGATCGAAAGGTGGGTTTGGTTTAGACTGCGCCATTAGCCTCCACGGCAGGCTCTCGTGCGCCCTTCCATTTATCTGGATACACTTGAAGATGTATGCAACGGACAATTCCACCCAGCAAGAGCTTACGGGGTAAGCGGTCATGGGTACCCCTACCCGCGTCGAGGCCAATTTAGCGACTGAGCTACGTAAGGCGTTGGAGCGGGACGAAATCGTCCCCTACTTCCAGCCGCAGGTCAAACTCCGCACGGGCCGGCTCTTGGGTTTCGAAGTTCTCGCTCGCTGGCGGCACCGTTCGCTCGGCATGGTGCCGCCCACCACGTTCATTCCCGTGGCGGAAAGCACCGGCCTGATCGGAATTTTGACAGAGAAGGTGGTGAATCGCGCCTGTACCGCCGCCGCCGCCTGGACCGAGCATCTGACGCTTTCGGTGAATGTGGGACCGCTCCAACTGCGTGACCACGCATTGCCCGAGAGGCTGCGCGCGGCAGCCGAACAGACGGGATTTCCGTTGAACCGCTTGGTGTTGGAAATCACCGAGACGGCGCTGGTGAGCAACATCGAACAGGCGCGAACGGTTATGGCGGAATTCAAAGCGCTGGGCATCCAGCTCGCCATCGACGATTTCGGCACCGGATTTTCCTGTCTGCGACTTCTGCAGACGCTGCCATTCGACAAGCTCAATGTGGACGCAAGTTTCGTTCACCCCATGACCTATCAGCGCGAGAGCCGGAAGATTGTCGCCGCCATCATCGAACTCGGCCACAGCCTCGGCCTATCGACCGTCGCAGAGGGTGTCGAAACACAGCAGCAGGCGGACATGCTCGTGTGCCTGGGATGTGATGTCGGACAGGGCTGGCTGTTCGGGCGAGCTGCCCCAGCCGAAGAAATCGCGGCGTCGCTGGAAGCGGGACGCTGGGATCGGCCTCTGGACAGACAAATGACCAGGATCGCCATGGACGTGGCGCTGCACCTTGAGGCGATGCCAAGCCAGCGCCTGGCCCATCTGCAGGCGCTTTACAACGGCGCACCGGTGGGTCTGGCCTATCTCGACCGGAACTTGCGCTATGTCAGCCTGAACAAGCGTCTGGCGGAGATACATGATCGTCCCATCGCCGCCCATATTGGGCAATCCGTGGCCGACGTGCAGCCGGTGCTGATCAGACAGGCTGAACCGCATCTCAGCCGAGCTTTGCGAGGGGAGCCGGTCACCGATGTTGCGGTTCGTCTGCCGGCGCGTGAGCAAGGCAAACCGGACGTTTTATTCGCCGCGTCATACCATCCGGTTCGCGATGAAGCTGGGGAGATCGTGGGTGTCTCCGTGGCTGTGATTGAAACCACGGAGCGAATACGCAAAGGTCCGCCGGTTGGTCACGCTCCTGATTGTACGGCAGCTATCCAACCCAGCACCACCACCACCCGACTCACACCGCGGCAGAGAGAGGTGCTGAAACTCGCCGGAGAGGGTCATTCCGTGAAGGAAATTGCTCGCCGCCTCGATCTAAGCGTCAGCACCGTCAAGCTGCATCTGGCGCGCGCATATGCCGTTCTGGGCGCGCGTAATCGCATCGAGGCTCTCAGGCGTGCCGGGCTGACTTCGCTCTGAACGGAGGCGCCGCGAGTCTTGATTCAACCCGGAAAGCGATCACGCCGAAACGCCAGCAGATCGCCGATCGCGGCGATGCCGATATCGGCGGGCCTGCGCTTGCGGATCTCTTCGGGGTCGAATGCGTAGTGCCCCTGACGCGGGAAAACCGTCGTCACGCGGTCGCCCCAGCTCTGCTTCAGCGCTTCCAGGATCCGCAGCTTGTCATCGATCATCACGTAATGCCGCGCGGGATACAGGCGTTCGACATCGTCCAGCGCCTGCTCCTTGTGCACATAGATCAGCACGTTATCGGCGAATTCCCGCCACAGGCCCGAGCGCTCGACCTTCCGTGGCTGAAACGCCGCATCGCCGTCGGACAGAATGACGACCGGTCCCCAGGCGCCAACGTGGCGCACGACATCCAGCGCCCGCGGATATAGCCGATCGGCAAACGGATAGTCGGCCAGCCAGTTGGCGATGCGCAGGACTTTCGGATTGTGCAGCGCCTCCAGCCGGTAACGCTGCAGCGCGCCCAAATAGTCGGCATAGCCAAGGGAGCTGCGCAGATCCTCGAACAGGGTCCAGTAGCGGTCGCGGGCGTCCTGCCCATAGTTCGTGGCGAGATGCTCGCTCAGGTCCCCTTGGACGCGGTCGTTGTCCAGCAGCGTGTTGTCCACATCGAACAAGAAAACCAGGTCGTGCATGACGGCATTAAGGCACGTCGGGCGGGTCGGCGGCGACCATCCTGTCGAGGAGTTGATCGATCTGGCTGGATTCCTGCCACGACAAACCGACGCCGATGACGGTGACCTGAGACCGCACCGCGGGCGGCAGGCGGACCGCGTCCTTGGGCGTGGTGACCAGTTCGGCATCCAGCAGGCGCGCCTGCTCCCGCAGGCCGTCAAGCTCGCGGTTCGTATAAGGATGGTGGTCGGGGAACGGCCGGGTCGCGACCAGAATGGCATGGGCCTGGCGCAACGGATCGAAGAATTTCTCGGGGTGTGCGATGCCGGCGAAGGCGACGATCTTGCGGCCCGCCAATGCCGTTATTGCCGGATCTTGCACAAGGTCCGCCCGCAGCACCGGCAGGTTCAATCGTGAGGACGCGCCGCTGATGTCCGGGCCGATCAGAACGGCCGCCTTGCAGCGGGCGACAGCGGCGGCGATAGGCTCCCTCAGCGGGCCGGCGGGCAGTACGCGGCCATTGCCGAACCCGGTACGGCCGTCGATCACCAGTAGCGAGAAGGTCTTCGCCAGGGTCGGATTCTGCAGCCCATCGTCCATCAGCAGGATTTGAGCGCCCGCCTTGATCGCGGCCTTGGCGCTGGCGGCGCGGTCCGCACCCGTCCAGGTGGGTGCGACCTCGGCCAGAAGCAGGGCTTCGTCGCCGACAAGGGATGCGGGATCATCCGGCGCCACGCGATGCACCCCGCGTGAGGCACCGCCATAGCCACGCAGCAGGATGTGGACCGCTCGCCCCCGCTCGGACAGGCGGCGCGCGAGGTCCAGCACCAGAGTGGTCTTGCCCGCTCCACCCACGGTGACGTTCCCGCAGCACACCACCGGCACCGGCGCGCGCCAGCCGGGACGGGCAACACGCCTGGCGGTCACAGCGGCGCCAATCGCGGAAAGCGGCGAGAGCGCCCGGGCCAGCAGGCCGTCGTGCGACCAGAAGGACGGTGCGCCCGGTAACATCATGCCGAAGACAGCAATGACAGCAGCGTCTCGGCCGTGCAGGCCGGCAGGTCCGCGTGCCGGTTCACCATGGCCGCCGCATGCTCTCCCAGCCGGCATCGCTGGTCGGGATGGTCCAGCATGGCAGACACGAACCGCGCCAGCGCTGCCTCATCGGCGACCTCTACGAGGCCCCCGGCGTCTCGGAGCATCGCGACATGGTCGGTGAAATTGGCGGTGTGCGGCCCGACCGCGATGGCGCAGCCCAGACGCGCGGGCTCCAACGGGTTCTGGCCGCCGCCGGGCGCGATCAGACTGCGGCCGACAAAGGCGATCGGGGCGAGGCGATACCACAGGCCCAACTCACTCATCGTGTCGGCGATCCAGATGCCCGCGTCGCGCGGTGGCTCCTGGCCGGCCGCGCGACGGGGCGCGTTCAGCTCCGCGGCCAGGGCGGGGCCACGGTCCGGGTGGCGGGGCGCGATGATGGTCACCAGGCCGGGATGGGTGAGGGCAACCGCGCGATGAGCGGCGGCGATCAGGGCATCCTCCCCCGGGTGGGTGCTGGCGGCAAGCCAGACAGGGCGGCCGGCGAGAGCGGCTTTCAGGCGGTCGAGCTCTGCCTGATCCACCGGCAGCGGCGGAGCGGCGAATTTCAGGTCGCCCGGGCTTTCGACATTCCCGGCACCCAGCGCTTTCAGCCGCTCGGCATCCTGGTCGCCGCGCGCCTGAACGCGGGCGAACCCGCCCAGGACCTGACGAGCGAAGCCAGGGGCACGCTGCCAATGGCCGAAGCTGCGGTCCGACATGCGGGCGTTCAGTAGCATCAGCGGGATGCCCCTCGCCTGACATGCGGCAAGCTGGTTGGGCCACAACTCGCTTTCCACGAAGCAGGCGGCGTCGGGCTGCCAGTGCGACAGGAAGCGGCCGACCCAGGACGGCACGTCCAGCGGCGCGAACCGGTGCAGCACGTCGCTGGACAGGCCAAGTTGCGGGAGGCGTTGGTCGAGCAATGCCTGGGACGTAACGGTGCCGGTGGTCAACAGCACCTTCGTCCGGTGCCGTAGCGCCTGGAGCACCGGCAGGATCGACATCGTCTCTCCCACACTGGCGGCGTGCATCCACAACAGGGCGCCGGCAGGGCGCGGCGTCGGGTCGATACCGCGGCGTTCGGGAAGACGGTCCGCGATTTCGCGCCCTTTCGCCGCCCGGCGGTATAGGTTCAGCCGGATCGCGGGGGCTAGCAGTGTGGCGGCGATGGTCCACCCGGTGGCGAGGAAACTGGCGGTCATGCCGGACACAGGTGTTCCGCCCGGGCGGCTGCCTGGTTGAGCGCCTCCGTGATCGCGGGAACGGCATCCTTCCAGCCGTCGCGCGGGACGGTGATGGCGGGTCCGCAGACCATGACGCCTCGGCCGAACGGCAGCGGCACCGACATCCGGTCCCAGGTCTTGAGCTGGATGCGCTTCGTGGTGCGTGCGGCACATGGCAGCACCGGCACACCCGACAGTGCCGCGACTTGGGCGACCCCGGCCGCGGCCTGACGGCGCGGGCCCCGGGGGCCGTCAGGCGCGATGCTGACCATGTCGCCTTGTTTCAGCACGGCCAGGAGGTTGCGCAAGCCGGCAGCGCCGCCTCTCGTTGAAGACCCCAGGATCGGCAGGATTCCGAATTGCTGGATAACCGCGCCAATAAATTGGCCGTCCCGGTGCTGGCTGACCAGGGTGTGGATCGGCCCCTGACGGTAGAACGGCAGGCGGTTGGCGATCAGTGACAAGGCGGGCATCAGCGGCAGGAACTCATGCCAGAAGGCGACCACCGCGGGGGTGCCGGCGCCAAACGGACGAAAATGCTCCTGCCCGTCCAGCGTCCAGCGCGTGGTGTGGAGCACGAATCTGAGGTAGCCGCCCAGCAGGGCCGCCAGCAGGGCCTGGGCTTGTCGTGTGCGCAGCAAGGATTTCATCGCGGCGCCCGGTAGCACGCGGGGGCGATGTTACGGAAGTGTGGT
>JARLIN010000313.1 GCA_031291715.1 Rhodopila sp. | reverse complement strand
CATCCTGCCGCGGCAGATGGCCCGGACTGTCGCCGGGCCATGACGGGGGAATCATGCCGCGCCGTGACGTAGGCGCGCTGCGGGGCGATGAGGGGGCAACCGTGCCGGGCCATGACATAGAAGAAACCCCTGCCAACTGACCTCAGCAGGATGACCGTTCGGCGGCTGGCCCCTCAATACGGAAGCAAGTTGCTGCCGAATAAAGGTGACTGAGCCCTACTCCGCCGCCTCCTTCGTCACCCCGTCTGGACCGACATACAGCTCCGGCCAGCGCCGCTTCACCAGCGGCCCCTTTTCGTCATAGGCCAGACAGGTATTCAGCATCTTCTCTCCGCCCCCCCATTTGTCGGTGATGCGCTTGTCGAACGCATCGCTGCCGGGTTCGGTCCTGGTCCCCTCGGCCGCCATCTCCCGCCGGACCCGGGCGGGGTTGATCGTCTGGAAAGCGGTGGTGGCCATCTGCTGAAGCAGCTCGCGCAAATGGGTGCAGCCGGTCGTGCCGCCGACCAGATGGTTGGCTTCCCGCAGGAAGCCTGCCTTGATCCGCAAGCCGACCAGGCGGGTGAAATTGGGCGCGGCGGTCGGGCACATCACGTAGGGCGTCTTATCGCTGACCGCTTCCACCGCGTGGATGACCAACTGGTCATCGACCGTCAGGCGCATCCACATGTCGTGGATGGGATCGCCGGCCTCGATATAGCCGCGGTCATAGTTCGTCTGGCCGAAGCTTTTGCGGTCGGTCAGATGCGCCTCGATGTCGAAGAGGCCGTCGTTCCGGCGGTACCCGTTGATCTCAATGGCACGCGTATGCAGGCGCTCGCGTTCGGCGGGCTGGCTCAACGGCATACCGGACTCCTTGGAGGTGGCGGACAAATATTGCGATGCAACATGGCCGTATGGCATTTGTTGCGCGCATTGCAAAGTGTCACGAGGGCATAACTGGTCCGCACGCGAGGATCACCGCCATGCGCCCGCGATGATCCATATCAAGCCCTGTTGACGAGCCGGCCGATCGGCGCAAGTTCACCGAGACGACGGCGCGTTGATGGATTATGTTTAATTGATCCGGATCAATGGTTCCTTGTAAGCCGTCTGCGACAAGAGTTGATCGAATTTTCATCGGGTTAGCGAGCTGAGGGCTTCCGAAGGATGAACGCGTTTAAACAGCATTGCCGCCGGTCCCTCGATTCCATTCGCGATCAAGGGCGCTACCGGACATTTACGCCGCTGCAAAAGCGCGCCGACGGCTTTCCCTACTACCTGCGTCCGGACGGAACGAGGGTCCTTGTCTGGTCCGCCAACGACTATCTGGCCATGGGTGGCCACCCGTTACTGGTAGACGCGGTATGCGAGGCAGCCCGCACGATGGGCGCCGGCGCAGGCGGCACGCGCAACATCAGCGGCACCAGCCCGGTGCATGACGACCTTGAAGCCGAACTGGCCGCACTGCACGGCAAGCAGGCTGGACTGCTGTTCACCTCAGGTTTCGTTTCCAACCAGGCAGCGTTATCGACCATCCTGAACAGCTTCCCGAACGGCCCGGATCAGCCCTGGCAGGTGTTCTCGGACGCCAAGAACCATGCCTCCATGATCGCCGGCATCAAGGGATCCCGGGCGGTCGTCAATATCTTCCGCCATAACGATCTCAACCACCTAGAGGCACTGCTGCGCGCGGCGCCGGCCGGTGCGCCGAAGCTGATCGCCTTCGAGTCCGTCTATTCGATGGACGCCGACATCGCGCCGATCGGCGCGATCTGTGACCTGGCGGACGAATACGACGCGATGACCTACCTGGACGAGGTCCACGCAGTCGGCATGTACGGCCCCAATGGCGGGGGTGTGTCGGAGCGTGACGGCGTCGCCCACCGGCTCGATATCATCGAAGGCACGCTGGCCAAGGCGTTCGGCTGCCACGGCGGCTACATCACGGGCGATGCCGAGGTGGTGGATTTCATCCGCTCGACGGCGCCCGGCTTCATCTTCACCACGTCGCTGCCGCCAGTGATAGCCGCGGCAGCCCTTGTCAGCGTGCGACATGTGCGGCAGGACCACGCCCTCAGGGCGAAGCTGTTCGAGCGGGCGGCGGCATTGAAGGCGCGGTTCGATCTGGCCGGGCTGCCGCGGATCGACTCTGTCAGCCACATCGTGCCGCTGCATATCGGAGAGGCCGCGCTTTGCAAGGAAGTCAGCCAGCGCCTGCTGAACGAGTTCGGCATGTATGCGACGCCAATCAACTACCCGACCGTGCCGCGCGGGGAGGAACGGCTCCGCTTCACGCCCGGTCCGTTGCATACCGACGCGATGATGGACGAACTGGTCAACGCACTGACCGCGATCATCCCGCTGGAACGACGCCGAGCGGCTTGAGCAACCATGCCTTCAGTCGTAATGGCCGGGCCCGTCCCGGCCATCTGCGCATGAAAGAGCGGGAGTGGATGGCCGGGACAATCCCGGCCATGACGATGGGAGGGTGCGCGGCGATCCATGATTACTGAACTCGGCCACTTCGCGCTGATCCTGGCGCTGTTCGTCGCCATCATCCAGTCAACCGTCCCCCTGGTCGGAGCGGCGCGCCGGCATGTCGGCTGGATGGCGGTCGGCCGGTCTTGCGCCCTGGTCGCCTTCGGGCTGACCGCGCTGGCGATGCTGGCGCTGATGCACGCCTACGTCACGTCCGACTTCACGGTGATCAACGTCATCGAGAACAGCCACACCGACAAGCCGCTGCTGTACAAGATCACCGGCGTCTGGGGGAACCACGAGGGCTCCATGCTCCTGTGGGTCTTCATGCTGTCGCTCTGCGCCGCCGCGGTGGCGGTGTTCAGCAACAATCTGCCGCCCGCGTTGCAGGCCCGGGTGCTCGCGGTCCAGGGCATGATCGCGGTTGGCTTCCTGCTGTTCATCCTGTTCACCTCCAATCCGTTCGCGCGCACCTTCCCCGCGCCGCCGAACGGCCAGGGGCTCAATCCGGTCCTGCAGGACCCCGGCCTCGCCTTTCATCCGCCGTTCCTCTACCTCGGCTATGTCGGGTTCTCGGTCGCCTTCGCCTTCGCCGTCGCCGCCCTGATCGAGGGCCGGGTCGATGCCGCCTGGGCGCGCTGGGTGCGGCCGTGGACGCTGGCGTCGTGGTGCGCGCTGACCATCGGCATCGCGATGGGGTCCTGGTGGGCGTATTACACGCTCGGCTGGGGCGGCTGGTGGTTCTGGGATCCGGTTGAAAACGCGTCCTTCATGCCGTGGCTGGTCGGCACCGCGCTGATCCATTCCTCCATCGTGGTGGAGAAGCGGGACACGCTGAAATCCTGGACCATCCTGCTGGCGATCATCACCTTCTCCCTGTCGCTGGTGGGCACGTTCCTGGTGCGGTCGGGCGTGCTGACCTCGGTGCATGCCTTCGCCACCGATCCGACCCGCGGCACCTTCATCCTGCTGTTGCTGGTCGTCGCGATCGGCGGGTCGCTGACGCTGTATGCGATCCGTGCACCGGCCCTGAAGGGCGGCGGCCTGTTCGCGCCGATCTCCCGCGAAGGCGCGCTGGTATTGAACAACCTGCTGCTGTCCTGCGGCTGCGCGACGGTCTTCCTGGGCACGCTGTACCCGTTGTTCCTGGATGCGATGGGCGGACCGAAGCTGTCGGTCGGCTTCCCGTTCTTCAACCGCACCTTCGCACCGATGATGGTGCCGATGGTCATCGCCGTCGGCGTCGGCCCGATGCTGGCGTGGAAGCGCGGCGACCTGCTGGGCGCGCTGCAACGGCTATGGGTCGCCTATATCGCCACGGCCCTCGTTGTGCTGGTCGCCTTCTATGTCACCTACGGCGGCCCGGTGCTGGCGGTTCTCGGGCTCGGCCTGGCGGCCTGGCTGTTCACCGCGGTGCTGACCGAGTTCGCCGAACGAATCCGGCTGTTCCGCGTCCCGCTAAGCGACAGCGTCCGCCGCGCGATCCATCTGCCACGCTCGGCTTACGGCATGACCTTCGCCCATCTCGGCCTCGCGGTTTCGGTCGCCGGCTTCGCCGCCTCGGCCTACGCGCAGGAGGCGATCGAGATCCTCAAGCCCGGCGGCACCATCAACATCGCCGGCTACGTACTGACGCTGGAGAACGTCACCCGTATCCCCGGCCCGAACTATATGGCCGACGATGCCGCCATCCGCGTGACGCGCGGCGGCGAACTGGTCACGGTCATGCACCCGGAGCGCCGGTTCTTCCCGCTGCAGCAGCAGACCACCAGCGAGACCTCGATCCGCACCAACTTCCTCGCGGATTTGTATGTCGCTCTGGGCGACTCCGACACCGAAGGCGACTGGACGGTCCGGGTCTATTGGAAGCCGCTGGTTCCCTGGATCTGGATCGGCGCGGTGATCATGGCGTTCGGCGGTGTGGTCAGCCTGAGCGACCGGCGCTGGCGCGTGGGTGCCGCCGCCGGCGCGTCCCGCCGCCGGAATGCGCAACCGATGCCCGTGGCGGGTGAATAGACCATGAGGCGCCTGTTCTATCTGTTGCCGCTGGTGGTTTTCATGGTGCTCGCGGGGTATTTCCTCGTCTCGCTGCGCCCGGCTCACGACGTGCATGAACTGCCGTCGGCGATGATCGAGAAGCCGGCGCCCACGTTCGATCTTGCCAGCCTGGGCGATGACAAGCCGCTGGCACTGGACGCGCTGAAGGGGCACCCCTTCGTCATCAACTTCTTCGCGTCATGGTGTGTGCCCTGTCGGGTCGAGCATCCGCTGCTGATGCGGCTGGCGCAGCAGGATCACCTGCCGCTGTATGGCATCGCCTACAAAGACAAGCCCGCTGATTCCGCGCGCCTGCTGGCCACCTTCGGTGATCCCTACCGTCAGGTTGGCATCGACCAGGACGGCCGGGTCGGCCTGAACTTCGGCGTGTACGGCGTTCCCGAGACCTATGTTATCGATGGCACCGGCATTATCCGGAAGCGTTTCGTCGGCCCCCTGACCGCCGAAACGGTCGAGAAGGAACTCCTGCCCCTGCTCAAACAGCTTGGTCAGTCATGAGAACGTGGTTCCTGTGCGCTTTGCTCCTGATGGCCTCCCTCTCGGCCCACGCGGTGGAACCAAGGGAGCGGTTGGCCGACCCGGCGCTGGAGGCCCGCGCTCGGACGATCAGCAGCGAACTCCGCTGCCTCGTCTGCCAGAATGAATCGATCGACGAGTCCGGCGCCGACCTCGCGCATGACATCCGCATGTTCGTCCGCGAGAGACTGACGGCCGGCGATACCGATGCCCAGGCTATGCAGGCCATCGTCAGCCGCTACGGTGCCTTCGTGCTGCTGAAGCCACCGGTCGAACGCGCCACCTACGTGCTGTGGTATGCTCCGCCCGCGCTCGTGCTGCTCGGGCTGATCGGCACCGTGATCTGGCTCCGCCGGCGCCAGGTCGTCCCGGCCGATGCCGCCCCTCTTAGTCCCGAAGAAACGCGGCGCCTGGATGGGCTGCTGCGGGAGAACGACGGTTGATCCTACCGTTCCTGATCGCACTCCTCGCCTTCGCCGCCCTGCTGCCGATCCTTTCGCCTTTGCTGCGCGGCCGGCGGCCCGTGCCGGCACGGGCCAGCTTCGACCAGGCGGTTTATCGCGACCAGTTGCAGGAGCTGGAGCGCGATATCGCCCGCGGCCTGATCACGCCAACCGAGGGCGATGCCGCCCGGCTTGAAATTCAGCGCCGCCTGCTGGCCGCCGACAGGCTGCCGGCCGCCCCGCCCCGTCTGTCACGCAGCCCCGTCCTCGCCGTCCTCGTGTTCGTGGTCGTCGCCGCCGGGTCCGTCGGCACCTATCTTTGGATCGGCACCCCCGCCCTGCCGGACGATCCGTTCTCCTCGCGCAAGGCTGAACTCGCCCAGGTCAACGCCCAGGCGTCGTTGCAGCAGGCGGCGGACACCCTGGCGGCGAAGCTGAAGCAGAACCCGTCAGACGCGCAGGGCTGGCTGCTCTATGGCCGTGCCCTGGCGACGCTGAGCCAGTGGGACAAGGCCGTTGACGCCTATCGTCACGCCATGGACCTGGGCCAGACCGGACCCGACATCGTCGGCGATCATGCCGAGATGCTGGTGATGCAGGCCGGTGGCACCGTCACCCCGGCGGCCGAGGCCGAATTCCAGCAGGTGTTGAAGACCGAGCCCGGCAGCGGTCTCGCGCGCTACTACCTCGCGATCGCGGCCATGCAGGCGGGCGAGCCGCGCAAGGCGATCGACGGGCTGCAATCCCTGCTGGCCGACATACCGGCCAATTCACCGCTGCGCGCCCAGATCGGGCAGAAGATCGCCGACGCGGCGCAGGCCGCCGGCATCCCGGTGCCGGAACTGGCGCAGGGGACGGCGCAAACGCCTGGGCCGGATGACAAGGCGGTCGCCGATGCGGCGAACATGCCGGACGACCAGCGACAGGCGATGATCCGCGGGATGGTCGCCAATCTGGCGGCGAAGCAGCAGGCCGATCCATCCAATGTGGATGGGTGGCTGCGCCTGGGGCGCGCCTATGCGGTGCTGCATGAGGCGGACAAGGCGGCCGACGCCTTTGACAAGGCGGCACACCTGCGGCCTGGCGATGTCTCGATCCCGTTACAGGAAGTAAGCGCGCTGCTGATCGGCCATGCCCCCACCGACAAGCTGCCACCGCGCGTGATCGCGCTGCTGAAGGGCGTCGAGGCCGTCGATCCGAATCAGCCTCTGGTCTTGTGGTACCTGGGCATGGCGGCGGTGCAGGACACGCGCATGGATGACGCGCGGCGCTACTGGACCACACTGGTGTCGAAACTGCCGCCGGGCAGCGACGACGCGCACATGGTCCAGGCCGCGCTGGACGCGCTGGCCAAACATGAGGGCGCTCCGAAAAGGTAGAGGCCGCAAGCCCATCATTCTGTTGGCGCTTGCGGTCGAGGTTGGACGGGCTGATTTCCAGGCCCGGTGGATCGTCAGGCCGCGGAGCGCGTCATCTCCGTCAATCGGCCGCGCAGGATCGGCCCGTGGCCAGCCCCCGCATGCCCGGCCTCGGTCGCCGCCGCGCGGAAGTAGTTCGCGACATAGACCCGGACCGCGCTCGTGCGGCCCCCTGCGTGCCCGGCCGCTTCGATCCGGCGCACCAGGGTGCTCATGTCCTGCATTTCCCGTTCGCAGATTTCACTCAACATATCCCAGAGTTCGGGTTCCAGCCGCATGCTGGTCCGGCCGCGCTCCGCGACGACGTTTCGGTTGACAAGCCGACTGATTGTCATGGCCACCTCCTATTGCCGGAGGGGAGAAAACCAGGAAGTTATTAAGAGAAGGTTCACACGGCGGAAAAAATTGAATCTTTTTGGCACGCGGTTGTAGTCCTAATGCCCGGTTGACAGTCCGGGCCATCCGCCTTGCCACGTCCCGGATTAGATGGCCGGGACCCGCACAGGACCAGGACGAGGAGGAACCCGCCCGCCGACCGATACTAAGCAGAGATTCGCGGCTTGACCAACGGAACGACCCTGCGCTCGCGGTTAAGGTCGGCGACGGCTGCATGGATAGCTTGGTCGAGCGCGGTGGCATCGGTGAAAGTCTGATGGGCGAGGTGATACGCCTTCAGGTCGTG
>JARLIN010000312.1 GCA_031291715.1 Rhodopila sp. | reverse complement strand
GCCCCCCCCCGGGCCCACCCCCGCGGCAGCGGCTAACTAGGATGTGTGCCTAATTTCTCTGTCTCACCCATGGGGTGCAGTCCACCCTAAATCTTCGTGTCTCTGTGCCTTTGTGTTGAATGGAACGGTGCAAGGGCAACAGGCCATCAATGAGATCTCCGATTTTTCGTCCGGCCGAAGCCGCGGTTGCCGGTCGCTGTCTTGGCACCCCAAAGCCTCCGGGTTACACAAAAGTCACCTCAGGAGATCGCTTTATGACAACCGAAGATACCGTCATCACCAGCCGCGACGGGCGGGTGGGACGAATCCTGCTCAACCGCCCCAAGGCGCTGAACGCGCTCGACCTGAAGATGATCCGCGCCTGCGCCGCGATCCTGGAGACCTGGCGCGATAACCCGCATGTCGACGCCGTGGTAATCGAGGGCGCCGGCGAGCGGGCCTTCTGCGCCGGCGGCGACATTCGTGCCCTGCGCGACGGGCAGCTATCCGGAGACCGGGCCTCGGTGGACCAGTTCTTCGCCGAGGAATATGCGCTGAACCTGACGATCGCGACCTATCCCAAGCCGTATATCGCACTGATCGACGGCATCTGCATGGGCGGCGGCATTGGCTTGTCGGTCCACGCGCCGTATCGCGTGGCGACCGAACATGCGGGCTTCGGGATGCCGGAAACCGCCATCGGTTTCTTCCCGGATATCGGGGCGACGTACCTGCTGCCGCGGCTGCCGGGTGAGCTCGGCGTTTACCTGGGTCTGACCGGGCTACGAGTGACTGGCGCCGATGCCGTGCATGCCGGACTCGCGACCCATTATACGCCTCGCGCCCGTCTTGCGGACCTGTCCGCCGCGCTGGCTCGCGACGGCGTGGCCGCGCTGGCGGCCTACAACGAAACCCTGCCGGCGTTCTCGCTGGCCGACCACCGCAGCGCGATCGACTATTGCTTCGCGGCCGGGACGGTGGCCGAGATCGTCAGTCGTCTGGAAGCCATCGGTGCCGAATGGGCCGAGGCCGCGCTGAAGGCGATGCGCACGGTGTCGCCTTCGGCCTTGCACTGGACGCTGCTTGCCCTGCGCCACGGCCGTGACCTCACCCTGAAACAGGCGTTGGATGCCGAATTCGCCCTGACCCGTACCACCATGGCGCATCCCGATTTCGCCGAGGGCGTGCGTGCGATGGTGGTGGACAAGGACCGCAAGCCGGCGTGGCAGCCTTCGCGGATCGAGGATGTCGATCCGGCCCGGATCGACGCCCTATTCGCCGGCTGAACCGCCGTGTCGCGTGCGGCGTTCATCCTCTGTCCGACGCGGATGGCATAGTTTCCCAGGAAAGCGCTCGCATGCCCGCCTTTATCTGCACCACGTGTGGCTGCCAGTATCCGAACACTGCGGCGCCGCCGGCCGGCTGCCTGATCTGCCAGGACGACCGCCAATACGTGAACCCGGCGGGCCAGGCCTGGACCACCCTGCCGGCGATGCGGAAAACCCATTTCAACGCCTTCCGCCGGCTGGAACTGGGGCTGATGGGCGTTGGCACCTTTCCCGTCTTCGCCATCGGCCAGCGCGCCCTGATGCTGCGTACGCCGGCCGGCAACATCCTGTGGGATTGCATCAGCTTCATCGACGATGCGACCGTGACGTTCGTAAAGGCCCTGGGTGGGCTGGCGGGCATCGCCTGCTCCCATCCGCATTTCCTCGCTTCAGTGGTGGAATGGAGCCACGCCTTCGAGAGCGTGCCGGTCTACCTGCATGCAATGGACCGGAAATTCGTGACGCGGCTCGATCCGGTGGTGAATTTCTGGGAAGGCGACCGCCTGGAACTGACCGAGGGCGTCAATCTGATCCGCTGCGGCGGCCACTTTCCCGGCAGCACCGTGCTGCACTGGGCGCAAGGGGCGGATGGGCAGGGGGTGCTGCTGAGCGGCGACACGTTGCAGGTACGGCCCGACAAGCGGCTGACCTTCATGCACAGCTACCCGAACCTGATTCCGCTGGATGCGGTGACCGTGGCGCAGATCGCCGATACGCTGGCGGCATGGCCGTTCGAGACGATCTATGGCGGCTGGTGGGAGAGGGTGATCCCGTCCGGGGCGAAGCAGGTGATGGCTGCGTCGGTCGAGCAATATATCAACGCGGTGACGGGATCGTTGGAGACGTTCTGACGCTGTTCGGTCCGGCCGGCTTCATTTTCCGCCGCGATACATCCAGGCCGCCCGAGAGGCCTCCGATATTCGATGCCGCCCGGGATGGGCGGCCTCGGCCAACCCTATCCAGGCATCCCAAACAAAAAAAACGGCGGCCCGGGGGAGTGTTCCACCAGGGCCGCCGGCTATTTAGTTAGACGCTCGGCCCGAAGGCCGACCGGTTAGCGAACGGAGGTGATCGCGTTCCGGTTCTGCGCCCAGGCTTGCTCGTTGGAGCCCTGAGCGGTCGGACGGTCCTTGCCGTAGCTGATCGTGGTCAAGCGTGCTGCCGGCACACCCTTGGCCTTCAGGTAAGAGGCCGCGGCCGTCGCGCGGCGATTGCCCAGCGCGAGGTTGTATTCTTCGGTGCCGCGCTCGTCGCAGTTGCCAGCGACCTGCACGTTCACGCTGCCATACTTGGCGAGCCATGCGGCCTGCTTGTCCAGCGTGGTCTTCGCGTCGGCGCGAAGGCCGGACTTGTCGAAATCATAGAACACGCGATCGCCGACATTGGCGACCAGGTCTTCCTGGCTGCCCGGCACGATGCCGACCGGGGTGGCAGCGGTCGTGGCAGCGGGGGGAGTCTGGTTGGAGCACGCCGCCAGCAGGGCGACGGCGGCGACAGCGCCGAGGGTCTTGATGTTCATCTCTTCTTCGTCCCTGGATGGGGTGCAATCCGATGCGCGAGCAACCCTCGCGCAGGAGAAACGGTAATCCGTTCCGTCCGCGAGAGCGATTAACGTGTTCGATGGATGGCGGTCAAGTTCCCGCGGGCTTTTTACCGACACATGTCACCTATGTTGCCTTGTCAACACAGTGTTGTTTGCCAACAATCACAGTTCCCTAACATCGGAGGGGGGTGATTTGCGCGCTCAGATGGTCACGTCACGTATGATCCTGCCTTCCAGGCGCAACCGTCACCAGGAGCGAAGTGACGCAAATCCCATCAAAATAGGCATTAACCGGGGAGCGCGTCGCTTGCGATGACCTGCGGCGGCCGGTTCTGGTGTCTCGAATCTGAGGTTCGCCCACTATGGCGAACCTCGGATTCGAGACAGTATTCTTTATTTTCAGTGGCGTGCTTATCCCCGAAGCTCGCCGCATGATGCGACGAACTTCGGGGGCAGGACACTAGGTCCCGAGCGGCGACCAGGCCGGATCGGACGCATCGGCCGGCGTTTCCACCGGGCGCTCGTTGAACCCGGTAATGTCCACCGACACGAGACGCGACGAAAATCCCCGCCCCCGCGAATCCTGGGAGCGGGTTTCCCGCCAGAACATCAGCACACGGCCGTTCGGCGCGAAGGTCGGGCCTTCCACCAGCCAGCCCTCGGACAGGGTGCGTTCGCCCGAGCCGTCCGGATGCATCACTCCGATGGCAAAGTTAGAGTTATCGCCGGCATAGCGCGTAAAGGCGATCAAATCGCCCCGCGGCGACCAGACCGGGGTGGCATAGTGACCGTTGCCATAACTGATGCGCTTCACACCGCCGCCACCTGAACCCATGATATAGAGCTGCTGGTCGCCGCCTCGGTCGGAGGCGAAGGCGATCTGCGACCCGTCCGGGCTATAGCAGGGGCTCACATCGATCGCGCCGGAATCGGTCAGCCGACGCGGAGTGTGGCTGCTCAGATCCATCGCGAAGATATCCGATCCGGGGCCGTTCGCCACCGCCATGACCAAACCGCTGCCATCCGGGGAAAATCGCGGTGCGAAGGTCATGCCGGCGAAATCACCCAGCAGGGTCTGCCGGCCGGAGGTCAGGTTGAACAGGTAAACCCGGGGGCGATTGTTCGCGTAGCTCATGAACGCTATTTCGTCCCGGCTGGGATGGAAGCGCGGCGTCAGCACGAGCCAGGAACCGTCGGTCAGCAGGCGGTTGTTCTCGCTGTCCTGGTCCATGATCGCCAGGCGCTTGGTGCGCCGGTCGCGTGGGCCGGTGGCAGAGATATAGACGATCCGCGTGTCGAAATAGCCTTTCTCGCCCAGCAGCCGCTCATAGATCACGTCGGCCATGATGTGGGCGATGCGGCGCCAGTTGGCCTGCGTGGTGGTGTAGGCCGTGCCCTGGATCTGGGTCTGCGGCAGGATGTCCCAGAGGCGGAACTCCACGCGGACCTGGCCGCCGCCCAGGATCTGCACGCTGCCGGTTACCAGCGCCTGGGCGCCCGTCGGCTTCCAGTTCTGGAAGTTCGGCGCGCCCCCGGACGAGGCGCCGGCCTGGATGAACGCCGCCTGCTCGATCAGGCGGAACAGCCCGCTCCGCGCCAGATCGGCGCTGATCACCCCGGCGATATCATGGCCGAGCTGGGCCGAAGCGCCGTCGGGGCCGCCGAGGTCGGGTATGGCGATCGGAATCGGCTCGGTTCGCGCGCGGTTGACGTCGATCACCGCGGACTGGCCAGAGCCGCCGCCAGCGGCGGGCGGGGCGACCTGCTGCGCCAGGACGGGGATTGGCGACGCGGCGAGAAGGCCAGCGGCGCCGGCGATCAGGCCGCGGCGGCCGACGGACGGATTCGGAATATGGATCATGCCGTGGTCTCCCATCTCTTACCGTTCTCGTGCAACGCAAACCGTCGCATCAACGCCTGCTTGTACCGGGTGCGAATCGTCACGGGCTGAACCGGAAGGTCAGCACGTTGACCCGTCCCAGAACGTTGGCCGGCAGCGGCAGGTTGGCGCAGCGCGCGTCCATGATCGCCCGAATCGCCCGTTCGGCGAAGGCGCGGAACCGCGGATCGCCCATACGGCCGGCGTCATCGCCGGACACCTCGGCTCTGCGCGCCACGCCGGTTGCGTCCGTCGTAACCGTCAGCAGCACCCGCTGCTTGTCGATGTCCAATGCACCGGCATCCTTGGTCCAGCACTCCCGCACATGATCGCCGATGGCGCCGCGCTGGTCGGCGCTCAGCGCCGCCGTGTCATTCCCCAGCGGATTGCCGCCGCCGTTCGGCTGGCCGCCGGACTGCGGGTTGGCCCGCGCCTTGGGCGGCTGCGTCTGCGCCATCTGCTGGCGGAGTTTATCCAGCGTGTTCTCGACGCTGCTGCTGTTCGGCACCGGATTCTTCGTCGCATTCGGCTGCGACGTCGTGCTCGGCGGCGCCGGTGGCGGCGGCACGCGGGGCGGCGGCTGGGGCAGCGGCGGTTCAGGCTTCTGCGGCGTTGGGGTGGGCGGAGTGGGCGGGGCGGGCGGCGGCGGGGTGACCACAGGCGCGGGCGTCGGTTCCGGTGGCGGGGTTGGCGTCGGTGGGGCCGGTGTCGGTGGCGTCGGCTCCGTATGGGTCTGC
>JARLIN010000311.1 GCA_031291715.1 Rhodopila sp. | reverse complement strand
CGAGGCGAGAGTCTGGTTCTCCGCCTGGACGGTGACGTGTTCCTTGGCCTCCAGCGCCTGGTGCAGCCCTTCCGAGAAGCGGCGCCCCTGCATCATGCGGCCGGTGAATTCGTCGATGATCACAACCTGGTCATCGCGGACAATGTAATCGACGTCGCGGGCGAACAGGGTGTGGGCGCGGACGGATTGCTGGACGTGGTGCACGACCGAGACGTTGAAGATGTCGTAGAGGTTGCCTTCGGTCAGCACGCCGGCTTCCTTCAGCATGTCCTCGACCCGCTCGCTGCCCGGCTCGGTCAGCGAAACCGTCTTGAATTTCTCGTCTTTGTCGTAGGTTGTCGGATCCTTGACGAGTTCCTTCACCACCTCATCGACCCGGCGATACAGGTCGGAGCTGTCCTCGGCCGGGCCCGAGATGATCAGCGGCGTGCGGGCTTCGTCGATCAGGATGCTATCCACCTCATCGACGATGCCGAAGAAGAAGTCGCGCTGGACCATATCCTCCAGCCGGTACTTCATGTTGTCGCGCAGGTAGTCGAAGCCGAACTCGTTGTTGGTGCCGTAGGTGATGTCGGCGGCGTATTGCGCACGCTTGGTTTCTTCGTCCTGGCCGTGGACGATAACACCGACACTCAGCCCCAGGAACTGGTAGATCTGTCCCATCCACTCCGCATCGCGGCGGGCCAGGTAGTCGTTCACGGTCACGACATGCACGCCCTTGCCGGCGAGCGCATTCAGGTAAACCGGCAGGGTGGCGACCAGGGTCTTGCCCTCGCCGGTCTTCATCTCGGAGATCTTGCCGTCGTGCAGCACCATGCCGCCGACAAGTTGGACGTCGAAATGCCGCTGGCCGAGGGTGCGGCGGCCGGCTTCCCGAACCACGGCGAAAGCTTCCGGCAGCAGGTCGTCCAACGTGGCCCCGTCTGCCAGACGCGCGCGGAATTCCACGGTCTTGGCGGCCAAAGCCTCATCCGACAGCGCCTTCATGCCGTCTTCCAGGGCGTTGATCGCCGGAACTCTCCGCTGATACCCCTTCAGGGAGCGGTCGTTGGCGGAGCCGAAAATGGCGCGGGCTATTGAGGCGAGCATACGGACCTTCCAAGGGCGACCAGTCCGGGAAGCCCCAGACGCGCGGCGTTCAGATAGGACCCGGATGCCCCAGGGTCAACGATAACGAGAGCCGGGCGGGCGCCATCCGCCTCCAACCGTTGCGACCTCGCCCGTCCGGGCCGCTTGGCGCGGCATGGTGCCGCCCCGGATGGCCGGGGCATGCCGCGCAATGACGATGGGGGCGGCACCCCAAGCGTCAGATATAAACCCCCGCCATACCGCCCGCAGGGTAGCGCGTCCCCGCGGCGGCACCAGCCGGCACGGCGGCGGAAATCCGCGTGACATCCTCGGGCGTCAGATGCACGTCCAAGGCGCCGATATTCTCATCCAGCCGGGCAGCGTAGCGGGTCCCGGGGATCGCGACCACGTCCGGCCCCTGCGCCAGCAGCCAGGCCAGGGTCACCTGCGACGGGGTGCAGGACTTTTCCGCAGCGACGGCCTCGATCTTCGCGACGAGCGCCCGGTTCTGGTCGAAATTCTGCTCCTGGAACCTCGGGTGTGCCGCCCGCCGGCCATCGACGTCGGCGAAGGTCTTGATCGCGCCGGTCAGGAAGCCTCGCCCCAAGGGCGAATAGGCGACGAAGCCGATCCCGAGTTCGGTTGTGGTCTTGCGGGTCTCTTCCGCTTCCTGCCGGTACAGCAGCGAGTACTCCGTCTGCACCGCCGCGATCGGATGCACCGCATGCGCCCTGCGGATCCGGTCGGGCGCCGCCTCGGACATGCCAAGGAAGCGCACCTTGCCCTGCGCCACCAGCCTGGCCATCGCGCCGACCGTCTCCTCGACCGGAACGGTGGGATCGACCCGATGCTGGTAATACAGGTCGATCACGTCGATCCCGAGGCGCTTCAGGCTCGCCTCACAGGCCTCGATGACGTATTCGGGCCGGCCGTTGACGCCGTTCGACTGACCGGGGCGCTGGGTCTGGCCGAATTTGGTCGCGACCACGACGTGGTCCCGGCGGCCCTTCAGCGCGCGGCCTAGCACCTGCTCGTTGTGACCCCAGCCGTACATGTCGGAGGAGTCGAAGTGGTCCACGCCACGATCAATCGCGTGGCGGATCAGGTCTTCGGAGACGGCGTCGTCAGCCGCACCGTAGATGCCCGACAGCGACATGCAGCCCAGGCCGATCGCCGAGACGGAAAGGCCGCCCTTGCCGAGTGCGCGGTGTTCAAGCTTTGGTTGAGCGGCCATGGCGCGTGCCTCCGATTTTGGTTTGCGGCGAGTATGGGGTGCCGGGACGCCGGGCACCAGGGCTTGGCTTCCAGGCCGCCGGCAGTTGCTTTTCTCGAGGTTGGTAGAGAGCGTTTCGCCGGATTTATCGGCTGATGAACGGCCATCGGGGGCTGCCGGTTACACCAGCGGCAGGAAGGTTGACCCACGGCCAGTCCCCTTCCGTCATGGTCCGGCGACCGTCCGGGCCATCTGCCACGGCTCGGCGCTGGATCAGATAGCCCGGACGATCGCCGGACCATGACGAGGACAGAAGACCGGCGCCAACGCGGCTTGGGATATTATGTCAGCGAACCGAAATGTCGCCTCTTCAATCGAATGACAGGCCGCCTATCGATTTCGCGCGCGGCTGCCCCGCCAATCCCGCGCACGTGCGGTCACCGCTTCGGGCTGCGGGCGTTACAATAACGACGGATATTTCATCGCCGGATCATCGCTCTGACGCAAGCAGCGGTCGATGAAGCCGATCACGGACGCCATAGTGACGGGGCCATCGAACGCCTGATCGGCGAAAGCGGGATGCACGGATTTCAGTTGTTCCGACAATGATCCATACAGTTGTTCCGATGGCAATCTGTTGTTCAACTCGCCGAACAAAGTGTCAGCGACCAGGATGGAGCCGAACCGGCCCAGACGGCAGCCGCGACTCTCAGGATCCTTGTACGCTTCGAACAGGACGAAGAACGGCAACGGAGGACTAAGCGTGATCGCCGCCAGTTCGTCGTGCATCACCTCCTCTGGCTGGCCGCCCCAAGGTTCCGGCGCCCCCAGGAAATCGCTGCGCGGCAGCCAGGACATGATCTCGTTCTGCCAGTTGTCGTCTCGTAACAGGGCGGACGAATTGACGATCGGGGCCAGCGCTTCGTGCTCGCGCATGGCGGCGAGAAGGTCTTCGACTGGCCACAGATTCGCCAGTTCGGCGCTGATCAGATCGCGATAGAAGATGCCGCCGCCCTGGGACGGATCGATCGGCCCGAGTGCATGTGCGGACAGGGACAGCGGTGCGCTCGGTCCGATCCGGCGGCTAAGGTTGATGCGGTTCGGGTCCGTGATCCCGGGGAAATTGAAAAAGTTCGACCACTGAATCAGCCAGGCGGCTGACATAGGTTCCATGCGGACATTGCCGTTCGACGAAAATCGAGTCAGACCATCCTTCAGGAATTGCCCAAACGTCGGCGACGTCGCGTTGATCTGATAGGAATCCCTGACCATGGCATGACCGAAACGGAAAGCCCCGTGGGAGAATTCCAACGACACACCGCCGATCCGGGTGCCGGCGAGCGTGTCGAGGAACGGGAACGCACCGGTCGAATAGAGCGCGTGGACCGCTGGATGCAGAATGCGTTTCAGCAGGTCTTCCCGTATGACATGGCGATAGACCAGTGTCGTGGCTTCTCGCGCGTTCGCAAAAAGCTTCGCCGTGTCATGGGCAAAGTCGAGCCTCGGACCATCCGCCGGCACAGCGCCCTGCCGATCGACAAAGATGTTGTGGAGATGGCAGAAGACCATCGTGAGCTGTGAAATCAGCGGCTGGTCGTCATTGCGTCTGTCGGCGACCAGAGGCTCCGTCAGCCCCGGGAGATCGGCCAGCGTGTCGGATAGCTTCAGGCGGGCGAAGTCCCGAAACGGGCAGATCGTCGCCCCGTTCTCGGTCCCCACCGGACCGGATCGGCCGATCTGTAGTTTGACGCGACTGAGATCATTGGGATCCGCGGGCGCGTACAGGACCGGCCTCTCGTTTGGGCCGCTGCCGTAGAGTGTATCCAGGCGCAACCTGTTCGTACGATCGTTGGCGGTGTCCTGATCGAGAGTCGTTGTTGCCCAGAAAGGCGTACGTGTCGATACCATATCATGCGCGATGAACTGCAAGAAATATGTATAGCCTGACGGTATGTAGGGATTGTCTCGGATATCCGCGGCATCTTTTTTGATTGGATCATCCAGTCCCGGCTGCCTCGGCGGCACGGCGCCCCAGTCGAGCGGGGCCGTCATTCGCGATGCCAGCCGGGCATAGCGCTCAGCCATCGCCTGCCGATCGGCCGTGGCCGCGGGCCAATACCGGCCGCGCAAGGCGTAATGCCGGAAGCCTCGGGGCAGCCCCTCGACGATGACGGTCCTGAATGCATCGTGCGCCTTCTGGTTCGCACGCGGCTTAACCGGACCTCCTCCATGACGACTCATCGCAGCCCGCTCTGGTTGGTTACAACTTATTACTATTAGTCGCCCGTCACGCCAACGTTATCTGTGTTACGGGAGTGGTGCCCCGGTTTGCGGGTCGCGTTGGTTTTGCTAGCTAGGGTGGATGCAAACCTTACACCCATCTACATTGACGTATCCCTTCGCGGTCGCGCCCGCCCCCGGCGAAGTGACCGACGTGGCCCCCGGTATACGCTGGTTACGGTTACCGCTTCCTTACAGACTGGATCACGTCAACGTCTACCTGATCGAGAACGAGGGTGGCTGGACCGCGCTGGACACCGGCCTGGGAACCGATGACTGCAAGCAGGCGTGGGACGCAGCGCTGGCCGGTCCGCTCCAGGGCCAAGGACGCAAACCAGGGTTGAAATCGCTGATCGTGTCGCATTTCCACCCCGACCATGTCGGGTTGGCCAATTGGCTGTGCGAGCGGTTTGACCTGGAACTGTCGATGCCGCGCCCGGAATACCTTCACAGCCTCGTGCTGCAGCACGCACCGGCCGATTACGGCGTAGAGGTCTTCCGGCCGTTCTATCAGCGCCACGGTCTGTCCGCCGAAGCAACCGAGATCGTCCTGAGCCGCGGGCATGAATATCTGAAACGGACCACCGGTGTGCCGGTGTCGTATCACCGCATCAAGCATGGGGACACGCTGAGCGTCGGGGCGCGTGACTTCCAGGTGCTGACCGGCGGCGGCCATGCGCTGGAGCAGGCCATGCTCTATCGGCCATCCGAACGCTTGTTCCTCGCGGCGGATCAGGTGATCGCGCGGATTTCGCCGAATGTCAGTGTCCATCCGATGGAGCCGGACCTGGACGCGCTGGGGATCTATTTGGACTCGCTGCGGGCAATCAAGGCGAGCGTCGCGCCGGATGTGCTGGTGCTGCCAGGGCATGGGCTGCCGTTCCACGGCCTGCACGACCGGATCGAGGAACTGATCGCGCATCACGCCCAACGCTGCGGGGAGATCGCGGTGGCGTGCCGGGACACACCGCTGTCGGTGGCGGAGATCGTGCCATATCTGTTTACCCGGCCGTTGGATGCGCACCAGACAGGTTTCGCGTTCGGCGAGGTGCTGGCGCACGTGAACCACATGTTGGGCCGGGGCGAGTTGCGGTTGGAAACGGA
This sequence comes from Rhodopila sp., assembly GCA_031291715.1. Lineage (GTDB taxonomy): Bacteria > Pseudomonadota > Alphaproteobacteria > Acetobacterales > Acetobacteraceae > Rhodopila. The sequence goes on along the minus strand of JARLIN010000311.1, from coordinate 9,983 downwards.
TGCCGGTGGAGTCGATCGCTACCGGACAGTGTGACATCAGTCCCACTCTCGTTCCGTCATGGCCGGGACTCGATCCAATGATTGATCCGGGCCATGACGATCGTAAGCCAAGCGCCACTTTTAACACCGGTTGGGCTGAAAGCTCCGGGACATTCTCCTGCCCATCCACAACATTCTGCCGCCAGGCCATCACCATTTCGGGCGCATCGAATTCAGCCAGCCGGACGACGTGGCGGCATCCACCCTCGCGCAGTAAAGCCACAACTGGCACTCTGACCGCCAAACCCCGAAACGTGAGGGAAAGCAATGTCGAAGATCACCTGTGTACGCACCATACGGATCGCGGAGCGTCCGAACCTGATCTGGGTCGAGCTGGAGACGGATGACGGGCTGACCGGACTGGGCGAGTCGTTCCGCGGGGCACAGGCGACGGAGGCAGTCATCCACGAGCAGGTCGCGCCCTGGCTGATCGGCCGCGACGCAAGACGGATCGAGGCGGTGTCGCGTCACCTGACTACACCGTACCTTGGTTTTCACAGCGCGGGGGCCGAGATCCGCGCCGCCAGCGCGATCGACATCGCCCTCTGGGACCTCGCCGGCAAGCGCCATGACATCCCGGTGCACGAAGCCCTTGGCGGCGCCGTACGCACCGAGATCCGCGCATACAACACCTGCGCCGGCTATGCCTACAACACCGCCGGCGTGGCCAGGCGGGCCGTTGGCTCCGGCGACAACGCAATCGGTCCCTACGACGACCAGATCGCCTTCACACGCGACGCCGGCGCCCTGGCCGAGAGCCTGCTGGGCGAGGGATTCACCGCGATGAAAATCTGGCCGTTCGACACCTACGCCGAAGCAAGCGGCGGTCAGTTGATTACGCTTCCAGACCTGAAAGCGGGATTGGAGCCATTTCGAAAAATACGTGCCGCGGTCGGCGATAAGATCGAGGTGATGGCCGAACTGCACAGCCTCTGGAATACGACTTCGGCTATTCGCATCTGCCGGGCGCTAGAGGATTACGGCGTGCTCTGGGCGGAAGATCCAGTCATCAAGATGGACGACGTTCAAGCGCTGAGCGATTTGCGGCGGCAATCCCACACGCCAGTTTGCGGCAGCGAGACGCTGGGTGGCACCGTGCCCTTCCGGGACCTGCTGGCAGCGGATGCGCTGGATTTCGTCATGCTTGATCTCGCCTGGTGCGGCGGATTGACCGAAGGACGGAAAATCGCAGCACTGGCCGAAGCATATGCCAAGCCGCTCGCACCGCATGACTGCACCGGACCGGTAACGCTGTGGGCCGGGTTGCACCTTGGTCTGCACGCACCGGCGGCGATCTTCCAGGAGGTCGTTCGGGCGACGTTGGCCACATGGTATCGCGACCTGGTAACGGATCTGCCGGTCATTCGGAATGGCATGGTGCAGGCGCCCACTGGCATTGGCCTGTGCACGTCGCTGCGGCCCGAGGTGAAGAAGCGGGACGATGCGACAGTCAGGGCAAGCGGCGCTTCCAGAGCATGATCGCGTTGGGCGGAACGTCCAAAGCGCGGAGATCATGCGATCAAACAAAGAATTATATCAGGTCACGTTGACGCCGGCTCTCCGGCGGTTTCCTCCACCTCATGCACGGACCTGATCCGGGCACCCGTTGCACCTCGGTAAGTGGTTGTTCAGCAATGAGCTGGTCCGGCCACGACGACCATGGGACAGCGGCCGGCGGGTCAGTCTTTGCGCGAGCTGGTGTCAGACCATTTTCAGGCTGCGGTCAGCCTGAAAATGGTCTGGAACTTAAAACGTCCGGGTCATTGTTGATCCAACGCACAGAACAACCATCGGCGGTTCGACCCGTTCGGCCGAACCGCCGACGGCCGCGATCACACCAGGCTGGCGTCCAGCGTGATTTCTGCGTTCAGCACCTTCGACACAGGACAATTCTCCTTCGCCCCGCGCGCGAGTTCCTGAAATTTGGCGTTATCGAGCCCCGGCACCTTCGCCTTCAGCACGAGATGGATCGCAGCGATCTTCCAGCCGCCCGGCACCTGCTCCATGGTCAGGTTCGCGTCGCAATCCATACTTTCCGGCGGATGCCCCGCCCCGCTGAGCTGGAATGCGGTCGCCATGCTGAAACAGCCGGCATGGGCGGCGGCGATCAGTTCCTCCGGGTTGGTGCCCTTCCCGTCCCCGAAGCGCGCATTGAAGCCATACGGCGTTGCGTTCAAAGTTCCGCTCTGGGTCGTCAGGCTGCCGGTCCCGTCCTTGCCGGAACCATGCCACTGGGCTGATGCGTGGCGCTTGATCTGAGCCATTTTGTTCACTCCTCCGTGATCGCGCGTGGGCCTTCATCCGGGCCGCGACGCAGATATGGGGCGGAATGGCGGACTGGCAGGGGCGGGCCGGTAAAATCCCCGATTAGGTCCGCAGTTGCCGGATCTCTGAGCCCGTCAGCCACCGCGCCGGGCGTCAACGCTCCAGACGCCACCGCCAGCCGCGGCGACATAGAGGAAGACGAAACAGAACAGAACCGCCGCGTCCCCGCCGTTCACCGCCGGGAAGAAGCTCTTGGGGAAATGAGACATGAAATAGGCGACAGCCATGTCGCCCGCCAGGATGAACGCCACCGGCCGCGTGAACAGACCCATGACGATCAGCACGCCGCCAACCAGTTCCAGGCAGCCTTGCACCCCGAGCAGAGACACCAGCTCCGGCATGGCACCAGCACGGGTTGGAAACGAGAAGAACTTCTGCGTCCCGTGCTCGAGGAACTGTAGCCCTGTGACGATACGAAGAATGCTCAGCAGCCGTGGCGCCAAGGCCGCTGTCAGATCGGACATGCCATAATTGCCTTTTGTTATTCAGATGAACAGAAATCTCCTAATATGCCGCCACCTCAACCCGGTCAATCTCGGCTCGCATCCAAACGGCGGCGTCATGAAAAACCGCGCCGCCCCAGGGCGGCCCGGGATCGTCGCTCGTCAGCGCATTGATCCCAATCCCCCCCTCGAAACATTCGCTCGGCCAGATGCTCTCGGCCACCAGTACGCCAGGCTGCTGCCCGTCGGAGATGCGTGCGTGGAGGACGACCTCCCCGCGAACATTGCCGAGCCGGACTTTCGAGCCATCGATCAGCCCGAGACGGCTTGCGTCGTCCGGATGCATCCGCACCGTGGGGCGGCCTTCCCGTTTCCGGCCGGATTTCATTTCGGTAAAGCTGGTGTTCAGAAAACTGCGGGCCGGCGCGGTAACCAGGCGGAACGGCGCGTCGGCGCTGCCAGCTTCGATGTTTTCCAATTGGTCCGGAAGCTTCGGCATCACCGCGTGATGGTCGCCCAGCGCTTTCCAGTCCGGTGCGAAATGGAAACGGCGATCCTTCGTCGGGAACCCGTCGAGGAAATGCGCCGTTCGAAACGGCGGCATGGCGTCGATCCAACGCTGCTCCAGCACCGTCTTCGCGTCAGGGTGGCCCGAAGCCTTAAGAGTCGCGCCGATGATCTCCATCGCGGTCATGTCGAACCCGCGATGCCGGGCACCGAGGCGCGATGCCAGCCCTTGCAGGACCTCGTGGTTGGAACGGCATTCGCCCGGTGGCTCGATCAGCTTGGGGCCGATCTGGATATGGCTGTGGCCGCCGGCCTGGTAAAGATCGTCATGCTCCAGGAACATGGTCGCGGGGACCACGATATCCGACCAGCGGGCCGTTTCTGTCATGAACTGCTCATGCGTCGCGACGAACAGGTCGTCGCGTGCGAAACCATGCCGCACGCGGTTGCTATCGGGACAGACCGTGAGCGGATTCTGATTCTGGATCAGCATCGCGTGGACCTGCGGCCCGTCGCCGAGTTCCGTGCGGTCACCGGTCAGCACACTGCCGATGCGGCTCATGTCCAGGACGCGGATTGTCGGATCGAGTGCGTCCAGGCCCTCGATCAACGTCTTGTCCCAATGATACATGCCGCGGTTGGACCACAGCGCACCGCCGCCCTCATGCTGCCAGGCGCCGGTGACCGCGGGCAGACAGGTCACGGCATGCATCGCGGCGGCGCCGTTGCGGCTGCGTGCGAATCCGTAGCCGGCGCGGATGAAACTGCGTTTGGTCTGGCCATAGAGCGCCGCGAACGATTCGATCTGATCGGCCGGAATACCGGTAACCCGTGATGCCCAGGCCGGCCCCCGGTCGCGCAGATGCATTTCCAGCGCGTCCGGGCAGTCGGCGTAATCACGCATGTAGCCACGATCGGCGTAACCGTCCCGGAAGGCGACATGCATCGCCGCACAGGCTAAGGCGGCATCGGTGCCGGGGCGGGGCGCCAGATGCAGGTCCGCCACAGCCGCGGTCGGGGTCTTGTAGGGATCGATCACCACCAGCTTCGCACCACGCTCCTTGCGGGCGCGGGACACGTGGGTCATGACATTGACCTGAGTGGAGACCGGGTTGCCGCCCCAGACGACGATCAGGTCGGACTTCGCCATCTCCCTGGGATCAACGCCGCGGCTGGCACCGACACCGGCCTGCCAGCCGATCTCCGGTAACGAGGTGCAGATCGTCATTTTCTGCCGGGAGTAACGCATGACGTTGCGCAAGCGGTTGATGCCGTCGCGCTGCACCAGGCCCATGGTGCCGGCGTAGTAGAACGGCCAGATTGCCTCCGAACCATGCTTCGCCGTTTCGGCGATAAAGCGTTCGGCGATGCGGTCGAGAGCCTCGGTCCAGGAAATCGGGCGGAACTGTCCGGCCCCCTTCGGCCCGGTGCGCAACAGCGGCTGCGTCAACCGATCCGGGTGATGGATGCGCTCCGCGTAGCGGGACACCTTCGCGCAGATCACACCGGCGGTGTAGCTGTTGTCTTCGGCGCCACGGACGGCTCCAATGCGGCTGCCGTCCAGGACCTCCACCGACAAGGCGCAGGTGGAGGGACAGTCGTGGGGACACACCGAGGCTTTGATGGCGCTGGTCATGCCATTGAGCCTAGCCCCAGATAACGCTGACAGGCAAAGCCCTCAGCCGGCGAAGGTTCCGACGATGTCCTGGTGCAACGCGCCGACTTCCCGCTGCACGTAGTCCAGGAACGGCGACAGTTTCCGCGATGCCAATTCGGTCACGTTCGGATAGGTCATCATGCCGTTCAACTGATCCAGCCGCTCCAGCGCGCCGGACATGCGCAGCATATAGCGCGTCCGCAACTGAGTCAGATGCCATTCCACCTGCGCCAGGTTCAACCCGACCGAGCGGGGAAAAGCGGTATTCGCCAGCATGAAGCAGGCAACCTCCTGCGGGTGGTAGCCGCTCGGGTGCTCCCGCCGGTAGGCATGGTAGCCGGCGGCGGCGCGCAGCAAGGCGTTCCAATGACCGGCATCGATGTCGGCGTCCACCGCGTCGGTCTGTGGCGCCAGGGAATGGAACCGCGTGTCGAGCAGGCGCGTGGTCTGGTCCGCCCGCTCCAGGTACCGGCCGATCATATAGAAATGCCATGCCTGGTCGCGATACAGCGTGCCCTCGGTGATGCCGGTGTGCGCCTGGGCCCCCTCCTTGAGCATGGCGCAGACCGCGGTGAAATGGTCGGGCGTGATTGTCCCCGCGTCCAACTGGCGAATCCGGCTATGGAACACGTTGATCTGCAGCCACATTTCGGTGGAGATCAGCGCCCGCAATGTCCGCGCGTTTTCCCGGGCAGCGGCGATGAAGGACTGCACCGAGGTCGGATTGGTCGTGTCCAGCAGGTAGAAGTCGCCGACGCTGCGCTGCGTGGCTTCGGTGTGCTTCTTGTAGAATTCGGCCAGATCGCCATTGATGCGCGGGATCGACAGCCAGTTGCGGGTGTCGTCCGCATCGCGGGCAAAGGTGTTGGTGACGTCGAGAATGCGCGCCATGTTCTCGATCCGCTCCATATAGCGGGCGAGCCAGATCGTGCTTTCGGCGTGGCGGGCGATCAGGTGCACGGTGTGCCGTTTGGGGATGATGTCCATCAGGCGAGCCCCCCAATCATTCTAGTACCCAGGTGTCCTTGGACCCCCCACCCTGCGAGGAATTCACGACTAAAGTTCCAGCCCGCAGCGCGACACGGGTCAGGCCGCCCGGGAGAACCCAGGTGTTCCTGCCGGTAACGGCGAAAGGCCGCAGATCGATATGGCGCGGCCGGACACCGTCCTCGCACAGGGTTGGCGAGACGGACAATTTCAGCGTCGGTTGGCTGATATAGTTCGCCGGGTCGGCTTTCAGCAGCGCGCGGAAGTCGGCGAGTTGCGCCTTGGATGCGTGCGGCCCGATCAGCAGCCCATAACCGCCGGATTCCGCCACTGGCTTGACGACAAGTTCATGCAGATGATCCAGCGTGTAGGCCAATGCGTCCGGTTCGGCGCAGATTCGGGTATCCACGTTCGGCAGGATCGGCTCTTCCGACAGGTAATACTTAATGATACGCGGCATGTAGGCGTAGATCGCCTTGTCGTCGGCCACACCGGTGCCGACCGCGTTGGCGATCGCCACCGTGCCATGCCGCCAGGCCTCGATCAGGCCGCGCACGCCCAGCATGCTCTCCGGGTTGAAGGCGTCGGGATCGAGAAAGTCGTCGCCGATGCGGCGATAGATCGTATGCACCGGGGCGAGTCCGGAAGTCGTGCGCATCCACACCTTGCCGCCCTCCACGGTCAGGTCGCGGCCCTCGACCAGAGGTACGCCCATCTCCCGCGCCAGGAAGACGTGCTCGAAATAAGCCGAGTTGAAGATGCCGGGCGAGAGCACCACAACCTGAGGATCGACGACTCCGGACGGGGCGATTTCGGCCATGGCGTTATGGAGGCGTAGCCCATACTCGTCCACGCTGCGCACGCGCAGGCTGGTCATCAAATCGGGTATCACCCGCAGGCTCATGTGGCGGTTTTCCACCACATAGGCGACGCCGGACGGGGTGCGCGCATTGTCTTCCAGCACCCGGAAGGCGCCGGTTTCGTCGCGCACGATATCAGTGCCGCAGACATGAACATAGGTGTTGAAAGGAACGTTGAAGCCGACCATCGCCTGGCAGTAGCCGGCATTGTTCAGCACCAGTTCGGCCGGGACGATCTTATCGGCCAGGATTTTCCGGTCGTGGTAGATGTCGTAAAGGAACATGTTCAGCGCCCGCACGCGCTGCACAACACCGGTTTCGATCTGATGCCACTCGGCCGGGGTGATCACGCGCGGGATCAGGTCGAACGGCAGGATGCGGTCGATCGCGGTGGCATCGGAATAGACGGTGAAGGTGATACCGCGGTCCAGCAGATCCCGCTCCGCCTCCTGCGCGCGCTGGCGCAGGCTATCGATCGGCATCGCCGCCAATCGGGACAGCAGCAGCGTCAGGGTCGGGTGCTGGGGCTGGCCCGGCCGGAGCATCTCGCAGAAGAACGAACTGGGGTCGTAGCCCTGCATCGTCGAATGGGGCTGCGATTGGGGCTGCAACTGGCTTTGGACCTGAGACTGGCTCGCTCCACCCGCCTGCATTCCGCGTCTCCGTTTTGCAGTGCGATATGATAAACAAAACCTCGGGGACGGGAAGGACTTTCCTCGGCCGCGAGTAGAAGGTGCGGCACGCGATCGGACGGGCAGAACCGGGCCGACCGAGCCTTGCACTGCTCCGGCGCCAGGAGGGTTGTCATAAGGATATGGAACCGATGATGAACCCGGATGCACGTTGATACAAATTAATTGGGTTGACTGCCCATGGGATCGTAGCCTGGCAACCCACATCACTGAGGTTCCCCGGCCCGCGCGGTGCGTCAACCGCGCCTTAAACCTGCGATAAGGTTAACTCTCGTTTTCTAACCGCCTTGGTCCGGATACGCCGTTTAAGATGCACACAACTCGCCAAGCGCCTGGCTCGAGAGGGAGATTCGCCACCACACGTTGCGATGATCGCCGGTGTGGTCATCATCAGCGCCATTGCTGGCGATTTTTCTCATCGTATTCTGACACCGGTGGCACAGGAGGGATTTACCATGTGCGTCCTTTGCGAGGGCAGTCCCGCAAGTCTTACGATACTTTATCGAAACAGAATCTGTCAGATGCTCGCGCTGCTGGAGCATCCCGATGCCCTCCCCGCTGATACGGCACTGCGGCTTGGGCGGGAATTGCTGTCGCTCACCCAGCCCGACGGGACCCCGCGCCGGTGCGAACTTGTCGTTCCGGCCGGTCCCGCGATTGTCGAACCCAATCAGGAGAACTTCCCATGAGCGCCGACACGATCACCCCTGCTGTCCAGGACAGTTTCCGGCTCGGTCCATCGGACGATCTGCTCGCGGAGTTGGAGACGATCTATAAGGATATTCATGCGCATCCCGAATTGTCGATGCAGGAGCACCGTACCGCAGGCATCGCAGCGGGGTGGTTGCGGAAGTATGGTTACGAGGTCACCGAAGGTGTCGGCGGTACTGGTGTGGTTGGGCTGCTGCGCAATGGCGAGGGAGCGACGGTACTCTTGCGGGCCGACATGGATGCGCTGCCTCTAAAGGAGAGCACCGGTCTGCCCTATGCCAGCGCCGCGTCCGGCACCGATCGCTTCGGCCAGGCGACCGGGATCGCCCATGCGTGTGGCCACGACATGCATGTCGCGTGGCTGATGGGCGCGACGCGTGTGCTGGCCGAGAACCGGGATGCCTGGCATGGCACCGTGATGGCGGTATTCCAACCCGGGGAGGAAACCGGCCAGGGCGCCCGCGCGATGATCGAAGACGGCATGGTCAAGCGCTTCCCGAAGCCGGACGTCACCTTGGGACAGCATGTCATGCCGCTCAGCGCGGGCAAGATCGGGTGGCATATCGGGACCATGCTGTCGGCCGGCGACAGTTGGGAGGTCACCATGTTCGGCCGCGGCGCCCACGGCTCGATGCCCCAAAAGAGCATCGATCCCGTGGTGATGGCGTCGTCGGCCGTGATGCGGCTGCAAGGCGTGGTTTCGCGTGAGGTGGCGATGACGGATTCGGCCGTGGTCACGGTCGGCACCCTTCAGGCGGGCATGAACGAAAACGTCATTCCTGACCGGGCCCTGCTGCGGCTCAATGTCCGCACCTTCAAGGAAGAAGTGCGCAAGCGCGTGCTGACAGCCATTCGACGCATTCTCGATTCGGAGGCCGCCGCCTCCGGGGCGCCGACGCCGCCCGCATATTCGGTCTTGAGCGAGTTTCCGCTGACCCGCAACCACGCCGCCGCGACCCAGAAAGTGGTGGAGGCTTTAGAGCGGCGGTTCGGCGCCGCCGGGATCCAGGAGATTGGGCCGCTCACGGCCAGTGAGGATTTCGGCCTGTTCGGCGCCGCGTGGGACGTACCCGTGGTATTCTGGATCATCGGCGGAATCGATCCGGACACGTTCGAAAAGGCGCAAAAGGCCGGCAAGCTCGATGAACTGCCGGCCAACCACGCGCCGAATTTCGCCCCCGTCATCCATCCCACCCTGCGCACGGGCGTGGAGGCCATGCTGACGGCCGCGGGAGCATGGCTGGCAAGCGAGGGAAGCGGAACCTGACCAACCCGGCTCCACCCGGGCTACCACGCGGACGCGTGTCCGCGCGGTAGGTTTCCGGTGACCTTCTCCCGCAACCAAGACTGCATCGTGACTTCGTCCAACACCCAGACCGTGGCGAGCCAGCACTATCAGGGCGGCGATAGGCTGGTCGCCGGCATCGTCCTCGCGGTCACCACCTTCCGGCTGTTCGCCCAGACTGCATTGAACATCGCGCCAATGCCCGGTAGGCAATCGGGTGTGCCGGGTCGCATGTCTTATCGGCGACCTTAGCGTATTTGGCGCCGACCATTCCGGCTTCCCGGAATCACGCGCCGGAACGTCGCCGCCGTCGCGCTGCCGCTCCATAGCTTCAGGAAGAGGAGAGAACACCCTGATCCACATCGAGCCTACGACGATTCTGATCCAGACACTCGACCTCATCGGAACTTTCGTGTTCGCGCTTAGCGGTGCGCTGCTAGGGGTGCGTCACGGCATGGACCTGTTCGGGGTGCTGGT
>JARLIN010000310.1 GCA_031291715.1 Rhodopila sp. | reverse complement strand
TCATATGTTTACATCGATACTTATGATCTTGAGGGAACGGATTTTTTGACCAGCGCCGATTTTGGCCAATCCGTGACCTACTCGACAAGTGGCTTTTCCGTTGCCCAATCATACTTCTCAGATGCGAATGGCTCGTCTTTCGCCGGCGAGATAAGTTCCGTTTCGCTGAATGCCGCGCCCACTGACGTGCCGGAGCCCGCTTCGCTGGCGGTTCTGGGGGCAGGTCTGGGCGGGGTTGGGTGGTTTCGACTCCGCAAGGTGGCCAAGAGCGCAGCCAGGTAACCAATCGGAACGGACCGCGACCGTGGCGAATGCCCGGCCAGCGCCTGGCCCGATGGAAGACCGGCTAAGGGTGGACCACGTCCACACCATCGTGAACGGCATCCAACCGTGCATCGAAAGTCTTAACACCGCTCGGTCCATCGAATGTGGCAAATAACGCGCGGCCGAGTGGAAGGGGCTGCGTCATGGACAAAAAGAAAACCCGCCTGGCATCGGGCGCGGCCGAGGTTCCCTCCGGGGCTCCCGCATCCGGACCCGATGCGATGGTCGGGGTTTGGACCTCCTGGATGGACGCCATGTCCGGATCCGCCCAGGCATGGCGCGATAGTTGGGGCGGCCACGGCACACAATGGTGGCAGGCCGCGCCGGATGCCGCCGCCGGCGATCTGCTCGCCTCCGGGGTGAAGCAACTCAATGACGTATTGGCCCAGGATCCCGTCCTCTGCTCGATCGACCAGATGTGGAACGCCAATCCGTTGCGCGACGTCGTGCCGGTGGATTGGGCGGAAATCGTGCGCGCCCTCCGGACTGTCTGGCTCCGTTCCCTTCGCCAGCCCGATAAGGCCTTCTCCTCGGCCGCCGAGCTGAATGCACGCTTCATGAGCGCCGCGACCGAGGCGTGGAACGACTCGATGCGGCGTTGGTGGGGCGCCAGCGCAGGCACACCCGAAGGCAAGCCGCCCGGCTCCGCGGACAAGCGTTTCGCCGCGCCGGAGTGGCATGCCAATCCGGCCTACCGCACACTCAAGGAAATGTATCTGCTCGCCTCGGACTGGCTGCTGCGGCAGAGCGAGATGGAGGACATGGACGAAGCCGAGCGGCAGCGCCTCAGCTTCCACCTGCGCCAGTTCGTTGACGCGATGAGCCCGTCGCTTTTGGTGCTGTCCAACCCGGAGGCGCTCCGCCGGGCGATGGAGACCGGTGGCGCCAGCCTGGCCGACGGTGCGCGCAACCTGATGCACGACCTGAAAGAAGGCCGGCTGAGCATGGTGGACGCCACGGCCTTCGCGCCGGGGCGCAACCTTGCCCTGACGCCGGGTAAGGTGGTGTATCGCAACAAGCTGATCGAGCTGATCCAATATGCGCCCGCGACCGAAATGGTCTATCAGGTTCCGCTGCTGATCCTGCCGCCCTGGATCAACAAGTACTACATCCTCGACATGCAGCCGAAGAACAGCATGGTGCGCTACCTGGTGGAGCAGGGGTTCACCGTCTTCGTCGTGTCCTGGAAGAATCCCGACACCACGATGGATGGCACCACCATCGAAGACTACATGGATCTCGGCCCATTGGCGGCCACTGAGGTGATACGCGAGATCACCGGCAGCCCGACAGTCAACGTGATGGGCTACTGCATCGGCGGCACGCTGCTGGCGATGACCCTCGCCTGGCTCGCCGCGAAGGGCGACACGCGGTTCGGCGCCGCCACTTTCATCGTGTCGCTGCAGGATTTCTCGAAGGTGGGCGACTCCGCGGTGTTCCTGGGCGAATCAGCGATTGACTTCGTCGAGCAGCAGATGATGGAGCGCGGCTATCTCGACAGCCGCGAAATGTCCAACATGTTCAACCTGCTGCGCTCGAACGATCTGATCTGGTCGAACGTGGTGAACAACTACCTGTTGGGGCAGAAGCCTCCCGCCTTCGACCTGCTGTATTGGAACAGCGACGGCACGCGCATGACACGCGCCGCGCATAGTTGGTACCTTCGCAATACCTACGGCGAGAACAACCTGGTCCAGCCGGGAAAGATCGAGCTCAAGGGGGAGGCCCTGGATCTCGGCCGGATCACGCTCGACGCCTATGCGGTGGGCGCGGAGAAGGATCACATCGTGCCCTGGGACGCCGCGTGGCGCATCACGCAATTGACCGGCGGCAAGGTCCGCTTCGTACTGGCATCCAGCGGCCATATCGCCGGGATCATCAATCCACCCGGCGGCAAGGGGCGTTACTGGGTCAATGATGGGAACGGGCCGGCCGATACGCCCGAGCGGTGGCGGGAGTCGAGCACCGGCCATGACGGCAGCTGGTGGACGGACTGGGCGCGCTGGCTGGCCGAGCACGCGGGCCGTAAAGGCAAGCCCCCCGGGATCGGCAGTGCCGCGCATCCGGCGCTCGACGACGCGCCTGGACTCTACGTGCTGGAGAAGTGATCCGCCCGATCCGGCCTGAGCGTTTCCCCTGGCCTCTCGCCGGCGGTAGGATCGGCCTGCTTCGGGTGCGCGAAGCCGTGCCCGTCCGCCAATGCAGGAGGATCCGGCCATGCTCTCACGCGAGCAGAACGAGCTGATCACCCGGGTGATGCCCGGCACACCAATGGGCAACGCGATGCGGCGCTACTGGATCCCGGCGCTGCTGGCGCGCGAGATCGCGGAGCCGGACGGCGCGCCAGTGCGTGTGCGCCTGCTGGGGGAGGATCTGCTTGCATTCCGAGACAGCACGGGGCGTATCGGCCTGGTGGAGGAGTACTGCCCGCACCGCCGCGCCTCGCTGTTCTTCGGGCGCAACGAGGAATGCGGCCTGCGCTGCGTTTATCACGGCTGGAAATTCGATATCGCCGGCACATGCGTCGATATGATGAACGAACCGGAGGAGAACGATTTCAAGCACAAGGTGCGGCTGACCGCGTATCCGACCTGCGAACGGGGCGGCATCGTCTGGGCCTATCTCGGACCGGCGGAGCGGATGCCGCCGCTGCCCAAATTCGCCTGGACCGAGGCGCCCGAGACGCACCTGCACGTGACGAAAGTGATCCAGGAATGCAACTGGCTGCAGGGGCTGGAGGGCGGCATCGACACGTCGCATGCCCCGATCATGCACCGGCTGTTGAGCGAGACTTCGACTCGCGGCGGGTTCAAGCCGTCCAATCCGTTCGTCCGCGGCAAGGCGCCGAAACTGGTGGTCGATATCACGGACTATGGCTACCAGTACGCCGGTATCCGGCCGTTGGGCGACGCGGAGATGCATATCCGGACCTACCACTTCGTGCTGCCGTTCCATCAGATTCGTCCGTCGCGGGCCGAGAGTGGTGTGCCACTGATCGCCGGGCATTCCTGGGTACCGATCGATGACGAAACGACGATGGTGTATAACTGGGCCTACAGCCCCAACGACGCGCTGACCGACGCGGATCGGCTGGAGCGGGGGCTTGGCAATGGGCCGGTGCACGTGGATCCGGACACGTTCCGCTCCCATGCCAATCGCGCCAACAATTATTTGCTGGACCGAAATGTGCAGCGTAACGAGAGTTACACTGGGATCGACGGCATCAACGTGCAGGACCGGGCGATACAGGAAAGCATGGGACGCATCGTGGATCGCTCGAAGGAGCATCTGGGACCGGCGGACAAAGCGATCATCCAGGCGCGCAAGCTGCTGCGTCAGGCGGTGAAGGCGGTGGAGGAAGGTCGCGCGCCGGATGGGACGGGCACGAGCTATTATTCTTTGTACGCGCATGAAGCGGTCCTGCCGGGCGGAGCGGACTGGCGGCGGCAGGTCACGCCGGAGATGCGGGCGGAGATGATCCTGCAAACGGTGTAGTCCGTGCCGTTTTATGTGGTGGCGCTGGCGAACCCGTCTCGGCGGTCTGCCTCGACGTTCGCGTGTCGCTGCCGGCGGAGGACTTCCCGTGAAAGATCGATCGATCCGGCGAACGGTCGCGCTTGGCGCAACAGCCCTGATACTTTTGGGCGGCCAGAAACCTGCCGGCGGTCAAGACGAGATCGACATGATGCTGCAACGCGGGCAGGTTCCGGCTGACATGACCCACAGACACGGATACTCTGACTTCACCGATCCCCTCGGGAGGTTCCTGGATCTGTTGGCGGCGGGGGCGTTCGTCGAAGCCAGATCGATTCAACCTGACGCGTGTGCGGCGTGGCTGGCGACGCGGCAGAATTCGGCCCTGACAGGCAAGGTCTGGGTGTGGAACACCGAGATCGACCTCGATCGGCTCTGTGCCCATCCTTAGTGGGATGCGGGCGTCACCGCACAGTGGGCAGGGCTTCCGAAGTCCTTAATCGTCGCAGGCGGCTTGGCGCCGACTCTTAAGCAGACTCCACTAGCTTGACCAACGGATAGGTGTACGATTCGCTGGCGCCACCGATTCGAACAGGTGCGGCATGAGTGGCAAGTCTCCGGTTTCAGCGAGCGACGACCAACGCGTCGCCTTGACGGCCATGGCCGGGT
>JARLIN010000309.1 GCA_031291715.1 Rhodopila sp. | reverse complement strand
TCGGATTTTCGTTCTGGGCCTGGGCCGGTGGTCTCGCCCTCATGGTCTGGAGCCGCGCCGATGCGTTCCTGTTAGCTCCGGTGCTCGGCACCGCGGCTTTTGGCTTCTATTTGCTCGCTGGTGAAATCGCGATGATGCCAGTGACCGAATTGCTGGAGCCCGCGTGCGCAACGCTGACTCCAGGGTTTGCGCTGGCACGGCGCAACGGGACGGCATCGGTTTCCATGGGGCTGACGGTCGGCGGCATTCTCGCCCTCGGCACGATTCCGTTCGCGATCGGTGTGTCCGCATGTTCCGGTTATCTGGTCACGGGCTTGCTGGGACCGAACTGGCAGGCGGCCCGGCCGCTAATCGCTATAATTACATGGTCCAGTATGTTCTCACCGTTCAGCTATGTCTGCGGCAGTGTACTTACAGCCCATGGGCAAGTGCGTCGCGTGTTCATATGCAATGCCGTTGCCGCGGCGCTGAAGGTCCTCGTCGTGCTGGTGGTCCGGGAGACGCATGACCTGATGACGATCAGCATCGCGGCAGTTGCCGTGATGGCGGCGGAATCCTCTATCTTCGTCTTCCAATTGCGGGCGACCGGCGGCATCGAACTGCGACAGCTCCGGGTGGCAATGACGCGTGCGGCGCTGTCAACGGCTGCCACATGCGCGGTCTTGCGGCTGCTGCCAGGCACCTGGGACGTCGTCACGCTGGATCGCATCCCTGCACTGGCCGTTGGTGCAGCCATTGGATTACTGACCTTTTTCGTATTTTCGGCTTGCCAACTTCTGCTTTGGCGCATGGCCGGATGTCCGGCAGGAGTCGAGGCGCGACTGATCGAGGCGCTGCGGGAAGTTGTTCGACCGCCTGCATGGCTGAAGTCGGTCTGGACCAATGTCCAGGTCTGAGCCCAGAACTATTGTGATTAACAAGTCTAACGCCAGAGGGCCGTGGACACCAGCCCTGTTAATTGGTGCGCGTTCAGGTTGGAACGGATCGGTTCATCGCGTCGCGTAGCACTTCAAGGTATTTTCGCCCGTTCCGCCGGTCGGGCTCTAGGTGATTGCCCTCGCCCCACTCGTTCCAGGATTTTAGAAAGACCAATCTATGTTCCGGTTCTCTGTGCGACACGAGATCAAGCGCGGTATCGACCAGTTGTGAGAACTGCTCCGGCGAGGCATCGACCAGCACGACGCCGTTCTTTCCGGACCGAGGCGTATTGTCCCATGTGTCCACGAGGCAAGGGTGCCATTCGTACGACAGCGACCGCAGGGCTTCCAACTCGGGAACAAATCGCTTCGCCGAGTGGAATGAAGGCAGCCCAACTCTGAGCGCGGCCTGACGCTTGAGCCATTTGATCGGTTGCCGTTTGGACACCCAGGGACGGTTTTGTATCAACGGCAGGCAAATCTTGCCATCGAACCCATAATCCTTGGGGTTCCATCTCATATCCGATTGCATGCCCAGGATATGCAGACCCGGAAGGCCAGCTTCCTGGGCCATTGTGCGCCAGAGGTCTAGCGTCCGTTTCGGATCAGGCAGGTCCTCGGGTTTGTAGATGCTGAAGACAGGCTTGCCGTCGATCGTGATGTGGCGCCGATCGGCGAAGGCGGGCAGCAGGCTCTCGAAATGGGCGCGGTGGTCGGTATCGCCGGGGTAGGTCTGCTCAATCAGGATGCGGTTGGGCGCGCCGTGCCAGATGCCGGTCCAGGTCTGATTCGCCCAGCAGACGCAGAACGGGAAATCCGGCTTGCCCGACGCGACGACTTCGTTAAGCGGACGTTCGAGAATGCGGCGGCCGGCGCCAAACCAGTAATGATAGTAGCAGAAGGCCTCGATCCCGTGTGCGCGCGCGAGGTTGGCTTGATCTTCCCGCGTTTCGGGCACCCGAAGGTCGTAGAACCCCATGTCGGCTGGCAAGTGGGGCTGGTAGTGGCCGGGGAACATTGGCCGGGCCTTGGTCACGTTGGTCCATTCGGTGAAGCCGAGGCCCCACCATTCGTTGTTCTCGGGGACGGGATGAAACTGGGGGAGATAAATGGCGATCAGCCGGGCCGGCTTCATAAGGGAAGTCTCATCATGCGATCCGGTCGGCCGTGTGTCGTCGATTGCCATCTATAATGATCCTGCTCGATGAGGCAAGGATTAGGTCGTCGGCCGCCGGATCCCACGCGAAGTACCAACCGCCGGCGACGAGGACGTGATATCGGGCAGGCTGGAGGCCATGGAGGGCGGCGTTCCGGGAAATTGAAGATTGCGGGCGCCGCTTATATACGATACCGCAATAACAGCCGGCGCGGCAATTTGTTCAGTGAGGTGGGTCTTGATCAGCAAGAGCGAAGTTGCTGCGATTCTCAATCGCCTTCTTCGGCGTTTCGATGTCGCGTTGGTGCGACCTTCCGAAGTGTGGCGGATTACCGACTTCCTCGGCAGACAGCCGCTTGCCGGGGCCGCCAGGCTGGCGCGCCAGCCGCTCACGCGAGCCTTTGGCCCGGACGACGGTGCCACTCAATTCGACTTCGCCGTGATCATGCCGAGCATCTTGCGCCCGACCATCGCGAATGCGCTCCGCTCGATCTTCGCGCAGGACTTTGCCGGTACTGTGCAGACACTGATCGGCGTGGACCAGCCGAGCGGCGAGGTCGCGATGGTGGAGGCGGCCTGCCGCGACCGACCGCCCAATCACACTGTGCTGCTCTTCGATCCCGGTTATTCCACCTCGCAACGCCATGGCGGGCTGCACCCTGCCTGGGACGGGGGCGTGTTACGCACCGTGCTCAGCTATCTAGCTGCCAGCCGGCGACTCGCTTATCTCGACGACGACAACTGGTGGGCACCGAACCACCTTTCGTCCCTCGGAGCCGCGCTGGAGGGCCACGACTGGGCGTGGTCACGACGCTGGTTTGCAGATCCGCACACTCGCCAGCCGCTCGCGGAGGACATATGGGAATCCGTGGGGCCAGGAGCGGGCGTATTCGGCGGCTGGGTAGACCCCAATTGCCTTGCCATCGATAAGTTGGCCTGCGAAGCCGTGCTGCGCTGGTGGGGAATCCCGACGCGCAACAGCGGCACCGCATGGGATGCAGACCGCAACGTTTTCCGTATCCTGAGCAGCCATTTTCGCGGTCGGGCCAGCGGTGTGCTGTCATGCAACTACACGTTGACCGAGACTGACGAGCACTATGCCAGGCGTACGGCGCTGATCGCTGGCTTGCGCCAATAGGCCTCCCGATGTGAAAATGGGCACGTTGGCCGGTGTCGCCGGGTTGTTTGGCTTGACCAATTGGCGGTTGGGACCGCCGAAACAGATTGCCAGCCCATGGCTTCCTTGGTCGTGCGGTCCGGAATGTGGTGGCCGGCGCCAACCAGTAGTGTAGAGTGGAAGGCTTCGCCGCTGCTCGCGCACGATGTTGGCTTAGGCTTCCCTCGTTTCGAGCACCCGCAGACCAGGAAACCCTTGTCGGCAGACACATGCGCCGGTAGTAGCCGGGGAACAACGGCAGGGGCCGGGACTATGTTGGTCTATGCGGTGACGGTTGAGGGCCACCGTTCGTTGCTTCGAGAACAGGATGGAACTGGCGGGGATCGAGGGCGACCGGAGGGACTGGTCTGATCTTCAACCCATTCCAGCGGACGAAGCACCATCGGCGCCCCACTGCAATGATCGCGCCGCTTCAAGCAAGGAATCCATTGCCCGTCACCAACCATCTTGACACGGGTATAGCAGGTGGCCACAAGGGCTTTCCCGCGCGCCCCTCTTGCAGGGTCGGAACGATGACGCAGCAGACCGCCCCAACGGAACACGCCGACCCGGATTTGTCGGTCGCCGTCATCATTCCATTCTACCAGAGGTGCTCCGGCCTGCTTCTCGCGGCCGTACGTTCGGCACTCGCGCAACAGGCAGTGACGCTGTCGGTCATAGTTGTGGACGACAGTTCACCACTCTCCGCACGCGAAGAACTGGCCGCCCTTTCCGAGCAAGAACGTCGGAGGGTCACGGTCATAGAGCAACGCAATGCCGGGCCAGGGGCCGCTCGCAATCGCGGCCTCGCGGCACTGCCGCATGATACCGGAATAGTCGCATTCCTCGACTCCGACGATCAATGGGTTCCCGACCATCTTGCCAACGCACGCGCAGCGATGAGAGCGGGAGCAGACTTCTATTTTTCCGATTATGTGCCTTTAGGGTATCAATCATCCACGTTCGAACAATGTAATTTGACAACCGCCGCTGGCCACGCACTAGAAACCGGACAACAGCTTTATATTTATACCCACAAAGTATTCGATGCGTTGCTTCTGAAGTCCCCGGTCGGCACCTCGACCGTCGTCTATCGGCGCTCTATCGGAGCGGATATCCGGTTCCGGACTGATTTTTCTTACGGTGAGGATGTCTTCTTCTGGATGGAACTCTCACAGCGCGCACGCATGATCGTATTCTCCACCCGCTGCGAGGCGATCTATGGCGCCGGCGTGAACATCGCTGCCAGCGCCGTATGGGGCACGGCACGAAACCTGCACCGAAACTACTACGATTTCGCTCTACATCAGGCCATCAAGCAAACGTTCCAACTGACGCCGGAACAAGCTCGCTGGAACGATGCATGGATGAATGAGGTCGCGCGATCCTTTGTCGCCAGCCTGCTGCATCTACTCCGACGACGCGTGACCATAGACTGGTCGATCGTGCGCCGTTTCGTGGGTGCGCGTCCAAAAATATTGCTGGAGATTGTAACGATGCTTGTAACCGCAAAGTGGCGCCAAAATCGGAAACCCTGACGAAGTCGGCGCCCCGAACTTATCGTCCCGTTATCGCCTTCAGATAGGGTCCCAATGATAGATCCGCGCCAAGCCACCCCAACTTGTCGTGCGGTAGCCGCGCAAGACGCTCATACGTGTCGTGGAAATTTGCAACCATCCGTTCGACACTGAACATACGTTCCGTCCGCGCCTTGGCCGCTCGTCCCAAGGCGCGCCGCTGCTCGGGATCATCGACCAGCCGAACGAGCGCCTGCGCCAAGGCAGACGGATCGTCGGGCGGCACGAGCAACCCGGTCACGCCATCCTCAATTACCTCGGGAATGCCCCCGACTGCCGTGGCCACGGCCGGAATGAAGAAATACCCGGCTTCAGCCAGGACCAAGCCGAACGCGTCAGCGCGAGAGGCGAGGGCAACAATGTCAGTCGCTTGGTAAACCGAGGAAATGTCGCCAGAATGGCCCAGGAAATGAACTCTCGATTGCACGCCGAGTTCGACCGTCAGCGCTTCATAGCCAGCACGGTCTGGCCCCTCGCCCGCGATCAGAAGATGGATATCGCGGCCAGGCACCAATGTCGCGAATGCGCGAATCAGCACGTCCTGCCCCTTGCGCCGAATCAGTGACCCCGCCGCGGTGATCACCACGGCATCCTGCGGGATTCCTAGGTAATGTCTCAGAGTGCCATCGCCCTTCCGCTCCAAACGGGAAAAATCGATGCCATTATAAATCGTGTGTGTACGCTCCGCCGCCATGCCGTCACGAAGGAAATCCTCTGTCACCTGCCGCGATACACCTACGAGCAGTGTCGATTGATGCAGCAAGCAGACGAAACGGCTGCGACGACGATAGTCGATATGCAAATGTGCCAGCAACGGCAGCCGAGTGGCTCGCGCGACCGGCACCAACCACTGGTGAGGCGCCGCGCCGTTGGCATGCAGAACCCGGATATT
>JARLIN010000308.1 GCA_031291715.1 Rhodopila sp. | reverse complement strand
GCTGCCCCTTCGCTGGTATATACAGATCCTCTTCGACCAGGCTTCTCGCGGGGCGCCCCTGCGTGAAACGGCGGAGCCATTTGCGATTCTCTGCGCCGTCGTGATCGGGCTGGCGGTGCTGGTATGGCTGCGCTTCCGCTCGCTCAGCCACCATGGCTTCCTGATCCCAGCCGAAGAGGAACCGGCGCCAGACCGTAGCGCGTTCGGCATTGCCGGCGCGTTCGGGGCCGAATGGCGGCGCGTGCTCGGCGACCGTGGTGTGCTCGGCCTTTTCGTGCTGGGGCCGGTCTTCTACGCGTTCTTTTATCCGCAGCCGTATCTCGGCCAGATCGTGCGCGATATCCCGATCGCCGTAGTGGATCAGGACGGCACGGAACTGAGTCGCGGCGTCATTCAGGCGATGGAAGCGCATGGGAACCTGTCGGTCGCCCTTCGCGCCGTCAGCTATCGCGACGCGGAGGAGGCCATCTTCGCGCGCCGGGCCTTCGGCGTCATTGGAATCCCACGCGAAACCGAGCGCAATTTTTTGAAGGGTGCCGAGGCACGATTGCCGATTTACGCGGACTCGACCTACTTCATCCTGTTCAATCGCACGTTGCAGGGCGTTCTGGAATCCGTGCAGGCTTACGCGGCGGATGAACTCAGCCGCGGCGTGCGGCCCGAGAGTGCTTCGGCGCAAACCGTGGCGGCCGCGCGGGATCCGGTGCAGCTCATCATGGTGCCTCTGTTCAACCCGACAGCGTCGTACGCGAGCTACGTTGTGCCGGCGGCGTTCGTGTTGATCCTGCATCAGACCCTGTTGATGGGTTCGGCAATGCTGGGGGGCGCAGCATTCGAGCAGGGCGGATCAGTCGCACGCCGGGCCCGCGCATCGGGCGCCGCGATCCTTGGGCAGGGGCTGGCGCACTGGACCATCTACGCCCCTGCTCTGCTGCTCTATTTCGTGATCATGCCACGGGTGTACGGGTTCTCGACACTCGGTAGCGTGTGGCAGTTGGCGACGTTGTCATTTCCGTTCATCCTGGCGACCAGTTTTCTTGGCCAAGCCCTTGGTCTCGCCTTCCGCCACCGGGAAACAGCCGTCCTGCTCGTCCTCGCGAGCAGCCTGCCGCAGTTCTTCCTCGTTGGTGCATCCTGGCCCGCCGAGGCCATCCCGTCATTCCTGCGGAACGCTCGCGAAATGCTGCCGAGCGTCAGCGCCATCGACGGAATCGTGCGGATTGGCCAGATGGGCGCCAGCCTTCTCGAGGTGCGCCAACGCTGGGAGACGCTATGGGCCCTGACGCTGCTGTATTTTGTATTGGCCGTTTTCATTGCGCATCTGCGCCGACTCCGGACGCCGAGCCATGCACCAGCCGTCTAAGGTCGGGGCGCTCATCATCGGGGCGGGCATTCTGGCCGCCGCCGCATTCGGACTTTGGTACGCGCGGTCACGACAGGCCGACACATCCGCGGCAGTCGCCGGTATCGTCCGTACGACTGAGATCCACATTGCGCCAGAGATCAGCGGTCGCCTGGCCAGTGTCCTGGTAAAGCCGGGACAGGCGGTACAGCTGGGTGAACCACTCGCGTTGCTCAGCAACCCCGAACTTTGGGCGACGGTCGTCGAGGCGCGCGCGCAGGTTGAGAAGGCAGCGTCCGACAGGGATCGCGTGTATGCGGGTCTCCGGCAGGAGGAGGTTGAAGCGCTTCAGCGAGAGATCTTCAAGGCGCAGGCGGCTTTGGTGCTCGCCCGCCAGGGACTCGCCCGTAAGACCTCTCTCGTCGCGCGGTCAGATACCTCTGTCCAGGATTTGGATGAGGCGCGCGCTGAAGCGGCTCGTTGCGAGGCGGATGTGGCCGTCGCCGAAGCGCGCTATGCCGAAGCCCAGCTCGGCCCGACCCCGGAGGAACGTGCGCTGGCGGACGCGCAGGTCAGGGCCGCGGAAGCAGCCCGCGACGTTGTCGAGGCAAAGGCCGCGAAGATGCTGCTGCATGCGCCAGCCGCAGGTGTGGTTGGCCTGATCGTTCCCGAAATCGGGGAAGCTGTCGTTCCTGGCGAGCCGATCCTCACGCTGGTTCCTGCCGGCGGGTTCTGGTTCGGCTTCAATCTGCGCGAGGACGCTTTGGGAGGCCTGTCGATTGGCTCACGCGTTCCTATTGACCTGCCGGGCGCCGCGGGCCGGGCTCTTGGCACGCTCGCCGAAATGCGCAACTGGGGAGAGTTCGCCGCCTGGCGGGCCGCCCGCGCAAGTGACGATCATGATCTGAACACGTTTTTCCTTCGCGTCGATCCGGTGACGCCGACGCCGTCCCTTGCCGCTGGCCAAACGGTCTGGCTGAACCCAATTCGTTACCAATAACCGCGATCTCTAGCTCGTCTCTTCCAGGCGATAGAGACTGATCTCGCTGATAGTTTTGGCAGAACTCAGGGTCTCGACTATCTCGCGCGGATTGACCGGGTTGCCCGCCCCAGAATTGCCGACGCTCCACTGATACCAACCGCCGCTATCGCCGACTCTTCCGGCGATAGCGGCGGTTGGTATCGCGCGCGGGGTTGGCGGGGCGGCCGCGCGCCAAACCAAGACTCATACCGACCGCCGCCGTCCCATTGTCGTCATGGCCGCATGCGATCCAGCCATCCGCGCCGGACCAACGCATTGACGAATAGCCACTTACCGAAGTGCAACGAGTGCTCTGATCAAGTCGGGGCGTGCGTCTAGGAAACCGGCGGAGACTACTTCCCCAGCGTCTTGCGCAGGAATCCGGTCCGCGACTGAGCCCCCGCTATCATGAATGACGCATCCTGGCCGGATAGGATGAACCTGGCCCCCATCTCGACGTAACGCGGCATGATCGCCTCGTTGTAGATGCCCGCCATACCGGGGAATTTGTTGTGCTTCTTGCAGGCGGCGATCATCTTGCCATAGGCATCAGCCAGCCGATCGTTGCCGAAATCGCCGGGAATACCCATTTCGGCACACAAATCATTCGATCCGATCAGCAGCACGTCCACACCGGGGACGGACGCGATCTCATCCGCGTTGGCGATCGCGGTCGGGGTCTCCAGCATCACGACCGTCAGGTTGGCGGCGTTCAGCGCCTTCACCGCGTCGCCGGTGCTGAGCTTCTGCAACTGGTAATGCGGCCCCCAGCCGCCAACCGAGCGATGGCCGATCGGCGGGTATTTCAGCTTCTCGACCACTTCGCGCGCCTCGGCCGCTGTATCGACATGCGGCATGACAATGCCCATCGCGCCGTTATCCAGCGCCCGTGTCGCGATGGAATACTGCCCGTTCGGCACACGGGCGATCGGTGCGATGCCGGCGTCCAGCGCGGCAGCCGAGATCTGCGCGCAGGCATCCAGCGACATGGTGCCGTGCTCCATGTCCAGGAACAGCCAGTCGAAACCGGCGGTGGCCATCATCTTGGCGATTTCCACGCTGCGGGTCGTGCGGATGCCGACACCGAGGGACAGGTGGCCTTGTTCCAGTTTGTCGCGGGCGACGTTGCGGACAGTCATGATCGTTTCCTTGCGTTTGTTATGCGTAACAGTCGATCGCGGTGGCGATCAGCCGGTTGAGGGCAGGCCTATCCATGGCGTGGCCGGTTTCGTTCGATACCGCGACGGTCAGGCGACGGCAGCGACGCTTGCCGTCCACTGGCGCAGCCCGGCGATCGAGCCGTCATCCACCACCGGATCAACCGGGCCGTCGCCGAATGGATGCGGCGCGCGGTTGAAGATTGGCTCCGTCAGCGGCGGCTGGCTCATTGCGCGGGCACCGCGTCGAAGAAGCGGGTCTTCATCCCCTTTTGGTTCTCATAAAGCGAACCTTGCAGGCTGGCCGGCGGCAGCGGCAGGCGCACCGGGGCCGGGGCCAGTCGCGGCCGCTGGGGCTGGCCGGCGACCATCAGCGCGTCGAACTTCTCGATGCCGCCGGGGAAGCCGAGGATCGGCCAGGCATCGGCGGCGCGGAACTGGAACAGCAGCAGCCGACGGTCCTGGTCGGAGACGTTCGGCGCCGATCCATGCACGGCCCGGACATGGTGGACGGTGATGGAACCGGCCTTGCCGGTCAGCGGGATCGCCTTGCTGTAATCCACGTCGCGGTTCGCCGGGTCCATCGCGCCGCAAAAGACGCCGTCGGCATGGTGGTCGAAGGTGGGGCCTTTGTGGCTGCCGGGAATGATCATCAGCGGGCCGTTCTCCATCGCCATGTCGTCGAACATGACGCCGACCGCAGCCAGGTTGTCGTTGGTGTGCGGGTAAAACGCCCAGTCCTGGTGCCACTCGACGGGTGCGCCGAAGCCGGCGCATTTCATGTTCAGCTTGGCGGTGTCGAACCGGATATGCGGCCCCCAAAGCGCCTGAAGCACGGCAATGATCTTCGGATGCCGGGTCAGCGCCGCGTAGGCGGGATCATGCAGATGCGCGGCCTTGATGCGGCGGACCCGGGGGGTGTCCGGGGTATGGGTGTCTTCCAGGTCGT
>JARLIN010000307.1 GCA_031291715.1 Rhodopila sp. | reverse complement strand
TCAAAATCACGCACAAGGAATTCTACTTTGAGCAGGATTGCCCGAACCGGACAGCCGTGGACTTGATCCGGCCACCCGTTGCACCCCAATAAGTGGCTATTCATCAACGAATTGGTCCGGCCATGACGCGGAGGAAGGCGGCGAAGAGTCGTCGTCAACGTGACCTGGTATAAGATGATCGCGCTCTGCCGAAGTCACCCTTAATTCGGCCGTAGAAATGTCCGGGCATCGCTGGCCACAAATGCTAAGGGCGCCCGAAGGCGCCCTTGAGGTTTCTGTCCGGCAACCGCTTGGCTTTCACCTCCGCCAACATTGCGCTGGCACGGGACGATTCGTCCCGCCGGGGGGTGCCATCTCAGCCGGTTTGTCACCCCAATTAACAAAAGTCTACCACATTCGCCGCTACTTGCAACGGCACAATCACGCGTGCAGCGGCGTTGCCACATCCTGCCCGAAATAAGCTCTTTCCAGCCGGTGCGGCAGGTCGGGCTCCGTTGTCGCCGCCTCCATCACCACCCGCCCCTGCGCCATGGCATAGACCCGGTCGGCGAGGCGCAGCGCCTTTTCGATAAGTTGTTCCACCAGCAGGACAGCGGTCCCCTGCCCCCGCAATGTCGCCGCCACCGCCAGCACGCGATCCACCAGAACCGGCGACAGACCGGCCGAGGGTTCGTCCAGCATCAACAGCCGCGGCCGCCGCACCAGACCCTGCGCCACGGCCAGCATCTGCTGCTGACCGCCGGACAGCGCGCCCGCCCGGTCGGCGCGCTTGGCGGCGATCTCCGGAAAATGGGCCAGCGCCTCGTCCACGCGCGCCACCCGCTGCCCGCGCGGCAGGTCGTACCCGGCCAGCAGCAGGTTATCGGTTACCGACAGCTGGGTGAACACGCGATGGCCCTCCACGACATGCACCAGACCGCGGCGGGCGGTTTCGCGCGGGGAAAGGCCGCTCAGCGTCTGGCCGGCGAAGCTGGCCTGGCCGGACCAGGGCAGCAGGCCGGACACGGCACGCAGCAAGGTTGTCTTGCCGGCGCCGTTGGGGCCCAGCAGCGCGACGATCTCGCCCGGCCGGATCACCAGGTCCACACCGTGCAGCACTGTGATCTTGCCATAGCCGGCGGTCAGCCCCACCACCGACAGCAAGGGTTCAGGCGCCGAGATAGGCACTGACCACCTCCTTGTGCGCGCGGATCTCCGCCGGCGTCCCGGCGGCGAGTTCTTTACCGAGGTTCAGCACCGTCACCTCATCGCAGATGTCGAAGATCAGATCGGCATGATGCTCCACCAGCAGCACGCCGGTGCCAGCCTCGGCGACAGCTTTGATCAGCGTGCCCAGCCGCTTGATCTCGTCGGTGGACAGGCCGGCGGCAGGCTCGTCCAGCAGCAGGAAGGCCGGTCGGCCCACCAGGGCGCGAGCGATCTCGACGAAACGAAGCTCGCTGTGCTGCAACCGGTCGGCGCGGACGCCGGCGAGCGACGACAGGCCAACGACGGAAAGCGCGTCCATCGCCCGCGCGGTCAGCCGCTTCTCATCGCTGCGATGCCGCGGCAGGGTCAACGCGGCTTCCACGAAGCTGGCGCGGCCGTCGATCGTGGCGCCGATCATGACGTTTTGCAGGACCGATGCCTCGCCGATCACCCGCGGGGTCTGGAAGGTACGGGCGATGCCCATCGCCGACCGGGTCTGCGGGGCGCCATGCGGAAGAACGCGGGTGCCGAGGAACGCCTCGCCTTCCTGCGGCGCGTAGTAGCCGGAGATGACGTTCAGCGTCGTGGTCTTGCCGGAGCCGTTGGGACCGATCAGCCCATGCACCGCCCCGGCCCGGATCGTGATATCCAGCCCGTCGATGGCGCGGACGCCGCCAAACGCCAGGACGACGTTGCGCAGGGTGATGTTCTCCCGGACCTGCCCGTGGTCCAGCAGCGCGCGGACGCGGTCGGGTTGCGGCAGGATCGAACGGTGGCTCTCCAGCGGCTTGCGATTACGGAAATCCAGCAGCGCGGCGATCCCGCCGGGCATCAGCAGCACGATCGCCAGCAGCAGCGCGGCATAGAGGAAGGTGGACCAGGCAACCAGCGGCGCCGCGACTTCCGGCAGCAGGGTCAGCAGGATGGTGCCGATCAGCGGTCCCAGGATGGAGCCTCTTCCGCCGACAAGGATCGCGATGAAGAACGTCACCGACAGGTCGAAGCTGAACGCCTCGGGCGTGATGTAGGATTGCAGCGTGGCGAACAGCCCGCCGGCCACGCCCGCGGTGAAGCCGGAGAACAGGAACACGATCGTCAGCAGGCGGGCTTTGGAGATGCCGGTGGCCTCGGCGGCGACCTCGGCATCGCGGATCGCCACCAGCGATCGGCCATAGCGGCTGGATCCGACATTGGCGGTCATCCAGGTCACGACGGCCGCGAAGCCGAGGCACAGCAGATAGAAACCCCAGGCGCTGTCGAACGGCGGCGACATGGCCGGACCGGGCAGGCCGATACCGCCGCCGGTGACGCTCTGCCAAGCGAGCGCGACCTGGGTGACGATGGTGGCGAAACCCAGTGTCGTCATTGCGAAGTAGAACGTCCGCAGACGCAGCGCGGGCAGGCCGACGACGACGCCTGCCAGCGCGCCGACGATACCGCCGGCGGCGTAGGCCAGGAACGGGTCGAGGTCGAGGCGCGCCACCAGGATGGCAGCGGTGTACGACCCCAACGTCAGCAGTGCGACCCAGCCGATGGCGAGTTGCCCGCCATAGCCGACGACCAGGTTCAGGCCTGCCACCAGGACCCAATAGACGGCGGCGCGGGCACCGATCACCGCCCAGTAGTCATTGGCGAACAGCGGTAACGCCAGCGCGGCGACCGCTATCAATGCATAGGGGATCAGGGCGCGCATCAGACCCGCCGGGCCGCCGGGGCGCCGAACAGACCTTGCGGCGCGACCAGCAGGACGATGATGAACACCACGAAAACCGCGACACCGGCCACCACGCCGCCCATCAGGAAGTTGGCGGCCTGCTGGAAGACACCCAGGGCCAGCCCGCCGATCACGGCGCCGCGGTTGTTGCCGAGGCCGCCGAGGGCCACCGGGACAAAGCCGAAGAAATTCAGGGTGGCGCCGTTGGCGAAGAAGGCCAGCAGCAACTCGCCGCCGGCGAACCCGGCCAGGCCGCCGACGGCGCCGGCCAGGGCGAAGCTCGCCATGCGCAGGTTGCGCTCCGGCAGGCCCAGGGCGCGGGCGGCGAAATTGTCTTCGGCAATGGCGAGGAAGGCGCGGCCGACCAGGGTGCGGCGATAGAGCAGTTCCAGGCCGATGATCGTGGCCGCGCAGGCGACGACGGGCAGCCAGAATTTCTCATCCAAGGGGCCGCCTTCGCCGATGCCCAGCAGGCGGGGGAACGGCTGCGGCTCGGTGCTCCATTCGATCGCGGTGAAGGTCTGGATCATCAGCGCGAACGCAAGGGTGGAGAGGACATACAGGTGCTGGTCCAGCGCCTTCAGGACCGGGCGGACCGCGACGATCTCGGTAACCAGGCCGATCAGGGCGCAGCCGGCCAGAGCCAGGATGAATCCCGGCAGGATCGGCAGGCCCAGGCGGTTGATGAACAGCGCACCCAGCACGCCGCCGGCCATGCCCAACTGGCCGGCGGTGAAGCTCATGACGCGGGAGGCCGAGAACATGATGTTGTAGGTGACGCCGATCAGCGCGTAGGTGGCGCCAACCGCGAAACCGGCCGCCAGGATCGCCGCGAGCATGGCGGGCTACACGTAGCCGGGGGCAAGATCGAAGGCGCCATCCCGTTGCGTGTTGGCTTTCGACATCACGACGTCCGACCCGAGGAAGCCATTATGCTCCTGCGGGGTGAACGAGTAATGGCCGTAAAGCCCCGGCCACATCTGCAGCGTGTTCCAGTAACCGATGATCTTGTCGGAGTCCGACGAACCGGTTTTCGCCACCGCCTCACTGATCAGGCGGATGGCATCGACGCCGGAGGCGATCCACCACAGGGAGGTATCGGCCAGCGGGAATTTTCCCTTGACGCTATCGACGAAGTCCTGGTTCGGCTTCGGCAGCTTGCCGTCGGGGCCATAGCTGCAGCTTCGGTAGCCGACCTGATAGACCTTCTCCCAATACTCGGGCTTGTCGACCAGCTTGCCGATCTCGCCGGTGCCCAGCGCCGGATGGCCGGCGATCGGCACATCCCAGTTCAGCGCCGCGCGGGCGTTCATCATGCGCGCCGCCATACCGGCGGAGACGGTCCAGGACACCATGACCTCTGCCCCCGCGTTCTTCGCACGCAGCATGTCGGGTGTGACGTCGGGCTGGGCCGGATCGATGACCGCGTCATAGACGACCTCGAGGCCGGCTTTCTTGAAGCTGGCGACGGAATCGTCATGCGCCGAGGTGCCGTATCCGGTGGCGTCCGCGGTGATGGCGACCTTCTTCACCTTCATGATGTTCTGGCAGTAGTTGCGGACCGCATCGTCCCATTGTGCGTTGGACGGGGTGACGCGGAAGGCGTTGGGGTATTTCACCGGGTCGATCAGGCTGTTCACAACGCCGGCGACCAGGCTGGGCATCCTGGCCCGCGCCATGATCGGGGTTGTTGCAAGTAATTCGCCGGAGTTCACCGGGCCGAAGATCGCGTGGACCTTCTGACGGCTGATCACATCCTGGGTCGCGTTCACCGCCTTCGTCGGATCGCCCTGCGTGTCGCGGCTGATGACCTCGATCATGCGCCCGTTGACGCCGCCGCTGCCGTTGACCTGCTCAACCGCCCATTTCACCCCGCGGTCGAAGCCGATCGTGGGCGAGGACAGTGGGCCGGTGAAGGTCGCCAGCCAGCCGACGCGGATCGGTTCGGCCGCCGCACGGGCCGAGCGGATGATGGCGGGCAAGGCCAAAGTCGCGGCTGAGGCGCGGACGAGCGCGCGTCGTGTCAGGGACATTTGTTTCCTCGGGCGGCTTGTTGTTCTTGTTCAAGCTTCGGCCGGGAGGATACAGGCAGGCGGCGCGGGCGCAAGGCGGGGGGGGCAGCCTCGACCTATACCGGCGAGCCAGCCCACCCGCGAGCCCGGGGACTAGAAAGTGACGCGCGTGTACAAGCCCAAGACGAATGCATTCGGGACTTTCCCAGCCGCCGCTGGATTCATCACATATTGTATGTTTGGTCGTATGGACAGCCACTTGGTGACAGCCGCACTGTAATCGATTTCGAAGACGGCCTCGTCCCTCTGGATACCGACCGAGCCGGGCGAGATCGTGTTCTGATCTTCCTGGCTGCTAGACAGCCTGTTGTTGATTCTCGTATACGCGACCAGGAACGAGACGAAATCGTCGTCGCGGTTAGCGAACGTGCCCTGATAGGAGCCGCCGGCGGCGAAGAAATACCGCATCTTCGAGGTTTGCGGATCGGCTGTCGTGGCGATCGCGAACAGCGACAAGCCACGTTTGGGATTGTTTGCCTCCTGGTAGACGGTCTGTGTCGCCATGGCGTAGATGCCCCAATGGCCGTTCCGCTCCGCGAAGGGGGCCCCAGCCAGAACAGCGGACTGGCCGGCCGCATCCTCCAGGACATCCTTACCCTGCGAGGTATCGTAGTATCCACCCAGCCTGAACGCGCCTGGCATCCCGCCGATGCCATGCTGAGGCGTCCAACCGACCTCAACCGGGATAACCACGCCCGTGCCGCTGAAGCTAAGATTGAAGCCTTGATCGTGGTTTCCCGCGTTCGGATTGGCCTGATAGATGCCGGTTTGCGCGTAGAAGTCGTCAACCGGACGAAACAGAATCCGCGCCCCCCATTGCGACGCCGGAAAATTGTGCCACCCGGGATCGTTTGTTGAGTTCGATTTGGGGTGTCCACACATCGCGCCACTTTGAAAGTGGCAGAATATCGGGTCTGTTGCGAAATGGTCTCCGATCGGTGACCAGCCGATCTGGAATGTGATTTTGTCGTCCAGAAGGTTCTGCTGGTAGTTTAAATCGGTCAGGCGAAAGTTGTTACCGGCACCATAGAGT
The DNA here is from genome assembly GCA_031291715.1 of Rhodopila sp. GTDB lineage: Bacteria > Pseudomonadota > Alphaproteobacteria > Acetobacterales > Acetobacteraceae > Rhodopila. Next base: position 664 of record JARLIN010000307.1, on the reverse strand, counting down.
TCCTGAACCGGGAACAAGTTGTTCCCGAGGGCTTCGGCCGAAAGGCTGGCGCCGCCTCGGTCGACGAACGTAATCTGGACCGTCCCCCCTTGAAGGCCAATGAGTTTGTCGAGATCGAGATCGGCACCGAAATCGAATTGCTGCGTGTAGGCGCCTGCCTCGGCTGTGCCACCGACCGGATTGAATGCGCTCTCTGTCGTCCAGTGCCCGCGGAGATTTATACCGAAATCTTCAAGGCTGGTGCGAACACCCCCCCAGTTTCCTGTCGCCGTGTCCTGGTTCGCCCAATTCTGGAGAAAGGATGAAAACTGCGGAGCAGTCGTCCCGGACGACGGTTGAACGGCACCCGCCGGGGGCTGTTGCGCGTCGGCCTCATGCGAATACAGCGGAGCAATGCTCAAAAGTGCCAGGCAAGCAACGCCGCGGCCAATCCTGGCCGCCTTGCGGTTTCCGTGCCGTCCGTGTCGTTGCCGTTTCAGATTATCGCGACGCGCCACACGCGGTCTCCTCAGAGTAAAAAATAGCAAAGCCGACCGGATGCACGATTCACACCGCCGCGCCGCGGCGCATTAGTCGATATCCTACGAAGGCAACGATCAGAACAATGACAGCAATCACCGCGGAAATTCCAATCCGCGCGAGCGTCAGCAATGACGACGAGGTC
>JARLIN010000306.1 GCA_031291715.1 Rhodopila sp. | reverse complement strand
GTTGTCAGTCCATCGATCACCGGATGTCCCGCCGGATCTGTCGCGATGTTTGTAAAGACAAGACGCTCGCCGGGAATGATCTCCCGATAGACGCCGCCGCACGGATAGTCCGTCCCGTCAGGTGCCCGCATGACGATCCGCCATGCGCCGCCGATCCGTACGTCCATCTCGCAGACCGGGTTGGTGAAGCCGCGCGGCCCCCACCAGCGCGCCACCTGCTTTGGATCGGTCCAGCACTGAAACACCAATGCGGGCGGCGCATCGACGATGCGTTCGAGGATGATTTCCCGTGTTGCGAAGCCCATCTTCGGCAAGTGCTCCGCCAGCCGTTCGAGCGTCTGCTTGCCACCCTCGATCGCGCCATATTCTCTGACGACCGCGTCACGGGCAGCCGCAGTCGGGAACACCATCCGGATCGTGACGCGGGTTTGGCTGCCAATCGCCTCGAACGTCCAGGTCGCCACGAAATCCGCCTCGGGGCCGCCGGGCTTGCTGCCGCCATGCGCGAAAACGATGCGAGCCGGGAACACGACTTCCTTGAACACGCTGTGGTTCGGGTAGTCGGTGCCGTCCGGACCGTGCATGACATGTATCCATACGCCGCCGGGCCTGACATCCATTTCCTGGATCGTCGTGGTGAAACCGCGCGGCCCCCACCACTGCACCACGTGCCGGGGATTGGTCATCGCCTGCCAGACCAGTTCGCGCGGCGCGTCGAGTACCCGCGTGATGACAATCTCGCGATCTGCCGTCGCGTTATTTCCGCTGGTCATGTTTGCTTCCTTTCGCTGCCTGAAGCTGCCGCAGGTGTTCATCGAGGCGGTCAAGGCGCTCTTCCCAAAAGCGGCGGTAAGGTTCGAGCCAATCCGCGACGTCCTTGAGCGCCGATCCTTCAAGCTTGCACGGCCGCCATTGCGCCTCCCGCCCGCGGGTGATCAGGCCGGCGCGCTCCAGCACCTTAAGGTGCTTCGAAATCGCCGGCTGACTGATGCTGAAGGGCGCCAACAACTCGTTGACCGAGGCTTCACCCATCGTCAGCCGCGCCAGGATCGCGCGTCGCGTTGGGTCCGCGAGAGCCGACAAGGTGGTGCTGAGGCGATCGGCTGACGTCATCTATAGCCTACTGGAAATATAACCAGTCGGATATGTACAGCTGGCGAGCCATAAGGCAAGCGCCCCGGTCTCACGTCTCCGTTATTCGCCGTTGTCCCCCGACGCTATCGCGGACGAATGGTCGAGGTGATGTCTCCGATCAGGCCGCGGGCCGCCGGCTGAGCCTTTCGGCGCCCCGTTCATACCAGCCGCGCGATCTTCGGACGATGTGCACCACCGACAGCATGACGGGTACCTCCACGAGCACGCCGACGACGGTCGCCAGCGCCGCACCCGACTGAAAGCCGAACAAGGCGATCGCCGCAGCCACGGCGAGTTCGAAGAAATTGCTGGCGCCGATCAGCGCGGACGGGCCGGCAACGCACCACTCGACGCCCAACCGGCGGTTCACCCAATAGGCGAGGCCGGCGTTGAAATAGACCTGGATGATGATCGGAACGGCCAGCAGCGCGATGACGACGGGCTGGCGGATGATCTGCTCGCCTTGCAGACCGAACAATAGCACCAGCGTCAGAAGCAGCGCGGATAGCGACAGTGGCGCCAGCGCACGCAGCGTCCGCGCCAGTGTGCCGCGGGCCAGCAATGCCCGCCGCCAAAGCTGCGCCACGATCACCGGCACGACGATGTACAGCACGACGGACAGCACCAGCGTGTCCCACGGCACCGTGATCGACGACAGACCCAGCAGAAGCGCCACGATTGGGGCAAAGGCCACGACCATGATCATGTCGTTCAGCGCCACTTGCGACAGGGTGAAATGCGGCTCGCCATCCACCAGATTCGACCAGACGAACACCATCGCCGTGCAGGGCGCCGCCGCCAGCAGGATCAGACCGGCGATGTAACCATCGATCTGATCCACCGGCAGCAGCGGCCGGAACAGATGCGCGATGAAGATCCAGCCCAACAGCGCCATAGAGAACGGCTTGACCAGCCAGTTGACCCCAACCGTCGCGGCGATGCCGCGCCAGTGGTCTCGTACCTGCCCCAGCGCACCGAGATCAATCTTCAACAGCATCGGCACGATCATCAGCCAGACCAGCAACGCGACCGGCAGATTGACCTGTGCCACCGTCGCCTCACCGAGGGCATGGAACACACCCGGCAGCGCCTGCCCAAGCGCGATTCCGACGACGATGCAGAGGGCGACCCACAGGGTAAGATAGCGTTCGAACGTCCCCATCGATGGTCGTGCGACGGCGGTTTCACTCATGGTAGGGGCCTCGTTGATCGACTGGTCAGGCGGGCAACCGCCGAGCGGTGACCTTTGACGGGAGAAGGAAGGTGATCGCGAGGCACACCGCCAGCATGACGGCCGATCCCCACAGGCAGGCCGCGAGGCCGCCGGCCTGGGTCAGTACGCCGGACAGCAATATTCCCATCAGCCGGCCACCCGCGTTCGCGGCGTAGTAGAAGCCGACATCCTCGGCGGCCTTCGCAGACCCGGCGTAGGCCAGGATAAGATACGAATGTAGTGACGAAATCACTGCGAAGGCGAAGCCGAACACACTAAGGCCAATCGTGATGACCAGATCGAGCCGCTCGATATGCGTGCTGCCCAGCACGACGGCCAGCACAACCGGAATAGCGGTCAGGATCGCGCCCCAAAGCCGCGCTTCGGGTACCTCCCGCGACAGGCCGTCGCCGCTGCGGCGGATAACGGACGGCGCGACGGCCTGGACCAGGCCGTAGCCGATGGTCCAGCTGGCGATGAAACCGGCGACCTCCATGTAGTGCCAGCCCTGGCTGTACAGGAACACCGGCAGGCCGACGACGAACCACACGTCGCGGGAGCCGAACAGGAACATGCGCGCCGCCGCCATCAGGTTGATGCTGCGCGTCTTGGCGAACAGTTCGCGGAATGACTTCGAGGCCTTGGCCTTGCCGAGCGCCCGCGGCAGGCTGAACGCAACGCCGGCGAGCGCGCAGGCCAGGACGGCCGCCATCAGCCACAGCGCGCCCCGGAAGCCGACGCTTTCCAGCAACAGACCGCCGGCGAAGAAGCCGACACCCTTCATCGCGTTCTTCGATCCGGTAAACCAGGCGACCCAGCGGAACAGCTGGCCGGAGCCGCCTTCCGACGTCGCCTTGATCGCGGATTTCGATGCGGTCTTGGTGATGTCCTTGGCCACACCCGCGATGCCTTGCGCGGCGACCACCCAGGCGACTGACAGCGTGCCGCTCCAGGCGGGATTAAGCGCGGACAGCACGATCAACCCGGTGATCTGCAGGCACAGGCCGGTCATCAGCATGCCTGGTATGCCGAACCGCGTGGCGAGCCAGCCGCCGCCGAGGTTGGCGAAGATTCCCGCTGCCTCATAGAGCAGGAACAGGAACGCCAGCATGAACGGCGTGTAGCCAAGGCTGTAGAAGTGCAGCAGCACCAGCATCCGCAAGGCGCCGTCAGTCAGCGTGAAGCACCAGTAGCTCGCGGTGACGACGGCGTAGTTGCGCACGGCGGACATCAGGCGCTCCTGTCGATCACGATGTTGGCGAGATCGACCATGCGGCAGGCGTAGCCGGCTTCGTTGTCGTACCAGGCGTAAATTTTCACCATTGTATCATCCGTAACCATCGTGCTCGGCCCATCGACGATCGCACTGCGCGTGTCGTTGGCATAGTCGGCCGACACCAGCGGACGGGTTTCGAAACCCAGGATGCCGGCGAGTGGCCCGTTCGCGGCGGTACGGAACAATGCGTTGACCTCGGCCTCGGTGACGGGCCGAGACATTTCGAACACGCAATCCGTCAGGCTGGCGTTCAAGACCGGCGCACGGATCGCATGTCCATTCAGCTTGCCCTTCAGTTCCGGATAGATCAGCGCGATGGCCGTGGCGCTGCCCGTGGTGGTGGGGGACAGCGACTGCATCGCCGAGCGGGCGCGCCGCAGATCCTTGTGCGGGGCGTCCACGACGACGTTGGTATTGGTGGGATCGTGGATCGTGGTGATCTGGCCGTGGCGGATGCCGACCGCCTCGTGCAGCACCTTCACCACGGGCGCGAGGCAGTTGGTGGTGCAGGACGCCGCCGTCAGCAAAAGGTGCCGGGTCGGATCATAAAGATGGTCGTTGACGCCAACGACGATGTTCAGCGCGCCCGCCTCCTTGACCGGTGCCGCGACGATCACCCGCTTCACGCCGCGCGCGAAATAGCCCGCCAGAGCCTCCGTCGTCAGAAATTTGCCGGTGCATTCCAGCACCATGTCGCATCCCAGATCGCCCCAGGGAACGGCGTCCGGCGTGGGTGCATCGCTGAAGCCGATGCGCTTTCCGGCAACCGAAACCCATCGGTCATCGCTGCCGAAATCCGTCCGCCAGCGGCCGTGGATGCTGTCGAATTCCAGCAGATGCGCGGTCGTCGCCGCTCCGCCCTTCAATTCATTCACATGCACCACGTCGAGACGGTTCCCGGCGCGCGGATCATCGGAGGCGCGATACATCCCGCCCATCGCCGCCCGCAACGCCAGGCGGCCGATACGGCCCATGCCGTTGATGCCGATGCGCATGATCAGCGTCCTCCGGTACGGGCGGGGATCCCGTTGCCGGCGATCTCATCCAGGCGGGCCTTTATCGCCATGCGATCGAGCGAGGCGAAGGGAAGGGCGGTGAAAATCTCGATCCGGCGGCGCAGGCTGGCATAGAGTTCGTTCAGCATTGTGGCGCGCTCGGTCGCGTTGCCGGTGAATTTCACCGGGTCGGGCAGCGGCCAGGCGCCGGTGACGGCGAGGGCACCGAAATCCGGGCAGGTCTGGCCATCCAGCGTGTCGCAGAGCGCGATGACGAAATCCATGCGTGGCGCGTTCGGGCCGGCAAAGTCGAGCCAGGATTTGCTGTGCAGGGCGCTGGTGTCGTGACCGAACGCGCGCAGCTTGTCGATCACCTCCGGGTTCGGTTCGGCGTTTGGGTCGGACCCGGCGGAGTAGGCCTGAAAGCGCGTGCCGCCGATCTGGCGCAGGATCGCCTCGGCCATGATGGAACGGGCCGAATTGTGCGTGCACAGGAACAGCACGTTGAAGGCGGGGATCATGCCTTGGTCCTCATCGGGCAAAGGGGGAAGCAGGCGTGCAAGGTCGCCGCATAGCTCCGGCCGGCCGCCGCAACAGGTTTCGGTCAGAAAGGCGAGCAGCCGGCGCAGACCGGCCAGATGCACGGCATGGACGATCTGGCGGCCATGGCGGGTCGATCGCGTCAGTCCGGCGCGCTCCAGCGCGGCGAGATGGAAGGAGAGCGTCGAGGGCGGAAGGCCAAGGCGAAGGCTGAGATCGCCGGCCGGCAGCCCGCTCGCACCCTGGGCGATCAGCAGGCGCATCAGGTCGAGCCTGGTTTCCTGTGACAGGGCGGCGAAGGCAGTGGCGGCTTCAAATGATTCCATGTTTCCAGAATGACAGAAATATAAGTCGGAATCAAGGTGCCCGCACCGCCCGCCGGCGGCCGTTCGCCCGCCGAAGCCAAGGTTTCCAGCCAGCCGGCATCTGTTCTATCGTCTGGAAAACCATATCGGCCGACGCCGAAAGCTTCAGGGAGCACGCATGAGCGGAACCGTCGATCGCGAGGGATATCGCTATATTCCTGGCCCGTTCCAATATTCCGCCGGCGTCGCCGCTTTGCCCGGCCACGCGATCGAACGGGTGCGCTTCGCCAACCCGGTCCCCCTGGGGGAGGGGTTCCACCGGATCGAGACGTTCCTGCGCGATGCCGGCCTACCCCTGACCGCCTTCTGCGCCTGCGAGCTGCGTTCCCCCGCACCGTTCACCGATGCCGGCTTTATTGCCTTCAACCGCGAATACGTCGGCACGCTCGAACGTTGGGGACTCGTCGCGAACGACCGCAACCCGGTGGGCCGCAGTAACGTCTGTCCCGAGATCGACCCGCCTGACACGCCCAGCTTCCACGCGTTCTGCTACGTGACTCCGGCGGCGAACGCGGTGCATTCCTTTGTCTGTGCGGGCAGTGGCGAGTCGCAGGAGGGAACCGGCCCGTATCGCGACAAGACCATCCGCTATGGCGAAACCACGCCGGACGCGATCGAGGAGAAGGCCCGCTACGTCCTCGGTGTGATGGAAAAGCGCATGGCGTTCGGCCACGGGCGTTCAGGTTTACACCGTGCATGATCTCTACCCGTTCCTCGGGAGCGAAATCGTCGCGCGCGGGGCCGCCCGCCACAGCCTTACCTGGCAGTTCTGCCGACCGCCGGTGATCGGATTGGAATACGAGATGGATTGCCGCGGGGTTGCTACCGAGCGGGTGGTCGAGGGCTAATGCCAACCCGTCCCGGCCACGTCGGGGCCCCGATCCAGCGTGGCTGACAAACCCCTCGGCCGGGTGTAGATCGCTCCCCAACGTCCGCAACCGAAGGCAATCACCATGCCCGACAGCATATCTCCGACCGGCGATACCCTGATCATCGACATGATCCGCCGCTTCTCGCAGGAGCGCCTGGCGCCACTGGCGGCGGAGCGGGAGAAGCAGCGGCGGATCGAACCCGAGGTCATCGCCGAGCTCGGCGAACTCGGCGTGTTCGGCGCCACCACGCCGTCCGAGTGGGGCGGCAGCGAGATCGATCCGGTCACCTACGCCTTGCTGCTGGAGGAGATCGCCGCGGGGGACGGGTCCGTCTCCACCATGGTGTCGGTGCATAATTCGCCGACCTGCATCGTGGTGAACAATTACGGCACCGACGCCCAGAAGGACCGCTGGCTGCGCAAGCTGGCGACCGGCGAGCATGTCGGATCGTTCGGGCTGACCGAGCCGCAGGCGGGGTCGGACGCGTCGAACCTCAAGACGCGGGCGGTGAAGAAGCGCGACCGCTACATCGTCAATGGCGCCAAGCAGTTCATCAGCAACGCGGCCCACCCCGGCAGCCTGGTGTTCTTCGCGGTGACCGATCCGGACGCCGGCAAAAAGGGCCTGTCCTGTTTCGTGATCGACAAGATCCATCCGGGGTTCTTGGTGGCGAAGACCGAGGAGAAGCTGGGACAGAAGGCCTCCGACACCTGCGCGCTGACCTTCGAGGACATGGAAGTGTCCGAGGACCAGCGCATCGGCGCCGAAGGCGAAGGCTACAAGATCGCGCTCTCCACCCTGGAAAGCGGCCGCATCGGCATCGCCGCCCAAAGCGTCGGCATGGCACGCTCCGCACTGGAATACGCGATCGGCTATGCCCGGGAGCGTAAGGCCTTCGGCGGCGCCATCATCGATCTCCAGGCCGTCGGGTTCCGTCTGGCCGACGCGAAGACCCGGCTGGAAGCGGCCCGCCAGTTGACGCTGTATGCCGCCCGGCTGAAGGCCGAGGGCAAGCCCGCACTGGAAGCCGCCTGCATGGCGAAGTTGTTCGCGTCCGAGGCCGCCGAAGCAATCTGCACCGCATCGATCCAGACGCTGGGCGGATACGGCTTCCTGGCCGACTACCCGGTGGAGCGGATCTATCGCGATGTTCGGGTGTGCCAGATCTACGAGGGCACGTCGGATGTGCAGAAACTGATCTTGCAGCGGATGCTGTGAAGCGATTCGACTGGCACGTCAGCGTCATGCCCCGTCCCTCTTCGTCATGGCCAGGCATGTCCCGGCCATCCAGAGAATGTTTCGGTCGGATGCTTCGTCCTCTCAGCGTCATCCCCGGGCTTGACCCGGGGATCCCCGCAGACCTCGGCGGTTGGAGCGATCCCCGGGTCAAGCCCGGGGATGACGTAGGAGAGCCCGGGGGTGACGTCGCAGAGCCCGGGGGTGACGTAGGACCGCCCGGGGATGATGTCGGAGGGAATGTCATATTCCATCCGAACCTTTACGCCGACGCATATCGGGACGCTCCCCGCCACGACGGTCGGGCCAAGCATGCGTTTATTCTCCACGCGAACACGCAGTAGGCCAATCCCATGCTGCACCATCTCCTCCAGGGCCTGCGCAAACCCCTGACCGAAGTCCCTCCGCCCATCGATCCGGAACTCGAAGCCCTTGCCTCCACCCTCGACCAGACCGCTCGCGACCGACTTGGCCGCAGTCTTTCGATCCGCCAGGTGGACGCCGGCTCCTGCAACGGCTGCGAATTGGAAATCCACGCGCTGAACAACGCGTTCAATGACCTGGAACGCTACGGCCTGCGCTTCGTCGCCTCCCCCCGGCACGCGGATGTGCTGCTGGTGACCGGCCCCGTGACGAAGAACATGCGGGAGGCGCTGGAACGAACCTGGCGCGCCACACCGAACCCGAAATGGGTGGTCGCGGTCGGCGATTGCGGCGCCGATGGCGGCGTGTTCGCCGGAAGCTACGCGGTGGCCGGTGGAGTCTCGACCGTCGTGCCGGTGGATGTGGTGATCCGCGGCTGCCCGCCGACGCCGAAGCAGTTGCTGCAGGGCCTGCTGTCGCTTTTCGGCGCGTGATCGCAGGACAGACACTTCCCCCGTAATGGCTCGGGTCCAGGCTGTGACGGGCACCGGGATGAGAAGCATCGCACGGACAAGTGACGGGGGGCGCCTTACTTGAGGCCCCGATGGTACGTCTGCGCCTGACTGCCGCGTGTTACAAACCAGCGGCTTCGTTGCCAGGCGGCCCCGAAAATCTGCACTCATCTAATCAAAGATCAGAACCCGGATAAGTCCTGCTGTTCTGCGCCTATCGCTACCGTGGGCCTCCTGTGCCTCCAGCCGCCGCGGCGAAAGAAAAGCCGGCACGGTCAAAACAGGGAGACAGAATCATGGATATGCAAGTGCGAACATATTCAGGAACAACAACGCAAGTAGAGGAAACAGAGATCGCGGCGCTCCGTACCGTCCTGCGTGGAACGGTGTGCCTGCCGGATGATGCCGGCTATGACGCCGCCCGAAGTGTCTGGAACGCCATGATCGATCGCCGGCCCGCGATGATCATCCAGGCGGCCGGCGCCGCTGACGTAATTCAGGCTGTGAACTTCGCGCGCGATCACGGCTCTGCCCTGGCCGTTCGCGGGGGCGGCCACAACATCACCGGCAACGCGGTCTGCGACGGCGGCGTCGTGCTCGATCTTTCGCGCATGCGATCGGTGCATGTCGATCCGGCCGCGCGGCGTGCCCGCGTCGAGGGCGGCGCCTTGCTCAGCGACGTTGACAAAGAAACGCAGGCCTTCGGACTGGCTGTCCCGGTTGGGATCAACTCCACCACCGGCATCGCGGGTCTCACGCTGGGCGGCGGTTTTGGCTGGACCAGCCGCAAGCTCGGCCTCAGCATCGACAGTCTGGAGTCCGTGGACATCGTCACCGCCGATGGCCAGCTGCGGCGTGCGGACGCTGCCCAAAACGCCGATCTGTTCTGGGCTGTGCGCGGCGGCGGTGGCAATTTCGGCGTAGCAACCTCGTTCGAGTTCAAGCTGCATGAGCTTGGACCGCAGGTGGTGGCGGGCTTGCTGGTGCATCCGCTCGACGCGGCGGCGGCGCTGATCCCGCAATACCGGAGCCTCGTCGCCGCGGCCCCCGACGAACTGACCTGTTGGCTGGTGCTGCGCAAGGCGCCCGCCGCTCCGTTCATCCCGGTCGAATGGCACGATAAGGAGGTGTTGGTCATCGCCCTTTGCCACTGCGGCCCCATCGCCAAAGGACAGGAGGCCGCGGCGCCTTTCCGGGCCTTGGGCAAGCCCATTGTGGATCTGGTGCAGCCGCAGCCGTTCGTCGGCTGGGAGTCCGCCTTCGATCCCCTGCTGACACCGGGCGCGCGCAACTATTGGAAGAGCCATGACCTCAAGGACTTCACCGAGGCCGCTGGGTCCGTCATCGTCGATGCGATCCGTCGGTTGCCGAGCAATGAATGCGAGGTATTCGTCGGCCATCTCGGCGGGCAGGTCAGCCGCGTCCCCAGCGACGCAACCGCCTTCTCTCGTCGCGATGTCGAGTTCATCGTCAACGTGCACACACGCTGGCGGGAGCCTGGGCAGGACAGTGCCTGCATCGCCTGGGCGCGCGCCCTGTTCGACGCTCTGACGCCGCACGCGTCCGGCTCGGTCTATGTGAACTTCATGCCTGACGATGAAACGGATCGTGTCCGCGGCGCTTACGGAGCGAACTACGACCGGCTGGCAGTCATCAAGCAGCGCTACGATCCGCAAAACATGTTCCGCCTGAACCAGAACATCGCAAGCTGAAAAGCGAGGCAGGGCGGACGGGCGGTCGTCCGGCACGCTGAAAATAAGGACTCTCGGCCGGCGTGATGCCGTATCGAGCATCTTCAGGCTGACGGTGCAGCCTGAGGATGCTCCAATGCCGAAAGATGCTCCAATACAGACCCGCGTTGGCGGTGACTCCTATCCCCGTCATGGCCCTGCGACAGTATCCCTGTCATGCCCGGCGATAGTATCCCGTCCCGGTGACAGTATCTCCGTCGTGGCCCGGCGACAGTATCCCGTCCTGCCTCGGCGACAGTATCCCCGTCATGGCCCGGCGACAGTCCGGGCCATCTGATCCAGCATCGTGCAGTGGCAGATGGCCCGGAC
>JARLIN010000305.1 GCA_031291715.1 Rhodopila sp. | reverse complement strand
TCGTCGAACCCCATTCGCGCAAGCACGCCGGGCCGGAAATTCTCCACCAGAACGTCCGACCGCTCGATCAGGCGCGCCAGGATCGCCTTCGCCTCCGGCTTGCGCAGGTCCAGCCGGATGGAGCGCTTGTTGCGGTTGAACTGCGCGAAATACCAGGACAGTCCGTCCTTGATCGCCCCTTGCCCGCGCACCGAATCCCCCTCCGGCGCCTCCACCTTCACCACATCGGCCCCCATGTCGCCCAGGAGGGCGGTGCAGAAAGGGCCGGACAGAACGCGCGTCAGGTCGAGGACCTTGACTCCAGTAAGCGGCATGGACGTTTCCCGTTGGTTGGACCGCCCACTGTCTCACCCGGACGCCTTGGCTGCAAAGGTGTCCGACATTTAATGCGAATTAGCATCGTTCGCCACTTTTCCGCCGTGCCGGCATCGCGGCCGCGTCACAATTCCATGGCCTTATCCTTCTCAGCCGGGAACCACCGACGCTTCCCCCCGGTGCATAGGAAAACGACCATGACACGCATCTCCAGCCTGTTTGTCGCCACCACCCTGGCAATCCTGCCGATGAGTGCTTTCGCTCAGCAGAATGCCGCCCCGGTCAAGGACGCCGCGCCAGCCGGGATCACGGCCGCAGCGCCGGCCGCGACGGCAGCCGCCACCGACAAGGTTGTCGCCGGCAAGGAGACCAGCACCACGACGGCGAATGTTGCCCAGCCCACCAAGCCCGAGATCAAGACCCCGGCGCACGGCGCGAAGCCCGAAGTGCATAGCCTGAACACCGTCAACCCACACCACGCCAAGACGAAGGTTCCGGCGAAGACCGTCGAACCGGCGAAGTCCTGACCCTTACGGGCGGCGTGACGACGCATCCTCCCCCGTGCGGACGCGTCGCCCGTGACCGATGGGGCCTGGCCCGCGCGAAGGCCAGGTCCCATCCGCGTTTCAACCGTTGCCATTCCGCGCGCGCCATGTAACACAACCTTACAGACAAGAATCCTTTGGGGGAAACAAACGTGGACGCACAGGCCCAAAGCCTGGCTGTCGCGGTACCGAACCGGCACGCGGAACGGCGATGGCTGCCGGCCGCATGGTCGGGCCTGCTGATCGCCGTACTGAGCTTCCTGGTCCTGTATCCAACAGCGATGCTTTTGATCGGCGCGCTGACCACCACCAACCCGGTGGTCGAGGGTTACCATTTCGCTGATTTGTCGATCGGCAATTTCCTCACAGTTGTAACTAACCCGAATGTCGGGTCGGCACTGGCGAATTCGCTGATCGCATGCGGCGGCGGCACGATCGTGGCCGTCACCATCGGCCTGTCGTTCGCCTGGGTCGTCGTACGCACCAACACGCCGTGCAAGGGGCTGATCGCCAGCGCCGGCATGCTGCCGCTGTTCGTGCCCCCTCTGGTCGCGGGAGTCGCATGGAGCATCCTTGGCTCCCCCAAGACCGGCCTGTTGAACATGCTGGCGGCGAAAGCCGGCATTCCGTTCCACATCGATCTGTACACCATGCCGGGGATGATCTTCGTCTTCGGGATCTACTACGCGCCCTATGTTTATATGTTCACCGCCGCCGCGCTGCGGAACATGGACCCGTCGCTGGAGGAAGCCGCGGAAATCTCCGGCGCCAGTGCGGCCCGCACCATAGCGACGGTGACGTTCCCGCTGATCCTGCCGGCGATCATCTCCGGGATGCTGCTGTCCTTCGTCGTCATGCTAGGTATCTACGGCGTGCCGGCGGTGCTTGGCTCGCCAGCCAACCTGTCGCTGCTGACCACCTATATCTTCGCGCTGACCGCGTGGTCTCCGCCGCTCTACAACACCGCCGCCGCCGTCGCCGTGATCCTGATGGTGGTGACAGGATTCATGGTCTGGCTGCAGCAGAAGGTTCTGTCCGGACGCAGCTACACCACCGTCGCCGGCAAGGCGTTCCGCCCGAGGCCGCTCAATCTCGGCGCTTGGCGCTTCCTGACGCTGGCGATGGCGATGGTTTATCTGCTGGTCGTCGTGGTCCTGCCGTCGATCGCGCTGTTCATCGCGGCTTTCCGGAAGTTCCTGTTCATCCGCGACATCCCGTCTCTGTTCGATGCCAAGCAATATGGCTGGCAGCATTTCATCAAGATGTTCGACAACCCGCTGACGATCACCTCCATCATCAACTCGATGAAGGTCGGTGTGATCACCGCGGTGGTCGGGGGCATTCTGGCCTTTGCCATCGGCTACACCGTCACCCGATCGCGCGCGCCGGGGCGACGCACCATCGACGTGATCACCACCATCCCCGTCGCCATCCCCGGCCTTGTCATCGGCGTTGCCTACCTGTGGGCCTGGATCGGCGTGCCCTTCGGCCTCTATGGCACGCTGTGGATCCTGGCGCTCGCGTTTGTCGCCCGCTTCATGCCCGATACCGTCAAGGCGCTGTCCACCTCGCTGATGCAAATCCACCGCGAGCTTGAAGAAGCCGCCTGGATCTGTGGCCGAGGCACGCTCGGCACAATCGGGTCAATCGTCCTGCCACTGGCCCGGCCCGGTGTCGTTGCAGCCATGACCCTGTTGTTCATCCTGGCAATAAGGGAACTGGGGTCGTCCTTGTTCCTTTATTCCAGCGGAACGATGGTGATGGCCGTGCAACTGCTGGGCTATTACGAGGGCGGCAACATCGGAATCACCGCGGCTTTCAGCCTCGTGCAAATGGTGCTGCTGGGCGTGCTGATCACTGTGACCAACCGGCTGTCGCGCGGAGCCAACCGCGCCAGCCCCATCAGAACAGGCTGAGGAACTTCCATGAAACTATCTCGTCGCCAATCGATCGCTTCACTCGCGTCCCTCGGCCTGGTGGCCCGTTTCGGGCCCGCCCGCGCGGCGAAACCTTTTACCCCCGACCCGGCGCTGGTCGCGGCTGCCAACAAGGAAGGCGCGCTTGTCCTCTACACAGCCTCTCTGACCGAGGTCGTGCAGGAGACGATCAACAACTTCAACAAAAGCTTCCCCGGCATCCGCGTGAGTATGGTGCGTGCCTCCGGCGGCCAGTTGATCACCCGTGTGCGCAGCGAGGCTGCCGCCGGCAAGTTGGAAGCCGACGTGATCGACCACTCCGACCGCGGCCAGTCCAAGTCGATCGAGGAGTTGTTCGCCGACTACGCACCACCGAATGCCGCCGACTACATGACGGAAACCCTGGTTTCTCCCAAGCTGTGGCCGACCACCACCCCGGCGTGGTGCATCGCCTGGAACCCGGAAATCGTCAGCAACCCGCCAAAGAGCTGGATGGACCTGTGCAACCCGGAATACGCCGGCGGCAAGATCGGCCAGGTCATCGCACCCTCCGGCGGCACCACCTGGACCCGCGTCATGTTCGAACGGCAGGTGCTGGGTGAGGACTATTGGGTGAAGCAGGCCGCGACCAAGCCGAAACTGTTTCCCTCCAGTGCCCCCCTGTGCGACGCCGTGATCCGTGGCGAGGTGGCGATGGGCCCGATCCTCATGAGCATCGTCTATGGGAAGAAGAAAGACGGTGCTCCGATCGACATGATCTACGGCCCCGAGGGCGTGCCGATCACCCCTTACGGCACGGGTATCGCCGCGAGCGCGAAGCACCCGAACGCGGCGCGCCTGTGGATGGACTGGAACCTGTCGGACGACGGCCAGATCGCCGCCATTCGCGACCAGGGCAACGTGACGGCACTGCGCAACCCGCCGATCCCGACACCAGCCTTCGACCCCAAGGTCAACAAGCTGTGGACTCCGGAATTCGGCCAATTCCAGAAGCTGCACGACGCCTGGCTGGACGACTGGAACAAGACCTACGGGTACCGGCAGTAACATGTCGTCCGAGCTGCGCGTCGAGCATCTGCGGAAAATCTTTCCCCCGATCAAAGGATCGCCCGTCGCGAAGGCGGCGATTGACGACGTCTCCTTCACCATCGCAGCCGGCGAGATCGTCGTTTTGCTCGGCCCCTCCGGCTGCGGCAAGACGACGACGCTCCGCTGCGTGGCGGGGTTGGAGCATCCCACGTCCGGCCGCATCGTGATCGGCGGCACGATGTACACCGACCCGCAGGCCGGCGTGCTGGTGCCGCCGCGCAGCCGCAACCTGGGCATGGTGTTCCAGTCTTACGCCGTGTGGCCGCACATGACGGTGCGGCAGAACGTCGGGTACCCACTGAAGGCGCGTGGCGTACCTCGCCGCGATCAGGCAAAGGCGATCGAGGAAGCACTCGGCCTGGTGGAGCTGTCCGATTACGCCGATCGGCCGGTGACGCAGTTATCCGGCGGGCAGATGCAGCGGGTCGCACTGGCCCGCAGCATGGTCTATCAGCCGCAGATCCTGCTGCTGGATGAGCCGCTGTCCAACCTGGATGCGCAGTTGCGGTTACGGTTAAGAGACGACCTGAGGCGGATCATCAAGCGGGTCGGGCTGACGGCGCTGTACGTGACGCACGACCAGCAAGAGGCAGTGGTGCTGGGCGACCGCATCGGCGTGATGCGTGACGGCAAGCTGCTGCAACTGGCCGCGCCGGATGAGCTGTACAACGACCCGGCCGATTTGTTCGTGGCCGGGTTCACCGGGGCATCCAATGTCATCGCGGGGCGGCTTGTTTCGCGAGATGGAATGCAGGGTGTGGTGTCGGTCGGGTCTCGCGGGTCGTTGACCGTGCGGCTGGCGGGCGACACAGCGCCCGGCGCGGCGGTGAACGTGGCGCTGCGGCCGGATAACGTGCTGCTGGAGCCGTCCAACGCCGGGCCGAACCAGTTTCCGGGCCGGGTGGTGTCGCGGAACTACCAGGGCACGCAGACGGTGTACGAGGTCAGCGTGTTCGGGCAAACGATCGAGGCGCTGGAAGTCGGCAGCAGTATCCGCCACGCGGTCGATGCCGCTGTGACAGTAGCGCTGCCGGCGGAGGTTTGCTGGGGGTATGGGGCTGGGATGTAGCGGAACTGCCGCCCTATACTACTTTCCATTCATTTGGCGGCTCGGACCAGAGCTGCCGGGATCAAAGGGATCGTTTCACGAGAGACGACCGACATAGGATTCCATGATGTCCCACGCTTCATCGCCGAATGTCTTGCGCCACTGTTCGTAGAAACCATCCCGTTTCAGGATGGCACGAAACGGCTCCGGGTCAGGGGTATTGAACTGCATCCCCTTGGCCTCAAGCTTCCCTTTCAGCGACGCATCGAGTGCAGCAATGTCCACGCGATCCTCTTGCGCGGCGCGGTTCAGTTCGCGCGATACAACCGTTCTTATGTCATCCGGCAGGCTCTTCCATGCGCGCCCGTTGCACAGCAGCCAGTAGCCGTCCCACATATGGTTCGTCATCGAGACGTATTTCTGAACCTCGTAGAATTTCGCCGTGTCGATGATGGACAACGGATTTTCCTGCCCGTCCACCACATGCGTTTGCAGCGCCGTGTAAGCCTCGGCGAAGTTCAACGTCGCCGGTGCCGCGCCCAGCGCCCGGAACATGGACACCCCAAGCTGGCTTGGCGGAATACGGATCTTGAAGCCTTTGAAACTGTCAGGGTCGGTGATCGGGTGCGTGCTCGAGGACACTTCGCGAAACCCGATATCGAAAATCTTTTCGATCGCATGCAGGCCGGCCGCATCGATCTTGGCACGGATGACCGCACCGAGTTTGCCGTCCATCGCCGGCCAGACCTGGCTGTAATCCTTGAAGGCGAACCCGAGCGCGTTGATGGCCGTCAATGGCACAAGCGTTGATAGCACGAGGCCCGACGCAGTATAGAAATCGATGGCCCCCGAGCGGACCTGCGACAACATATCGGTGTCGGTGCCAAGCTGACCGGCAGGAAAAACCTGTAAATCAAATCGGCCGTTCGTCGCGATGCGGATCCGTTCCGCCGCCTGCGTCATCCGCACGTTGAGCGGATAGGTTTCCGGAACGTTGTTGCCGTATTTGAAGACAAACTCCGCGGCCTGCGCCCTGGAGCGCAAAATGCTGAATGCGGCGGGTGTCGCCAGGGCGGTCCTGACGAATGCCCTCCGGCCGGGGTTCGGCATGTGTTTCCTCCCGTTACCGATGCGGCGGATAGCCCGCCGTCTTGTTCTCTGTATTTAGTATTTACTCTTTATCGTCGTGATCAGGTCGCGACACATAGACAGACAAGCCGCACCGCTGCGGCCTGTCCGGTATACTTCATAATCCCATTATCTCATGCCGCTGGGGTTAGAACGGAATCTCATCATCGAGATCGCCGCCCTTCGGCGCGTCCCACGACGGGCCTCCCGACCCGCCCCGCGCACCGCCACCGGCGGACCGGCCAGCACCACTGGCCGCGGGGGAACGCTCGCGCGGGGCATAACCGCCGCCGGAACCACCCTCGAAGCCGCCGCCGGCGCCACCACCCTCACCGCCGCCCGCGCGACCATCCAGCATCGTGAGCTGCCCGTTGAACCGGCCGATCACCACTTCGGTGGTGTAGCGCTCCTGCCCTTGCTGGTCGGTCCACTTCCGGGTCTGCAGCGAACCCTCGACATAGATCTTCGCGCCCTTCTTCAGGAATCGCTCTGCCACATCAGCGGTGCGATCGTTGAAGATCACCACCCGGTGCCATTCGGTCCGTTCCTTCCGCTCGCCGGAGGCGCGGTCGTTCCACGTCTCGCTGGTCGCCAGCGTGAGGTTGACGATCTTGCTGCCATCCTGTGTGGAGCGAACCTCCGGGTCCTTCCCCAGATTTCCCACCAGGATCACTTTGTTCACCGAACCTGCCATCGACCCAATCCTTTCCCAAGACTCCGAACCTAGCCCAAACCCCACCTACGGGCCACATGGTTAAGATATTCCTTACAAACCCCGGGAATCGCGGCGCGGTTTGCCCGAAAACTGCCCGTTACGGGGTGACCGCCTCTGCCGCAAGCTTGCGCCGCGGATTATGGGCACAGCGGCCAAATCCCACGCAAAAATGACTGACCACCGGCGCCGGCCGCTCCGCTGCCGCCCGCGCCCCGGCGGCACGAATCGCCGGCTCCCGATTTGATCGGTAACAACCTATGCCTCTCGGCCCGGCATGCAACGCCCTTGCACCGCCGCCAGGGAACGGCGCAGCCTTCCACCCTGACCGGGAAAACCCGGCGGGTTACAGGGAGGAAGACGGATGCGGCGCACGATCGCTTGCCTTGCCGTTGCCATCGCGCTGGCCAGCGGCCAGGCTTGGGCACAGAAACGCGGTGGGGTCCTGACAATCCCGCATATCGATACCCCGCCCAGCCCCTCGATCCAGGAGGAGGCGACCGCGTCGGTGGTGATTCCGTTCATGCCGATGTTCAACAACCTGGTCCTGTTCGACCAGCATATTCCGCAGCACAGCCTGGAGACGATCCGCCCCGAACTGGCAAGCGCCTGGACATGGAGCCAGGACCGCACCGCGCTGACCTTCACCCTGCGTCAGGGTGTGAAATGGCATGACGGCCAGCCGTTCACCGCGGCTGATGTGAAATGCACCTGGGACATGGTCTCCGGCCTCGCGCCGGGAAAAATGCGGAAAAGCCCGCGCCAGACATGGTTCGCCAACCTGAAGGAAATCACCGTCAACGGCGACTATGAAGCCACCTTCCACCTCAAGCGTCCCCAGCCGTCCTTCATCGCGTTGCTGGCCTCGGGTTGGTCGCCCGTTTATCCGTGTCATGTCTCGTCGGCGACAATGCGGACCAAGCCGATCGGCACGGGCCCGTTCCGGTTCGTGGAATACCGCCTGAACGAGAGCATGCGGCTGGAACGCAACCCCGATTACTGGAAGAAGGGTCTGCCCTACCTCGACGCGATCGAGTACCGCATCGTCCCGAACCGCGCGACACGCATGCTGGGCTTCGTCGCCGGTACCTTCGACATGACCTATCCCACCGACGTCTCGGTGCCGCTGCTGCGCGACATCAAGAACCAGGACCCGGAGGCGCATTGCGAGCTGCGGCGGACCAACGTCAACACCAACCTGATCATCAATCGCGACGCGCCGCCGTTCGACAACCCCGACATCAGGCGCGCCCTGGCGCTGGCGATCGACCGCAAAGCGTTCAACGACATCATCAACGAGGGCCAGGGCCGTATCGGTGGCTCCATGCTGCCGCCCCCGGAAGGTGTGTGGGGCATGCCGGATGAGATCCTGCATACTCTTACCGGCTACAATCCGGACGTAGCGAAAAACCGGGAGGAAGCCCGCACGATCATGCGGCGCCTGGGCTACGGCCCGGACAAAATGCTGAAGACGAAGATTTTCACTCGTAACATCAACACCTTCCGCGACCCGGCGCTGATCATGAACGACCAGCTCAAAGAGGTTTTCATCGACGCCGACCTGGACGTTGTGGACACGCCTCAGTACTACAATCGCGTCTTCAAGAAGGATTACGCCATCGGCGTGAACCTGACCGGCAGTTCGCTGGATGACCCGGACCAGAACTTCTACGAAAACTACGCCTGCGGGTCGCTGCGCAACTACACGAACTACTGCAATCCGGCGCTGGAAGCGGCATTCGACCGGCAGTCGATGGAAACGGATGTCGCCAGGCGGAAGGCGATGGTCTGGGACATCGAGCGTAAACTGGCCGACGATGTGGTGCGGCCGGTCATCTATCACGACGTCGCCGCCGCCTGCTGGCACCCTTATGTCAAGAACATGACGATTATGGTGAACAGCATCTACAACGGCTGGCGGTGGGAGGATGTATGGCTGGATAAGCAATGATCCGGAAGAAGGGGCGTAGAGTGATCGGCACGCCAGCCACGTCGTTCCATGGCATCCGGTCACCAGGCGGGCCGTTCAGCGTCCAATGCTGCATGGGTGGGCTGCGAACCCTAGCCATACCCCACAGAGGGGCCACATAGCCCTTTCAACACATCCCGGAAAATGGCATACCGGGAACATCACCGGAACACATCCGCTCGCCAGCGAGAGATCAGGGACAACAGGATACATGGCCGGCTCCATCCACGTGCGCGGCGCGCGGGAACATAACCTCAAGAACGTCGATGTCGTCATTCCGCGCGACTCGCTGACGGTGATCACCGGCCTGTCCGGCTCCGGCAAATCTTCGCTCGCGTTCGACACGATCTATGCCGAGGGCCAGCGCCGCTATGTGGAATCGCTGTCCGCCTACGCCCGCCAGTTCCTTGAACTGATGGGCAAGCCGGACGTGGACAGCATCGATGGCCTGTCGCCGGCGATTTCCATCGAACAGAAGACCACGTCGAAAAACCCCCGCTCCACCGTCGGCACGGTGACCGAGATCCACGACTACATGCGCCTGCTCTGGGCGCGTGTAGGCGTCCCCTACTCGCCCGCTACCGGACTGCCGATCGAGGCGCAGACCGTCTCCCAGATGGTGGACCGCGTCATGGCGATGCCGGAGGGCACCCGCCTGCTGCTGCTCGCCCCCGTCGTGCGCGACCGCAAGGGCGAATACCGCAAGGAGCTGGCGGAACTGCAGCGCCGCGGCTTCACCAGGGTGAAGGTGGACGGCACGCTCTATGAAATCGCCGAGGTTCCCGCCCTCAACCGCAAGATCAAGCACGAGATCGAGGCCGTGGTGGACCGTCTCGTCGTCCGCGACGGGATCGCCGCGCGGCTGGCCGACAGTTTTGAGACCGCGCTGAGCATGTCCGACGGCATCGTCTATGCCGAAAACGCCGATAGCGGCGAGCGCACGGTTTTTTCGTCCCGCTTCGCCTGTCCGGTCAGCGGCTTTTCGATCGAGGAGATCGAACCGAGGCTGTTCAGCTTCAATTCCCCTCACGGCGCCTGCCCCGCCTGCGACGGCCTGGGCGTGGAAACCTTCTTCGATCCGGACCTTGCCGTCCCCGACGACCGGATCAGCCTCGCGGATGGGGCGGTGGCACCTTGGAGCGGCGCGCAGTCGCCCTACTACGACCAGACGCTGCAAAGCCTCGCCCGGCACTATAAGCAGACAACGAAAACACCGTGGCACGACCTGCCGGAAGACGTGCGCCACGCCATCCTGCATGGCTCCGGCGACGAGCCGATCGCCTTCACCTACAAGGACGGCGTCCGCAGCTACACGGTTACCAAACCGTTCGAGGGCGTGCTGAAAAACCTGCAACGCCGCTGGCAGGAAACCGACAGCGTCTGGGTGCGGGAAGAAATGTCGCGCTACCAGGCGGAAAAACCCTGCGCCGTCTGCAACGGCGCCCGCCTTAAGCCCGAAGCTCTGTCGGTCCGCGTCGCCGGCAACAACATCGCCGAGGCGTCGGAACAGTCAATCCGTGCCGCGCTTCACTGGTTCGGTGAGGTGCTGCCGCAACTGACCCCGCAACGACAGGAAATCGCCCGCCGCATCCTGCGGGAAATCGTGGACCGGCTGCAGTTCCTGGTCGATGTCGGGCTGGATTATCTGACGCTGGCCCGGGGCTCCGCCACATTATCCGGCGGTGAGTCGCAACGCATCCGTCTGGCCAGCCAGATCGGCTCCGGCCTGACCGGCGTGCTGTATGTGCTCGACGAGCCGTCGATCGGCCTGCACCAGCGCGACAACGAGCGCCTGCTGGGCACGCTGAGACGGCTGCGCGACCTCGGCAACACCGTTCTTGTCGTGGAACATGATGAGGACGCGATCCGCGCCGCCGACCACCTGATCGACATGGGACCCGCCGCCGGCATCAACGGCGGCCACGTGGTCGCCGAAGGCACGCCCGTCGAGGTCGCCGCCAACCCGAAATCACTGACCGGCGCCTATCTGTCCGGGCGCCGCCAGATACCGGTGCCGGTCATGCGCCGCCCGGTGCAGAAGGACCGCCTGCTGAAAGTCGTCGGCGCCCGCGGCAACAACCTGAAAAACATCACCGCCGGTTTCCCCTTAGGCACCTTCACCTGCGTTACCGGCGTGTCCGGCGGCGGCAAATCAACCTTGGTGGTCGATACGCTCTACAAGGCCGCCGCACGCCGCTTGATGGGCGCCGGACTGGTGCCGACGGCACACGACCGGATCGAGGGGCTGGAGCAACTCGACAAGATCATCGACATCGACCAGTCGCCGATCGGCCGGACGCCTCGGTCCAACCCGGCCACCTACACCGACCTGTTCGCCCCTATCCGCGACTGGTTCGCCGAACTGCCGGAGGCTCGGGCGCGGGGTTACAAACCGGGCCGTTTCAGCTTCAACGTCAAAGGTGGCCGGTGCGAGGCCTGCCAGGGCGATGGGTTGCTGAAGATCGAGATGCATTTCCTGCCGGACGTCTACGTCACCTGCGATACC
>JARLIN010000304.1 GCA_031291715.1 Rhodopila sp. | reverse complement strand
CCATGACGGGGACTAATCTTTCCGCGGCTTGGCATAAGCTCACACGAGCCCACCCTTCAGGCATGAGGGGCATCGAATTCCCCCTCTCGCACCAATTTATTTCGCCACATCGGCGAAATCGGCCCCGGTCAGGCGTGCCAGATCAGCCGGAGTCAGCGCGAACACCGCGTTCGGCGACCCGGCCGCCGCCCAGATCGCCGGATACGCCAGCAAATCGCGATCCAGGAAGGTAACCGGCGGAGTCGCATGCCCGACAGGCGGCACGCCTCCCACGGCGACCCGGGTGTGAAGCAATACGAAGTCCGGGTCCGCCCGCTTGATCTTTTGCCCCAGCAGGGCGGCGACCTTCTTCTCGTCCACTCGATTCGCCCCCGACGCCACCACCAGGACCGGCCTTCCATCCGCCGCCCGGAACAGCATCGACTTGGCGATCTGTGCGACCTCGCAGCCGATCGCCGCCGCGGCCTCGGCCGATGAGTGCGTGCTTTCGTCGAATTCCAGGACGCGGAACGCATCGCCCAGGATCGCCTGGATGCGTATCGCGCCGTCGCTGCTGGCAGGTTTCATGGTGGCCCTTCCGGTCGTCCGTCACTCAAAAGTGTGCCGTGCCGAAAGGACTTATGATAGTCGGGGAGGCAAAATGATCCTCAGATGAAAGACTCAGCCGCAATGCGATTCGGCCACCATCGCCATCCCGCCCACCACGTACTGGCTGGTCGGATCGCCGAGCGTCGGGCACCCGGGAAGCCGCCGGGCAAAGGGCTGTGGGCGGCGCTTGGGCCGGGCCTGATCACCGGCGCGTCCGACGACGACCCCAGCGGCATCGCCACCTATTCCCAGGTAGGCGCGCAGTTCGGCTTCGCGATGTGCTGGGTCATGCTGTTCACCTTCCCGCTGATGGCGGCGATCCAGGAAATCAGCGGACGGATCGGCCGGGTCACCGGGCAAGGGATCGCCGGCAACATCCGCGTGCATTACTCTGGGCTTCTGCTGCGCGTCATCGTGCTGCTCCTGCTGGTTGCCAACATCATCAACCTGGGCGCCGACCTGGGGGCCATGGGGGACGCGCTGACCCTTTTGATCGGCGGCTCGGCGCATCTCTATGTCGTCGGCTTCGCGGTCGGCTGCGCGGCGCTGGAAACCTTTTCCCGCTATGAGCGCTACGTTGTCCTGCTGAAATGGAGTTCTGTCTTCCTGCTGGCCTACGTCGCGACCGCGCTGGTGGTGGACACGCCCTGGGGCCTGGTCGCACGGGACACGTTCATTCCGACGTTCCGTCTGCATACTGACTACGTCGTCGCCGTCGTCGCCGTTCTTGGCACCACCATCACGCCGTACTGCTTCTTCTGGCAGTCGTCGCAGGAAGCCGAGGATGAGCGCATCGATCCGAACGCCAAGGCGTTGCTGGAGGCGCCGGAGCAGGCGAGGGCGCAGATAGGGCGCATCCGGTTGGATACCTATGTCGGGATGGGATACTCGAACCTCGTCAGTCTGTTCATCATCATCACCGCCGCCGCGACGCTGAACGCGCACGGGATCACGGATATCAACACCTCGGCCCAGGCGGCGGAGGCACTGCGGCCGATCGCCGGCGTGTTCACGTTCGCTTTGTTCGCCGCGGGGATTATCGGCATCGGGCTGCTGGCGATCCCGGTGCTGGCCGGATCGTGTGCCTATGCACTGGGGGAGGCTCTGGACTGGCCGACCGGCCTTGACCGCCTGCCGCTGGATGCAAGGGCGTTCTACGGCACGATCGTCGTGGCGACGCTGATCGGGATCGCGATCAATTTCGTCGGGCTGGACCCGGTGAAGGCGCTGTTCTGGTCAGCGGTGATCAACGGCGTCGTCGCGGTGCCGCTGATGGCGGTGATCATGATCATGGCGATGTCGCCGAAGGTGATGGGTCAGTTCACGCTGTCTCGGGGTCTGTGCGCCATGGGGTGGCTGTGCACCGTCGTGATGACGGTGGCGGTGGGGATCATGTTCGCGACGTGGTAGGCCTGATGAGATCGAGGACGCCAACCGCACGCCGCACAGCGCGGACACGGATCAGCCGGGCGCCTCTCCCTTGTTTGTCCCCGCGGCCGCCAACTCCTCCCGGCAGACCAGATCAAGCCGAGGCAAATCATCGTGGACCAATGGCCGCGGCTGGCTTCGGACACGATCTCGGCGTCCGGGCCGTCACTAGAAAACCCGCACGGCCGAGCGTCACACCACAAACCGCAATCCCAGAGTCACCTCACCAACCGCCGGGCGATCCCGATGATCCGGTGTGCCTCCGACCACAGCCCATACGGTTCCAGCGCATCCATCGGCGCCCACACGGCGGCCGTCACGTCGGAGGCCGCCACTGGCTCCCCAGCCACCCAGCGGGCACAAAAATCCAGGATCGTGTAATGGAACTGCACCCGGCCATCGTCGTCCCGTCGTATCGTATCGACATGGGCGCAGAAATGCAGGTCGCCAACCTCCAACCCGCATTCTTCAAGCAGTTCACGCCTGGCTGCTTCTTCGCACGTCTCACCGATGTCCTGCGCGCCGCCGGGCAGGGTCCAGCTCCCCAGATTCGGCGGCTTGCCGCGCTGGCACAGCAACACCTGATCGCCCTTGATCACCACGATCCCGATCCCGACGATGGGGCGGGCGGGATACTCGCGGTCGGTCATTTCTTGTCTGTATCAGGCGTGGGCTTCGCCGGTTCCGCTGCCTTCAGGTCATCCAGCGTGGGCACCAGCGATTTCTCCTTCCAGGAGCCGATCTGATACGTCCAGCCCGCCAGGCGCCCGTTCAGCTTCTCGGCCTCTGTCTTCACCTTGTCGGCGCCGGCGACCGAGAACCGCGCCCAGACATCCTTGTCAGCGTGGAGCACCGTCACGGTCACCGCAAGCCCGTCTTTCGTGGTGAAGACCGCATGGCCAGCTTCAACACCCGGCGCATCCTTGTCGGCGCGCACCTCCTGGAACGTCAGCAATTCCAGTGCGCGGGCGACGTCGTCCACCTTGTAGTCTTCCAGCTTGGGATGCTCCGCCGGCTGGGTCAGAGCGAATTTCCCGTCCGTCTGCTCGAACACCAGTGCCTGATCACCGACCGCGACGGACGCGATCCGGTCATGCCCGATGTTCATCAAATCCCGGTCCAGCCACTGCGCCGCGTCGGCATCAACTTGCAGGTTGCCCTCGGCCAGCCAGGACTGGTTTTCATCCGGCCGGCGGACATACACTTCCTCTGGCACGTCCGCCTGGCTGCGCACCCGCCGGTGCCCGACGATCACCGCCAGGATCGGCTTGCCGGCACCGTCCACCACACGCAGCAGATCGGCCGACGACCCGGCACCGTTCGGATCATCCACGCCTAACCGGCTGAACTGTGCCGGATCGCTGGTCCGGGGCTCCGCCAGCCGCAATTCCGTCAGTCCCGTCAGCATGCCGCGCAGCTTGGCTTCCTGCACCGGATAGTCGTGCATCGCGGCAATGCCCCAGCCGCCGTCCGGCCGCTTCTCGATCACCGTCTGCTTGCCCTGATGGGTGATCTCCACCTTGGCCGCATCCTGCAATCGGGGCGCCAGATCGGGAAACATGAGCTTCCCGCCTGCGACCGTGGTCCGCTCGGACGGTGTGGTGGCCGTGCCGAAATACCAGCCGCCCGCTACGGCCAGGACACCCAGCCCGACCAGCAGTCCAACGCTGCGCGCCCTCATGAGCGGGTCCTCGCCCGCCGGCGTCGCTGCACGATCCCCATGCCGATCGCCAGTACTGTCAGCAGAGCCGGGACCAGCACGATGGTGAACACGCGCATCTCGGTTTCAAGATGGGAGATATCTCGATTCAGTTCCAACTGCACCGCCCGTAATTTCTGCCGTGTTGCCAGCACATCCTGCCGGGCGGCGTCGATCGCGGCGCGCTGCTCGGGCGTAATAACGGCGTCGGGCTTGGCCTTATCCCCGCCTTCACCGCCACCGGAACGCAGAGTGCGAAGCTGCTTCTCCGTCTCGTCCAAATGCTGCTGCAAGGCCTGCTGGGTCTGGCGGAACCTTGCCTCGGCGTCGCCCTGCATCTCGGCCACCAGTGTGAACGGCCGGTTGGTATCGCCGCGCGAGCGCAACCCGATCAGCGCGTCGCTGCCGGCGAGGGTGCCAATCAGATTGGCGACGAACGGGCCGTTGTCCGAGAACGGGGTCGCGGTCTGCTGGCCGAAGAAATCCGCCACGCGCACCCAGAACCGGTCGACCAGGATGTCGGAGTCCGCGACCACCACCATATTGGCCGGCCCATCGGTCTGCGCCTTATACGCCGGGAATCCTTCCGGCCGCTTCTGATCGCCTTGCAGCGGCGGCGGGCCGGAGAACGCGGATTTCAGCACACCATGCACCCGCGCGGCGATCACCCGGGGGCCGCCCTCCGGCTTGAAGCCAGCCAGCACCTTGGCCGGGTCCGGCATCTTGACCTCATCGACCGGGACCAATCCGCTGCGGTCGCTGCTGGTCAGCAACGGCGTGAAGTCGATCGATGCGTTCGGGGCCTTGGCGATCGCGCCGGCGGACGCCACCGTCACCTGCTGAAGGTCGGCCGTCGCCGGGTCGTCATGGTTGATCCCGTCACGGATGTTGAACCAGGCGACATAGTTCACCGCCTGCACCCGGTCGCTGTTGCCGGCCCGCACGCGCCATGCGCCGGTCAGGTCGCCCACGACCTTTGTCGGGTCGAACTGGATACCCCAGGCATCGAACAACGTCTTCAGGTCCGCGTGGGTGTCCTCGGGCGGCATCCCGGTGGGGGAGGGCGTCGCCGCCATCGCCTCGCTCCACGGATCGACCATCGCCATCAGCTTGCCGCCGCGCATCACGAACTGGTCGATCGCATACAGGGTTGCCGGCGACAGGTTCTGCGCCTCGGCCACCAGAAGCACCTGGATGTCGGGGTCGATCACCTGGGCGTCCGTTGGCACGGTCTTCACCGTGTTGGTCTGCCGCAGCAGCACCGAGGACGCGTACGGCTGCCCGCCCGGTCCGCGCCCTTGCGTCATCATCATGGTGCGCGGGTCGCCGTCCAGCGGCAGCGAGGACATCACCCCGATCACCGGCCGCTTCGGGTTGGACAGCTCATAGACCAGCTTGGTCAGGTCGTATTCCAGGAACCGCTCCCGTTCGGCCTGGAAGAACGGGATCGTCCGCTCGTCGTCTTCCAGATTGGTGCCGGCCAGTCCGAAGTAGATCTGTGAACCGCCCTGATCCAGCGGCACCCCCTGCAGGCCGTACGCCATGGCACGGTCCTCGGTGTCGCTGAACGGTTCTGGGTCGTAGAATTCCAGCCGCACCTTGCCGCCGGAGATCGAGGCGTAGTCACGCAGCATCTCCCGCACATGGTCGGCATAGGTGCCATAGGCCGGCACGGTGCTGCCCAACTGGCGCGAGTAGAACAGCCGCAGCGTGACCGGCTCCTTCAGCCCCGCCAGGATCTGCCTGGTGCCGGGCGACAGCGTGTAGAGATGCCCCTGCGTCAGGTCGAGCTGCACGTTCGCCAGTCGCGCATCGGCGAACATGTTGATGCCGATGGCGATCGCCGCGGCGGCGATGACACCGATAATGGAAAAGGATAGACGGCGCATCGGTTCAGTCTGCCTTCCGTTGGTCGACCAGAACGGTGTTCAGGAACAGGAAGAAGCCGATGAACGTCGCGAAGTAGATCAGGTCGCGCAGGGCGATGATGCCTCGGGTGAAGTCGGTGAACCGGTCGATCACCGCGATCCGGCGGGTGAACTCGCCCAGGGCGGGGACGTTCTTCGCCAGGAAGTCGTTGACGATCGGGTTGGAGGCGACCGCGAACACGAAGCAGATCGCCACCGCCAGCACGAAGGCGATGACCTGGTTGCGGGTGACCGCCGACATCGCCGCGCCGACGGACAGGAAGGCGCCCGCGATCAGCAGGCATCCGACATAGCCCGACGCGATCACGCCGTTATCCGGGCTGCCAAGGATGTTGACCGCGATGACGAACGGAAACGTCAGCGCCAGCGCGATGGCGCAGAACCCCCAGGCCGCGAGGAATTTCCCTAGCACCGCCTGGCCTTGGGTGATCGGCAGCGTCAACAGCAGCTCGATCGTGCCGAGCCGTCGTTCCTCGGCCCAGAGGCGCATGGTGATGGCCGGGATCAGCAGCAGGAACACCCAGGGGATGAAGGTGAAGAAGGGGTTCAGGTCCGCCTGCGCGCGATCGAAGAACTGACCGAGGTTGAAGGTCAGGGCGCCTTGCAGGACCAGGAAAATGACGATGAACACGGTCGCGACCGGCGTGGCGAAGTAGGCGCGGAGCTCGCGGTTGGCGACGACAAGGGTCTTGCTCATGGGTGTCCTCCCCCCGTGTCATTTCTGTCTGGCGACTGCGGCGAACGCGCTGCCCCGGACGCGTCTTTGCCCTGATGCCTATAGGGATACGCTCGGCCATGAGGGGCGGGATGGAGGGGATGACATATCGGCCGTGCCATCGTCATGCCATCCCCTCCATCGTCAGCGCGCGGAACACCTCTTCCAGTTTCCCCGACGGATGCCGCTGCTCCAGTTCGGCCGGCGTCGCGTCGGCGACGATGCGTCCGTTGGCTATGACGATCGCGCGCGAACACACGGCGTCAACTTCCTCCAGGATGTGCGTCGAGATCACGATTGCCTTCTCTGGCGCCATTCGTTCGATCAAGCCGCGCACCTCATGCTTCTGGTTCGGGTCCAGCCCGTCTGTCGGCTCGTCCAGCACCAGCACCGGCGGATCGTGCAGCAATGCCTGTGCCAGGCCGACCCTGCGCTTGAAGCCTTTCGACAATGTTTCGACCGGCTGCAACCGGACGCCGCGCAGCGTCGTCAGGCCGAGGGCGTGATCGACCCGGTCCGCCAGTTCGGAACCCGAGAACCCTCGGACCCGCGCGCAGAATCGCAAAAATCCCTCGACGGACATTTCGGGATAGGTTGGCGCGCCTTCCGGGAGAAATCCCAGCACGCCCCTGGCGGCCACGCTGTCGGTCTGCACATCGTGCCCCAGGATGCGCGCGGTTCCGGCCGTGGGGATCATGAACCCGGCCAGCATCCGCATCGTGGTCGATTTCCCGGCGCCATTCGGGCCGAGGAACCCCAGCACCTCGCCCCGGCGCACCTGGAACGATACGTTATCAACGGCGGTGAATGCGCCGAAGCGCTTCGTCAGGCCTTGGATTTCGATCAGAACCGTCTGGTCCG
Organism: Rhodopila sp.; assembly: GCA_031291715.1. GTDB lineage: Bacteria > Pseudomonadota > Alphaproteobacteria > Acetobacterales > Acetobacteraceae > Rhodopila. The sequence goes on along the minus strand of JARLIN010000304.1, from coordinate 15,193 downwards.
ATGCGTCTTCGACGCGAGTCGCCACCTTGCGTTCCCCTACAGTCCCCGTTGGTTGGCGGACATACCGCAACCACAAACCAATGCAACCGTATCAGTCCCGCGTGACCGATTCTTAACGCGATGGAAGGATGAGCCGAAGCTACCCAAACAAGGAGTCAACCGCGTCTTGAAGTAGATCCGGATTGTCCTCGGGCGCCGTGGCCGACGCGGGCAAGCCTCCGCCGTCAGGGACCATGTCGGTCAGCATGCTCTCCACCTGCTGCAAGTGCTGGATCGCGCGCCGGATGCGCTGTCCGGTGACATCCTGGAACGTGCAGGCCTCGAAGATGGCGTTGACCTTCTCGTTCACCGCCTCCATCGCGGCGGGATCGCTTGTTCCCTCCCGCAGCCAGTCGCCGATTGCTTCCGCGGCCTCCATGATCCGGTTCGCCGCGGCCTCGGTCGCCTGCACCACGGCTTCCAGTTCCAACCCGCTGTTGCGGGTGGCGGCGGCCGGCATGGCGATGATGCCGGCGATCTGTTCCCGGATACCTTTGAGCTGTCCCGACAGGTTGGTCTCGCTGAAATCCATCAGCTCGACGGTCGCGTGAACCTCCGCGCTCAGTTCGGCGATGCGGCGATCGACGAAGCTGCGCAAATCCCCGACCTCCGCCCGGATCGTCGCGCACACCGCCTGCTGGATCTGGTCTGCCTGGTTCGCCACCGTGCCGCTCCGCCTTGAAAGCGGGCGATAGGACCGCGGCGGGGTTAACATCCGGTAAACGCCGCCAGTCGGGACCGCCAAAGCGGCAACAGCAGTGCGTTGCTCGCCACGCTGAACGACGACAACGCCATCGCCGTACCCGGGGCGGTGGCGGGATTGACCCTGGCCCCACCGTCCGGCCACCTGTGATCCAAAGCGTTCCGTCCGGCGTGCGATACAGTGTGGCGACAGATCCGGGAGTTCCGCGCCTCCCGAACGGGTCGTGAGCCGCATGGCGGATTGGCCACGGGGCCGCCCGCCGCCGTCCCGACCAGAGATGGTCATCGATACCCATGCCAACGGCTGAGGCTTGTCAGAAACGCCCGACCGAAGCAGGTTTGGAATGAGGCCGGACTGTCCGGGACATGCCGGTTTCGACGTAATATCAGCCGGCGATTCTCGGGGGATGAAACATGGCGCTTAGCCATCATGTCGTGACAGGCCAGGGGCAGCCTCCGATCGTGTTCGTGCATGGATTTGGCTGTGCGCATGCCGATTGGGACGCGCAGGTGGCGCATCTTTCGCCGCGCCACCAGACCATCGCCGTCGATCTGCGTGGGCACGGGGCGAGTCCGGGTTCGGCGGCGGACTGCTCGATCGAGCGTTACGGCGCCGACGTGGCCGAGGTCATGCGTGCCTTGGCCCTCCCGCCGGCTGTGTTGGTCGGCCACAGCATGGGATGCCGGGTGGTGATCGAGGTCGCCTTGCAGGCGCCAGCCCAGACCGCGGGGGTCATCCTGGTTGACGGCAGCCAGTTCGCGGCGGCGATGGGACCCGTGTTGCAGGAGAGCTTTGCCAGGCCGGACGGTTATGCGGCAACGGTCAAGGGCCTGTTCGATGACATGTTCACCGCCAGGAGCGACGCGGCCGTGGTCGCGTCGGTCCTCGAACGCGCCCAGCGTTTGCCGCGACCGATCGGGGAGAAGATGCTGACCGATATGCTGCGCTATGATGTCGGGCGTCTGGCGAACTCTCTGGCCAGCCTGCGCGTGCCGGTCTTGGTGGTGCAGACGACGTACAGTAACGAAAAGCGCGAGAGGCAGACGATGCGCGAGGGACAGACCACGCCCTATCTCGACCTGGTTCGCGCCAGTGTTCCATCTGCGCGGATCGAGATCATCGCGGATACGGGGCATTTCCCGCAGATTGACGAAAGCGCGCGGACGAATGCGCTGATCGAGCGATTCGGCGCGGGACTACCGGTTCGGTGAGTCCTGGCTGAAGGCTATCCGATCGTCGTAGCAGAGATCGTGGGTCAGTTTCAGGACGGACCTTTAGACTGTGTCCCTATCCGGTTAGCCCAGGGGCCACAATCACCGGTCGTCCTTATTGATACCCGCCTGCGAGGAATCGCCTTATCGACTCCTATGCTTATGCTCTTGCTCAACCGTTCGCAGAAAAGCCGTCATAGCCGAGGGAGATTTCAAATGATGGACCCGCTTGGTGGATGACGCATCAGCGACAAGCTGCCGATACTTTGGAGTCAGATGGCGATGGCACAGAAAAATCACCTTGTAGCCGCTCATCGTGCTCCTCCATATCGGGCTGTTTTCCGGCCATCCTTCCGGGTTTCTGAGAAGACCTTTTATAAAGCGCGTGGTGACCCGCTCGTAATGCGTAACGAGGGGCAGGTCGATGTAAATGAGCGTATCCGCCGCAGCGAAACGCTCCCACGCCCAAGCAACATTGTCATAGCCATCCACGATCCACTCGTCCCGGTTTAGGATGTCTTTGTGGATATTCAGGTACTCTTCATCTGAAACCTTACCGCCGTCTTTCTCCCCTGGCCAATATCGACCTTCTCGGAACTGAATAATTTCCAGCGGGAACAGCGGCAGGCCCGTTATCTCCGCCAACCGTCTGGACAGCGTGGATTTGCCGCCACCGGCATTGCCGAACACCGCCACCTTTCTCATGGGCTCGGCTTACCCCTTTCCCGCACTGGAATCGTCATCCGACCAACAGCACGGCGCAGCAGGAAATGATCCAAGTCGTCAATCCGACCACGCCGGTTGAACCGATACGACCACTCTCGCAGATACCTCGGAAGGTGCTTGGTCGAAACGTCGTGATACGTCCCATTCAACCAGGTCTTCATGTTGCTGAAAATCTTGTGAACAATGGGCATGTTCACGCCCGCATTGATACCCGATCCCTGCTCGATGGGATGCGCCTTAAGCCGCATGGGTTGAGCACCCAGTCCGTCGCTACCGCCCCGGCGTAATCGGCGCGCAATTCGTCCGTCCGGACGCGACACAATCCTGGATCGCCGCCGCGTGCCGCAACTGCTGCATCACGAACAGCACGCCCACGATCAGCACCACGATCAGCCCCAGCCCGACCACCGCACGCCACGGCGAGCCCTTCGGTTCATCCTCAGCCATCGCGTCCTTCCTCAACCGCATGGCAGGCGACCTGAACGTCGCCGGCCATCACATGCGCCGGTTTTTCCACCCGGCACCGTTCATTCGCAAGCGGGCAGCGCGGATGGAATGCGCAGCCCGGCGGGGGCGCGATTGGGCTGGGCAGTTCGCCGCCGACCGGAGTCCGCGCCCGGCCGACCTGCTCCAGGTCCGGAATCGCGTCAAGCAACAGCCGGGTGTAGGGATGGCGGGGACGTCGAAAAATGTCCTCGGCCGGGCCTTGTTCGACGATCCGCCCCAGGTACATCACCCCCAGCCAATCGGCCATATGCCGCACCACGGCGAGGTTGTGGCTGATGAACAGGTAGGTCAGGCCCAGTCGTTTCTGCAAATCCCGCATCAGGTTCAGGATCTGCGCCTGCACAGACACATCCAGCGCGCTGGTCGGCTCGTCGCACACCAGGAAGTCCGGCTCGCTCGACAGCGCCCGGGCGATGGAGATGCGCTGGCGCTGCCCGCCGGAGAACTCGTGCGGGTATTTTTCCCCGTCGCGCACGGTCAGGCCGACCTGAGCCAGCAGGGCACCGACGCGGCCCCGCACCTCATTCGGCCGGTTCGCCAGACGGAAGGCGCGGATCGGTTCGGCGACGATGTCGCTGACGCGCCAGCGCGGGTTCAGCGACGCGTACGGGTCCTGGAAGATCATGTTCATCCGCCGCCGCAACGCCGGCTGCGCCCGCGCGTTCGACAGCGCCTCGCCCTCGAACAGGATATCCCCGCCGCTTGGCGCATAAAGCCCGACGGCGAGCCTTGCGATGGTCGATTTGCCGCAGCCGGATTCGCCGACCAGGGCGAAGGTGGTGCCGGGGGCGATGACGAAGGACACATCGTCCACCGCACGCAGCATCCGCCGAGGCTCCCGCGTGAAGGCGCGTTGCAGGAACGGGCGGGAGACATCGAACAAATGGGAGACCGCGACGGCCTCCAGGATCGCCTTCTCAGCCATTGGCATGCAACCAGCAGGCGGCGTTTGTGGCACCGGCGGGCAGAAGCTCCGGCTGTTCTTTGTGGCAGCGGGCGAAGACGCGGGGGCAGCGGGGGTGGAAGCGGCAACCGGCGGGGATGGCGTCCAGCCGGGGCATCGCGCCGTCGATCTGCCGCAGGCGGTCCACGCGGTGCTCCAGCGACGGGATGCTGGCCATCAGGCCGTCGGTGTAGGGGTGCGCCGGCTGGCGGATAACGGCGGCGACGGGGCCGATCTCGACGATCCGCCCGGCATACATGACGGCGACACGATCGGCGGTCTCGGCGATCACGCCCATGTCGTGCGTGACCAGCATCACGGCGGTGCCGTGGTCGCGAGTCAGGTTCTTCAGCAGCGTGATGATCTGCGCCTGTATCGACACGTCCAGCGCGGTGGTCGGCTCATCGGCGATCACCAACGCGGGTTCGGCACACAGGGCCAAAGCGATCACCACGCGCTGGCGCTGGCCGCCGGAGAACTCGTGCGGGTAGGCATCGATGCGCTGGGCGGCGGCGGGGATGCCGACGCGGTCGAGCCAACCGATCGCCTTGCGGCGGGCCTCGGCGTCGGTCAGGCGCATGTGGGTCTGCATCGTCTCGGTCAGTTGCCGGCCGATGGTGTAGAGCGGGTTCAGTGTCGTCAGCGGGTCCTGGAAGATCGTGCCGATGCGCCGGCCGCGGATGCGGCGTAGCGGTTCCGGCGCCAGGTTGTCGATGCGCTGGCCGTCGAGGCGGATCTCACCGGAGGCGATGCGGCCGGGGCGTTCCAGCAGACCGACGATGGCGGCGCCGGTCAGCGATTTGCCGGCACCGGATTCGCCGACAACGCCGAGGATTTCGCCGCTCTCGATACTGAACGAAACCCGGTCCAGGGCGCGCAGCGTGCCGCGGCGCGTGGGGAACTCGACGGTCAGGTCGCGAACGTCGAGCAGCGGCATCAGCGCAGCCTCGGGTTCAGCGCGTCGCGCAGCCAGTCGCCCAGCAGGTTGATCGCCAGCACCATCAGGATCAGCGCCAGGCCAGGGAACACGCTGACCCACCACTCGCCGGAGAACAGGAAGTCGTCGCCGAAGCGGATCAGGGTGCCGAGCGATGGTTGTGTCGGCGGCAGGCCGACGCCGAGGAAAGACAGGGTGGCCTCTGCGATGATCGCCAAGCCGAGGCCGAGCGTGCCGATGACCATGACGGGGCCGATGACGTTGGGCAGGACGTGATTCAGCATGATCCGCCAGGACGGCACGCCGATGACGCGGGCGGCCAGGACGTAGTCCTTGTTGCGCTCGACCAATGTGGACCCGCGGACGGTGCGGGCGAAGTTGGGCCAGAGGCTGATGCCGATGGCGAAGATGATGACATAGATTTGCAGCGCTTCTCGCATGGTGCGGGGCAGGGCGGCGGTGATCACCCCATCGACCAGAAGCGCGGTCAGGATGGACGGAAAGGTCAGCTGCACATCGGCGATACGCATCAGGATGCTGTCGATGACGCCGCCCGCGTAACCGGCGAGCAGGCCGATCGCCACGCCCACGACGATCGCGAACAGCACGGACAGCAGGCCGACCAGCAGGCTGATGCGCATGCCGTACATGATCGCCGAAAGGACGTCACGGCCCTGGTTGTCGGTCCCCAGCGGGTTGGACCAGTCCGCGTCCGCCATGCCAACCGGCGGCTTGAAGCTGTCCAGCAGCGACAGCGAGGCGACATCCATCGGATCGTGTGGCGCCAAAAGGGGGGCAAACGCGGCGGCGATGATCAGGACCAGGGCGATGGCGGCCGATGCCACCGCGACCGGCGAGGTGCGGAAGCTGTAGGCCAGATCGCTGTTCCAGGCTCGGGCGAGCATCATCGGCGGACCCGCAGGCGTGGATCGACGGCGTAATACAGCAGATCGACGACCAGGTTGATCAGCACGAAGACCAGCGCGATCAGCAGCAGATAGGCGGACATTACCGGGATATCCGCGACCGCCACGGACTGCACCAGCAACAGCCCCATGCCGGGCCACTGGAACACCGTCTCGGTCACCAGGGAGAACGCGACGATCCCGCCGAACTGCAATCCCATGATGGTAATGACCGGAACCAGCGTGTTCTTCAGTGCGTGGCCGAAATTGATCGCCCGGTTGGTCAGCCCGCGGGCGCGGGCGAACTTGATGTAGTCGGTGCGCAGGACCTCCAGCATCTCGGCGCGCACCAGCCGCATGATGAGGGTCATCTGGAACATTCCCAGCGTGATCGCGGGCAGGATCAGGGAGCGGATGCCGGCCCATGAGGTGAACCCGGTCGTCCACCACCCGCCCAGGTGAACCACCGGCCCACGTCCGAAGCTCGGCAGCCATCCCAGCCAGACCGCGAACAGCAGGATCAGCAGGATTCCCAAAAGAAACGTTGGTAGCGAGACACCCACCAGGCTGACGATCATGAACAGCCGTGACAGCAGCGTGTTGCGGTGGATACCGGTATAGACACCCATCGGAACGCCGATGGCGAAGGCCAGCACCGAGGCGGTGATCGCCAGCTCCAGCGTCGCGGGCAGCCGCTCGGCGATCAGGCTGGAGACCGGCTGCGCCAGCCGGTAGCTGATGCCGAAATTCCCATGCAGCGCCGTCCACAGGAAGCGGGCGTATTGCACGAAGAACGGTTGATCCAGGCCAAGCTGCTGGACAAGGGCCACCCGCTGCGCCTCGGTATGGTCCTGGCCGAGCAGAATGCTGACCGGATCGCCGACATAGTCGAACAGGGCGAAGGCGATGAAGCCAACCACCAGAAGGACCGGGACAGCCTGGAGGAGTCGAGACCCTATGAAACCGAACATGCGGATGTGAAATAAGGAGGATTGGCGCGCTGTTGCCAAGGGGGTACGCGCGGGAAGGGGCCGATCGGGTTAGGAATAAGCGAGTAGAGGCAGGCCGGGAGGATGAACCCAACGAATCACCGCCCCGCCTCGGCAACCAGCCAGTCGTGAAACTGCCGCACCGGGCGGATGCGCAACCGATCCGGCAGGGCGACGAACCAATGGCCCTCCGCGCCCCAGACGGGCGGGTCGGGGGCGATTTCCGCCAGCAGACCATTGCCCAGCATGCCGGCGATCAGATTGCGGTCCACCACCGCCGCCCCCATCCCGGCGGTCGCGGCCTGGACCGCCAGCGCCCGTGTCTCGAATGTCAGGATCGGCGGGATGTCCGGCCAGCCGAGCGCGCGGGCGACCAAAGGCCAGTCATCGGGGCGGGTGCCGGCGGCGAGACGGGGCAAGGCCTGGGCGCTCTCCTGCGTCCGGAGCAGGCGCGGGTTGGTCACGACGACGGGGCGATCGCGGAACAGCAGCGTCGCCTCCAGGTCCGGCCAGTTGCCGCGACCCCAGCGGATCGCGCATTCGTAAGGTTCGGCCGACAGGTCCACCGGACGCGTGCCGGTGCTGAGCAGCAGCCGCGTCTCCGGATAGCGGGACTGGAACCCGGTCAGCCGCGGCACCAGCCACAGCGTGAGAAAACTCGACAGCGCCGAGACCCGGACATCGCCGGCCTGATGCCGTGCATCGGTGATGGCGGCGTTGATCGTGTCGAAGGCGCTGATGAGCCGGCCGCCCAGCCGTTCGCCCGCTTCGGTCAGGCGGGCGTGCGGTCCCCGGGTGATGAACAGGCTGACCGCGAGCGATTGCTCCAATTCCCGCAGAAGATGCGAAACGGCCGATGGCGTCACGTTGAGCACGCGCGATGCGGCCGCGAGGCTGCCGGTCCGGGTTGTTTCGGCGAAGGCGCGCAGGGCACGCAGTGAGGGAAGGGACATGAGAATTCCTCATGCTTTGAGCCTGCCTTCTCACTAACGGATATCGCCGTGTTGGGCCAGGATCGTGTCGTCGCAGGGACAGGAGGCCAGGATGTTGAAATCCCATTTTGATGAGTTGGCGGCCTATAACCGATGGGCAAACCGGCGGATCTACGGCGACGCGGCGACGCTGCCGGACGAGGTGCGCAAGCGCCCGGTCGGGCTGTTCTTCGGCAGCGTGCACGGGACGCTGAACCACCTGCTGGTGGCGGATTACATCTGGATGCGGCGCTTTACCGGGGATGGGCCGGTGCCGGAGCGGCTAAACCAGATCCTGTACGAGGATTTTTCGGAATTGCGGGCGGCGCGGGAGCGGGAAGACGAGCGGATCTTCGGCTTCGTCACCGGCCTGGATGGGTATGACCGGGTGATCGAATATCAGAACTCCAGCGGCAAGACGTTTCAGCAGGCGCTGGGGCCGGCATTGACTCATTTCTTCAACCATCAGGCGCATCACCGGGGGCAGGTGCATGCGGGACTCACGATCGCGGGAATACGGGAGCCGGCTTCATTGGATCTGCTGGCGTTGCAGCGGGGCGCCGCCCCGGTTGGCTTACGCCGTTAGGCTACGGGGTTGACCGCGTATGCTCTTTGGCCCGCACGCGCATCAGCTACGTCGAACAGGTCCTTCAAGGTCGGATAGACCATCAGCCTGGTCAGCTCCGCCATCTGCCAGGCGCCCAGGGCCCGGTAGCTTTCGAACTCGCTTTCAGTGAACCACTGATTCAGGGTCGTGCCATGCGGAAAGGAAGTGTTCGCCAGGCCAAAGGCACGGATGTCGGCCGGAATATCCGGCAGGAAACTCGGCTTGAGATAGAGCAGCCGACCCTGTGCACCCTGCGGATAATCGATCGTTCCTACAGCGAAGCCAAGCACATCGGCGGCTTTGGACGGGCTCGCTTCGATTTCCTTGCGGGGCAGGATGCGCATTTTGTCCATCCGCACATCCACCCCCGGAAAATCGATCCGCGCCTTGCGGATCGCGTTGCCGAGATCGAAAAACGAGCACTCCCCGTCCTGTCCGGCATCCACGACAACGATCAAACGGCAACGGCGGCGCAGCATCTCGTATAGGCCCAGATTTTCGAAATGGCCCCCATCGCTCAGGTAGATCGCCTGCCGCGTATCGGTTGTCATCCCGATCAGTTCACTCAACAATGCGTCGAGCGAATTCGCGGGCTTGGCAAGGCAAAGCTGGTCCCGGGTCGATTGGGCGGGGTTAGGCAGCCAGGCCCCCAGCCGGACATTGAACAACGTCATGAGGAACGCTGTGGTCGGGGAGGAGTGGTAACCCCAGTTGGGGCTTGCGGCCGCCCCGGAGATGGTCAGCATGGTGCCGATGCGCGGCCCCTTGTTCGTGCCCTTCTCGTCGTACCGGCTCTCCTTTCCGGCATAGCTCTGAGTCGGAACAAATGCGCCGATCGGCGCCTGCTCGGCACGCTGGCGTTTTTGGCGCAGGGCGCCCGCGCCACAGGCCAGCGGCGTTGCGGTGAAGCTCTCCGCCTTTCGTTCCGCCCACGCGGCGTTGCTGCTGCTGGTGACATTCAAGGTCGTGTTGATCACAGGGAACAGGCGCTGCCGCGCGGCGGTGTCCTTGAAGCGGGCCAACCGTATGTTGTCCTGTTGATCGAAGCCGGTGAACGGGTCCGGATGCCGGTCGCTGCGCGCCGTGCCCAGAAACCCTCGTGCCAGCCGGTTGCGATAGAGGGCGTGCAGGGAGAAGCGGTTGACGTTCACGCGACCGAAGCCAACGACCAGCGCGCCAAGAATGAGCGCGAAGGCGAATTGCAACAGCAGCGGATTCCCAATCCACTGTTGGGGATCTCCCACGATGGATCGCAACGCAGCCGGAAAATGTTCGGACATTTCGAGGTATTCAAGAATTGCCTGCAGCTTGCCGAGGGAAAATTGTATCAGTGCCCCGGACGTGGCCAGTAATCCGACAGCAAACGCAAGCGCCAAGCCATTCAGCAGCCATACGAACGTGGACCCGGATTGGGCGGCCGTGGCCTCGATCCGTGAGGCCAATTTCTTCCCGAGCCATGCGGCCGGCCCGCCGATGGCAGTAGTCGCGCCACCCGCGGTCGCGATTTTCCACAGCGCCCCGGCTGACCCGGGCGTATCAACGAGGGAAAACAGTGGCGGCAACATAAGGCAGCAGACGGCAAGCGATGTCGTTACGATGCCAATCCGTAAGGCGAGGCCGCTGACCCGCGCCAGCCACTCCCGGTCGAGATCGGCGAGCAATCCTTCCCGCCGGAACGCGACATAGAATGAGGTTTGCAAGACATGCGCGCCAATCAGGCCGAGCGGCATGATGAGAGCCAGCGCGGTTGGCGTATTGACCAGCAGCGGACCGCTGCTCGTGGATAAATCTTGCAGCGCGGCCTGATAGAGAACGCCGCAGGGCATGATCAGGTGCATGCCGACGCAGGTAAGGCCCGCAACGACCAGGGTCGCCGCCAGCCAGCGCAGTGCATTGATCTTGAAAAGGTCGCGACTGCGGCGCCTGGGCAGAACGTTTCGTAACCAAGCCAGACCGTACCCGGCGAACATCGCCGCCATGTAAAGTCCGGGGATGATCCATTGCGAATTTTCCGACCACGCCAGAGCATCCGCCCCGCTGCGGTCGGTTGCCAGGCAAACGGAGCCTTTTCCGGCAACGTCGTGTTCCATCCAGAAGGGGACCAGAAAGGCCCATGCGACGGCGGGCGCGACAATGCGCAGCGAGATGTCCCGGCTGCCAGCGAATTCCGACGCATTTTCCGCACAGTGGCTGGGAAGTAAAACGCAACCCTGCCACGCAGCGGCGGCCAGCGACAAAGTTGCCGCCGCCAGAAGGCCTTTATCGATCCAGGTGGCGTCCGCAAGCGCGAACAGCATGGTGCGGAAAAAGATCGCCGACAACGCGAGCAGTAGAAACACTGGCGCGAACACCAGCCAGTTGATCATCAAATTACGAAGATAGAGCACGACTCCGGCCCAGGTATCCGCCGAGAACGCGCCGGTCTGAGGTGTGAGGTAGTTGGTGAAGCCGCGCAGGCGCTGCAACGCCGGGGCGGCGCCGGCGCCAAGTTGATCCTCGACCGCTGCCACATCGCCGGTGTCGCGGATCAGCATTTGCAGCCACCCGCCGATATAGCCACCGCCGGATACCGTGGAAAGATAGTCGAACTGGTTCAGCAGCCTGCAGGCGCCCAGGGATTGCAGCACGCCCAGGCTGAAGGCGGCGCTGCGGATGCCGCCGCCGGACAGGCAAAGCGCCGTTGGTTCCAGCCGTTGTGCGCGTTGTTCGTACGTTTCGTTCTCTGGCTCCGGCGGAGGCAGAGAACGTGCCTCCGCATACGCGCGACGGCGCTCGATCTCCGTCAATTCGTCGCGGAGGGTATGCTCGGTATCCTTGAGAATAACCTGGTCCATTTTTTTTGACCATGCTTGTTAGTACGGCCACATTGGATGCGATGGCTTGCCGGATCAGCTAACCGCCAGCTTTATTCTGCGCCAAGCGGCAATAACCGCGGAAACCTGTTGTACGCAGAAGAACGCCTGGAACACTGACGAAAGCCTGAAGCTATGACTTCGGGCTTTATTCCTTGGCAGGATAGTCCATGTTTCAGACTATTGCAATCTGCGACGTCCGCGCGTTCGAGGACGATTCCGGAACCAGGACACCGGATCCCGGCCGATTTGCCTGGCGCCCGGCGCATCGTCTCCCCCCACGGTTGCGATACGATGCCACCCGGTCCAGGATAAACCCGCGGCTAACGAACCGCCGCGCTTCAAGAATTTGGGAACTGTCTATCATCATGTCTCGTTTCGCCGGCCTCACGCCGCTTCTCGCGCCCCGCTCCATCGCCGTCCTCGGCGCTTCCTCCGACCCGACGCGGATCGGCGGACGGCCGATCGCCTATATGCGCGCGCAGGGTTTCTCCGGCAGTCTCTACCCGGTCAATCCGAACCGGGCGGAAATCCAGGGGCTGAAGGCCTACCCCTCGGTGGCGGACCTGCCGGAAACCCCGGATGTGGCCATCGTCGCCGTGCCCGCCGAACTCGCCGCTCCGGCGATCGAGGACCTGGCCAGGCGCGGCGTGAAGGCCGTGGTCATGTTCACCGCCGGCTTTGCGGAGATGGACGACGCCGGCGCGGTCGCTCAGGCGAAAATGGTCGCCACGGCGCGGTTCTACGGCATGCGGATCCTGGGCCCCAACAGTCTGGGCGTGTTCGATGCCCGCCGGTCCTACTACGCCACGTTCTCCTCGTCGTTCGACAGCGGCTGGCCGGTACTGGGCCGCATTGGCATCGCCAGCCAGTCCGGCGCGTACGGCACGCATCTCTACACGCTGGCCCGCAATCGCGGCATCGGCGCGTCGCTCTGCGTCATGACCGGCAACGAGGGCGACGTGACCGTCGGCGAATGCATCGGCTGGCTGGCGGAGAACCCCGACGTCGATGTGATTGCCGTCTATGCCGAGGGCATCCGCGAAGCCTCCGGCCTGATTGCCGCGCTGGAAGCCGCCAAGGCCGCGAAAAAGCCGGTCGTGATGCAGAAGGTCGGGCGCAGTGAGCTTGGCACCAAGGCGGCGCAGTCGCACACGGCGTCCATCGCCGGAAACGATGCGGTGACCGAGGCGGTGATGGCCGAATTCGGCGTATTCCGGGCGCACAACAGTGAGGAGATGCTGGATATCGCGCACACGGCGACGCGGAAGATCTATCCGGCGCGGAACTCGCTGGGGGTGATCACCGTGTCCGGCGGCGCCGGCGTGCTGATCAGCGACGTGGCGGAAAGCCTCGGTCTGGCGATGCCGGAAATGCCGGCGGAGGCGCAGCAGAAACTGCGCGCCCTCGTGCCGTTCTGTGCCCCGCGGAACCCGGTGGACGCGACGGCGCAGGTGTCGAACGACGTGACGCTGGTGAAGACGTTCACCGAATCGATGGTGCGCGACGGCGGCTACGCCTCCATCATGGGCTTTTTCAGCATGACCGCGTCATCCCGCCGGTGGCCGGCGATCCGCGAACAATTGAACGAGGTCAAGAACGAAAACCCCGATCGGCTCTACGTGCTTTCGGTCATTGTGCCGCCGGAACGGCGCGATGAGCTGGAGGCGGATGGCTGGGTTGTGCACGAGGACCCAACCCGGGCGGTGACGGCGATCGACGCGATGGGTCGTTTCGGCGCCGCGTTCGCCGCCGGCCCGGCCGACGCGGCGCCATCGGTTCCGCGGGTGACGCTGCCGGCCACAACGCCCTCGGAAGCCGAGGCGAAGCGATTGCTGGCCGGCGCGGGCATCGCGTCTGCCCCTGAAGCCGCCTGCGCGACAGCGGATGAAGCCGTGGCCGCGGCGCAGCGATTCGGTTTCCCGGTGGTGATGAAGATCCTGTCGCCGGACATCCTGCACAAATCCGAAATCGGCGGTGTGCTGCTGGATGTCGCTGATCCGGACGCAGTCCGGTCAGGGTTTGGATTGTTGTTGGAGCGGGCGAAAGCCGCCGCACCGAATGCCCGCATCGAGGGCGTGCTGGTCGCGAAGCAACTCAAGGGCGGCGTGGAGTGCATTCTGGGCATCCACCGCGACCCAGTGTTCGGCCCGATGGCGATGTTCGGCCTGGGCGGGATCTTCGTCGAGGTGCTGAAGGACGTCGTCTTCCGCCGCTGCCCGTTCGGACCCGACACGGCGGAGGCGATGATCCGCTCCATCAAGGGCGCCCCGCTGCTGCTGGGTGCCCGCGGCCGGAAGAAGGCGGATGTGAAAGCGCTGGCGGAGATGCTGTCCCGGCTGTCGGCGTTCGCCGCCGCGGCCGGCGACCGGTTGCAGTCGATCGATCTGAACCCGGTGTTCGCGATGCCGGAGGGGGAAGGGGCGTTCGCGGTGGACGCCGTGATCGAGGTTGGGGAACCGCACGCGTAAGCGGTAAACGGCGCAAAGCCTGCTTCCTGTCGGTATAGCCGGGCGCGCCCCGACAGGAAGCAGGATAAGCGCCTAACGGAGCAGGGCGTTCTCCCCCACCGTCATGGCGCGGCGCCGTCCGGGCCATCTGACCCAGCACCGTGGGCCAGCAGATGGCCCGGACAAGCCGGGCCATGACGAGCGAGGAGAGGGCCATGTGAGAGCGAGAATCAACTCCCTTCTCGCCCGCTACCCGCAAACCAATCCAACACGTCCCCCTGTCCATCGCGCGGATAGGCATGTGACAAATCCCCGATCTCCCGATAGGTGATCGCCGCCCCGGCCCCCGCCAGGGTGCGATGAGCGTTGCGCGCACCCTCAACCGGAAACATCCAGTCCAGCGCACCGTGTGTCAGATGGATCGGTAAGCCGGTCAGACGCTCCGGCTCCGTCACGGCCAGCATCAGCGGGTGGAACGACGCAGCGACTGGCGCCAGATGGGTGAACGGGGAGTCCACCGACAAGCCGCTCAGCAGCGTGAACGTGCCCCCGTCGCTCATGCCGGTCAGCAGCATATGCTCCGGGTCGATGTTCCACCGGCCGCGCACCCGCGCCAGGATCGCCTCCAGGTTCTGGCTGTCGATTTCCGGTTCCATCAGCGACCACGTACTGCCGGTGGCGGTGGGTGCGACAACGATAAACCCGCGCGACCGGGCCTCGGGCACCCAGTTCCACAGGAACAGCCGTCCGTGTCCCGATCCGCCATGCAGCGCCATGATGACCGGAACCGGCCGAGCCGCGTCGTACCAGGGAGGCACATAGACTGAAAACCCGCCACGCTCACTGGTCTGGTTGCCGGCATGGAAGACACCGGTGTCAGGACCCGGCGGCGCCGCCAGCCGTTCGAGCAGCACGGGGTCGTCGCGGAATCGGGGCTCCAGAAAATATCGCCCCACCGCCGGCACGGTTTCCGTCAAGGCCGCCAGCGCCTCCAGCGCCCGGCTGTACTGGCGCATGGCCCGATAGGCCTCGACGGTCGGGTTGCTGCTATTGGGGGCCGAGCGCAGACCGGTGCAGGCTTGCAATGTGAACGTCACCGCCAGGCGGATCTGTTCTTGAACCGGTTCGAGCGTCGCGGGCCACGTCTCGATCGCGGTACGCAACGATAGATCCTGATCACCGAGCGTCGCGACCAATTCGTCCAACCGGCGCGGATGCATCATCCGCCAAATTCGGCGATCACGATGCGTCATGGGGCATCAAATCGGGCCGGATTTCCGTGTTAAATACTGGATTTATGCCAAAACTCGGCCTAAATGGTCCGCCATGCCGGGCCATGCCATTTCATGGGAT
>JARLIN010000303.1 GCA_031291715.1 Rhodopila sp. | reverse complement strand
GTGGGGCATCGCGAGTTTGCCATGAAGCGCCTCCGTAGATAGCATAGTTATCCTATAGGAATTATCGTACATCGACGCCGGACGATGTCAACAGGGAACGCCCAGGCTGCGCACCGCGAAAGCCTTGGTGAGTCTTGACGGATTATCGGCGCAGGGGGCAGATCAAACACATGTTATCCAGCAAGGGAAAATACGCCGTGCGTGCCGCCGCCATGCTGGCGGAGCAATTTGCGTCCCAGGGCTGGACGCCGACATCCGAGATCGCTGAGCGGGAGGGCATCCCGCGTAAGTTTCTGGAGGCGATCCTCGTTCAGTTGCGAGATGGCGGCGTTGTCGAGAGCCATCGCGGGTCGCACGGCGGCCACCGACTGTCTCGCGATCCGTCAACGATCTCCGTCGCCGATATCATTCGCCTGATCGACGGCCCTTTGGCGCTGACGCCGTGCGCCAGCGTCACCCGCTTTCGCCCCTGTACCGATTGTGCCGATATCCGATCCTGCCGCATGCAGCATCTGATGCGGAAGGCGCGCGACGCGGTCGCGGGCGTGCTGGAGAACTGCTCCTTGCTCAGCCTCGCCGGTTCGGGGCTAAGTTAGGGTCTGAGGTCGCGTCAACCTCAGACCCTAAGCTCCCTCTTAAGCAAAAAAATTCGAGTGTGATCGTTTCAATCTAAAGCAATCATACTCTAATCCGCCATCGCGGGGGCCGGCGCCACGAACGGCTTTAGCAGAAGCGACAGCACGACCGACACCACGATGTTGGCGATTAGCGAATACAGGGCGATGTAGCCTGGGAAGCTGACGCCAAAAAACGTCAGGGTGAACACCGCGGCCTTGAACGACGTCGTGGACGCCATCCACGTCCCAAGCACTGTCCCCACGACCCAGCCAGCCAGCAGCGGCCAGCCGGTCAATACCCTCAAATACAGCCCTAGGATAACCGATGGCAGCACCTGGATCATCCACAGGCCGCCCAGCAATTGAAATTGCAGCGCATACGGCACCGGCACGAAGATGATGAACACCAGCGCGCCAAGCTTGACCACCAGGGAGGCAATCTTCGCGACCGAGGATTCCTGCGCGTTCGTCGCATCGGGCCGGAAAAAGCCGCGATAGATGTTCCGGCTGACGATATTGGCGCAGGCGATCGACATGATCGCCGACGGCACCAGCGCGCCGATGGCGATCGCCGCGAATGCCACACCGGCGAACCAGCCAGGAAACGCAGCCAGGATCAGTGCCGGCACCGCGAAGTTGTTGCCGTACTGCTTGAACCCGTCGGCGAAGGCCGGATCAGTGCCGACATGCAGCGCCACGGCCATGAAGCCGAGCAGTGCCAGCAGACCAAGCACCAGTGAATACGCCGGCAGCAGCGCCGCGTTGCGCCGGATCGCGCCCGGGTTCGAACTGCTCAGGATCGCGGTCAGTGAATGCGGATACAGAAACAGTGCCAGTGCCGATCCCAGCGCAAGCGTGGCATAAATGCTGTAAGCTCCATATGTGTCACCGACCGGCGCGACCAAGGTCAGCTTCGCTGCCGGTACTGCCGAGAAGATCGGCTCAAAGCCGCCCAGTTTGAGCGGCACGAGGATCGTGATGGCGATCACCACGAGATAGATCAGCACGTCCTTTACCACCGCGATCATCGCTGGCGCCCGCAGGCCGGAGGTGTAGGTGAACGCGGCCAGGATGACGAAGGCAATGATCAGCGGTAGGTCGCCCATCAGGCCCTCACCGCCGACTCCCATGGCGCCGATGACCACCTGCATACCGACCAATTGCAGCGCGATATATGGCATCGTAGCCACAAGGCCGGTGACACCGACGGCCAGCGCAAGCCATTTGTTGCCATAGCGGCCCAGCACCACGTCGGATGACGTGACATAGCCATGCTTGTGCGCGATCGACCAAAGACGCGGAAAGACCAGGTACAGCAGCGGGTAGATGAGGATAGTGTAAGGAACCGCGAAGAACCCAAGCGCACCGGCGCCGTAAACCAGGGCGGGGACAGCGATGAAAGTGTAGGCCGTATAAAGGTCGCCGCCCAGCAGGAACCAGGTAACGAAGGTGCCGAAGCGGCGTCCGCCCAGGCCCCACTCGTGCAGCAGCGTCAGGTCGCCGGAGCGCCACCGTGCAGCCCAGAATCCCAAACCGGTGACGAAGACAAAGAGCGCGATGAAGACAATGAGTGCGGGCCAGTTCATAGCGGCTCCTTAATGTTCGGCTTTGTAGATGATACCGGCGATCGCGGCGGAGATGATCACCCACAGGAGCTGGTACCAGTAGAAGAACGGGAAGCCGAACAGTTCCGGCGTCAGGCGGTTGTAGGACGGGACCCACAGCATCGCGATGAACGGCAGAACGAAAAGAATGCGGAGCCAATGCCGTTTCGGCTCGGGTCCAGGCTGGGTTGCCATGAACGATGTTTCCTTCCCTGGTCGTCTCGGCGGTGCGGCTTTTGGGATGCCACGTTCAAGCGCTTCAATCAGATAAATCGTTGCGCGTCAATTGGTTCGCGATTTGAAACCGAACGGGGCGCGCCAAGGTGGTCAGGCTGAGATCAGGGTAGGCTTCGTGGCCGCCTCTCGTCGTTGCACACGCGTTGTGATGGCGGGGCTATCGGGTACGTTATCCAGACCATGACTGCATCGGAATCATCTCCTGGTGATCCAACGGCGTCCGCGACCAAAGGCAATCCCCGCACATTGATCGTCAACCAGAATGTATGATGCGCCGAACTCTGCCTCATTGGTCTGGGCTTCGATCCCGGAACAGCATATTGGTCAGGAAATCTGCTGCTCCTTGACCTGCCGCGCGGATGTGGGATCCGCCGACTGAAATCCTGGCAGTCGGACCGCTCGAATGGAGGATGTTCAACGTGGCAAGTTTCTCCGCGCAGGCAGCGACCTCGCCGGCCGGCGGTACCATCACGGCCGATGGTTACAAGGCCGTTTTCGGCTCCGCCGTCGGCTATGCAATGGACGGCTTCGACCTGCTGATCCTCGGCTTCATGCTGCGCGTGATTTCCGCCGATCTGGGTCTCACGGCGACTCAGGGTGCTTCATTGGTGACCGCGACCCTGATCGGTGCCGTCCTCGGCGGCATAGGTTTCGGCATGCTGTCCGACCGGCTTGGCCGGGTACGAGTGCTGACCTGGACCATCCTGCTGTTCGCCGTTTTCACCGGTCTGTGCGCGCTGGCGCAAGGCTACTGGGATCTGCTGGCCTATCGCACCATCGCCGGCATCGGCCTGGGTGGTGAGTTCGGCATCGGCATGGCGCTGGCCGCCGAGGCCTGGCCCGCGGCGAAACGGGCGCGCGCGTCGTCCTATGTGGGTCTTGGCTGGCAGGCGGGCGTTCTGGCGGCTGCCTTGCTGACCCCGCTGCTGCTGCCGACGATCGGCTGGCGCGGCATGTTCGCGGTTGGCCTGTTTCCGGCGGTCGTCGCGTATTTCATCCGCAAGGACCTGCAGGAACCCGATATCTTCGTGGCACGACACGCACGGGCGGGCTCATCGCTGCGGCTGCTGGTGGCGGACGCCGCCACTGCGCGCATCAGCCTCGGCATGGTGATCCTCTGCGGCGTGCAGAACTTTGGCTACTATGGCGTGATGATCTGGCTGCCAAACTACCTCGGGACGCGTTTCCACTTCGGGCTGACGCAGTCGGCGACCTGGACGGCGGTGACCATCATCGGGATGGCGATCGGTATTTACGGTTTCGGCCAAGCCGCGGACCGGATCGGCCGTCGGCCGGCGTTCATCTCATGGATGCTCGGGGCGGCGGTCATGGTGGTGGTCTATTCCCGGCTGACGGACCCAACCGCGCTGCTGATCGGCGGGGCGGTGATGGGGTTCTTCGTCAATGGCATGCTCGGAGGCTACGGCGCGCTCATGAGCGAGCTATATCCGACGGCGGCCCGCGCCACCGCGCAGAACGTGCTGTTCAACATCGGGCGGGCGATCGGCGGTTTCGGGCCGATCGCGATCGGCGTGATCGCCGTATCGCATGGGTTCGAGACGGCGATCGCACTGCTGGCCGCGCTTTATGTTCTCGACATCGCGGCCATGTGGCTGCTGATCCCGGAGCGAAAGGGAGTGCCGCTGACTTAGGGCGCGGTCAAGCGTCCTGTCGGCCCAGCCCTTTCATACGTCTCCGCTCACCTGTCGGGCATCTTATCTGTTTTGAGCGCGATGGAAGATCGAACGACGTAGATCAAGGCGGATCACAAAACGGTCCCCATCGTTGCCAGATCGGGCCAGAGGGTTCGGGACGAGAATGGAAGATGGTTTGGCCAGTGGGTGTGGCGAATATGCAACACGAAGCGGCCGCGACAGAAAATATGCTGCATTGCAGCAAAAACCGCTTGCATGCTGCGCCTGCGAAGGCCATTCTCCGTCTTGCAGACGCGCTTAGGCGCACTGCTTTCTTGGACGTTTCCTCCCTAAACTTACGGCGGTGCCACAAGCACCGCCGTTTTTTTGTCTGGCGCCGATCAGGAGACGAGCGACCCCAGCAGCGAGTCCAGCCGGATACGCCCCTCACGCGTTGCCGCGAGCCGGTCAGGCGTTAAGATCAGATACCCTTCCGTGATGCATTGCTCCAGAACGCCGGCATCAACCGACTTCGCCAAAGTCTGCCCGGTTCGGGCCTCGAAGTAGGCCAGATTAATCCCCTCGGACAGGCGCAGCCCCATCAGCAGCGCCTCTCGCGCCCGTTCCTCGGCTGCCACAGACTCGTTCGCCGTCAACCCATCCCCATCCCGCTCCACTCGCTCCGCCCAAGGTTCCGGCGCCCGGTGCCGTCGCGTCGCATGCAACGCCCCGTCCACCGTGACGCGCCCATGCGCCCCAGGTCCGATGCCCGCGTAGTCGAGGTATCGCCAGTAAGCCAGATTATGCCGGCTTTCCTCCCCGGGCCGCGCGTAGTTGGAGATCTCATACGCGAGCAATCCAGCCCGGGCGCATTCCTCCTCAGTCGCGTCGTACAACGCGGCCGCGGTGTCTTCGTCGGGTAGCACGATTTTGCCTTGCCGGTGCAGCGCCTCGAACTGAGTCGCCGGCTCGATCGTCAGTTGGTACAGCGACAGATGGTCGGCCGCGATCGCTAGCGCCGCCCTTAGTTCCGCCCGCCACCCCGCGAGATCCTGCCCTGGCCGTGCATAGATCAAATCGAATGACACGCGCGGGAACAGCCGTCGAGCCAGCGTCAGCGCGGTAACGGCTTCAGTAGCCGAATGCTGACGGCCGAGCGTGCGCAGGGCGATTTCGTCCAGGCTTTGGATGCCGATGGATACGCGGTTGACTCCCGCGGCGCGATAATCCGCCAGCCGTCCAGCCTCGATGCTGGTCGGATTTGCCTCCAGCGTGATTTCCAGGTCGTCTGCCGCATCGAACCACCGCGTCGCATCCTCCAGCAGTGCTCCAACCGTGGATGGGTCCATCAGGCTGGGTGTTCCGCCGCCGAAGAACACCGAAGTTAGGCGTCGCCGGCCGAGCCGTGCCGCCTCGGTCGCCAGTTCCCGCCGTAGTGCCCGGGCGAAGCGCGACTGGTCGATGCGTTCCCGCACATGGGAGTTGAAGTCGCAATACGGACACTTGGCCAGACAGAACGGCCAGTGGACATACAGCGCAAGGTCTTTGGTCAAAGCCGCAGGCCGGTCGGGATGCGCATGTTCAGGCTGTTCGGTACGGCCCAAACCTCCCGCACCTGTCGCACGACATAAAACCCCGCACGCAGGTAATTCGGCAGCGCGCGCGGGTGGTCCGCGGTGCAAGTATTGACGGTCATGCCCTTCGCGCCATGCCGCCATACCTCATCCACGGCGGCGCGCAGGAAGGCAAAACCAATGCCGTGCCCGATCGCCGTCGGCATCAGCCCGAAATAGCTCAGGTTCACGTCCGGCCATGTATGTGCGTCCAGTTCGAAGAATCCCGCCGGTTCACCTTTCCCATATAAGGTATATATCGCGATCGCCCGGTCACGCAGCATCGCCGCGAGCTCGTCGTCGGGCGTCGTGCGCCGCAGCCACCAGAGATAATCGGCACCAACGGTATTATACAGGTAGCGGTAAAAGGCGACCGATGGCGCCTGAGCTCGGACGATCTGCAGCCCGGACGCCAACCCTGGCGCCGGAGTCTGTGGTGCCCCGTCCATCCGCAGGAATGTCACTGTAACGCCGACCCGGGTAACCGGACCCATCTGCCTTGCCTTATGGCTGGAATGTGGAAATCTTTATCCCCATTGGTGGTACGATACTACCTGTTGGACGGCTGTCCCCTCGGATTTTCCCTTAGGAATGTCCCCTACTGGCGGTGACCCAACCCCGCGCCCACATGCGGCCACGGATGCCGGAGGTCGGTATCCACACGTTTCCTATAAGACTGCCAGACCCATCGAGAAGAGGAGAAGTTGGACATGGCCCAAAATCCAATTACTCAACACCGTCCCGCGTCGATGATCGAACGTGCCTCGCCGTTCTATGTTCTGCAACGACAAATGAATCGGTTGCTGGAGGACGTGTTTGGCCCCGACGCCGGTGCTTTCCCGTCCGTCCCGGAGCCGGTTCGCGGCATCCTGTCGCCGCGCGTCGAACTGACCGAAGGCGAAACGGAACTCCGTGTCACCGCGGAATTGCCCGGCGTGAGGGAGCAGGCGATCGAGGTCTCCCTGGACGACGACATTCTGACCCTGACGGCCGAGAAGAAGGCTGAAACGAAGGAGGAAAACGAAAATCCCCACTTCACCGAAAGGTCCTATGGTCTGTTCCAGCGCAGCCTCCGGTTGCCATTCCAAGTTGATCCGGATGAAGTGAAGGCGGCGTTCGATAATGGTGTGCTTACCATCACCATCCCGAAGCCAAAGGGCCGCGAGCAAAAACGCAGGATCGAGGTTCGTAGCGGGTCTCAAACCAGCACCTGATCGTTCACGAAGGGGGACAGCATGCCGAGTGACACGCCGTTTGGAGCGGGGCCTTTGTCCGGCCTGCCGGATCAGGACGCGTTGAACGCTAGCCTTGCGCGGCATTGGTGGACGATTGTGCTGCGTGGCGTGATCGCGGTGCTGTTCGGCATCATTGCCCTGATGGCACCGGGCGCCGTCATGCTATCCCTCGCGTTGCTCTTCGGCATCTATCTGCTGGTGGACGGCACCCTTGGCTTGGTGGGCGCGGTGCGAGCCGTCACCGCTCATGCACGCTGGGGCGCGCTGCTGGCGGAGGCGGTGCTGAACATCCTAATGGGACTGATCGCGCTGTTCCTACCTGGTGCGGCGGTCCTGGCCTTCGTGCTGCTGATGGCAGCGTGGGCGCTAATCAGCGGCGGCCTGATGCTAACGGCAGCTGTGCGGCTGCATGCAAGCCACGGGCGCTGGTGGCTGGGGCTTGGCGGCGTCGCGTCGCTGGTGTGGGGCGTGCTACTGGTGGCTGCGCCGCTGATGGGCGCAGTGGTGCTGACGTGGTGGCTGGGGATTTATGCGATCGTGTTCGGCATTGCGCTGCTGGCCTGTGGCTGGCGATTGCGTGGACAGCGGCCTGGCGCCCAGGGGGCATAATTTCTCTTTCTTCGTCATGGCCAGGCGTGTCGCGGCCATCCGCCTTCGGCCATTTCCGCGAGGTGCTCCGAATAGTTCCGGCAAGCACAAGCGGTATAACAGCGACAGCCGGCGGGGGGCGTATGGCACGTCCTAGCCCTCTACCGCCAGCGGGAGCGCGTGAGGGGTGAGGCCCTCGGTCTAAGCGGTCGCGAATCGCTGCAATGACTCTTACCGCCCCGTCCCACCGCCAAACGCATTGAAGGTGATCAGTGTATAGGTGTCTTTCACCCCCGGCAGGGTCTGGATCTTTTCGGTCACGAACAGCCCAATATCCTGATCCGCCTCCAGGTAGAATTTCCCCAGCAGGTCGTATTGCCCGGACGTGGAGAACAACTCCGACATCTCCGGGATCGTATCCGCGGCTTCTCGCGCCACGCGGTACGCCTGCCCCATCTCGCATTTGATCTGTACGAAGATCGCCCGCATCGCCGCCTCCTGGCTTTCGGATCGACGCTCACCTGAACCCGACCCTCCGATCGCACTGTAACGCGCCGACCCGAACGGCGGATAGAAGGGTCAAAGAGCCTGCTCCACTCGCCAGCGTCGTAGGCACCTGCAAGGTGGCCGCGAAGCTCAGCTTCGGGACCCGAGAGCGCGATCGCTCGACGCGGACACATCGGAAAGCGTGAAGCGCGCTCCCAGACGCAGTCCGTCTGCTCAAGCCGACGTCTTTCTTATCCGGCACATTAGGCGGAAATCCCACGCCCCTCCGCCATGATCGACAGGTTGGAGGCGGTTTCCGCCAGACGTCGCAGAATCTCCGGCAAAGGTGGTTTCGCGGGCAGCGGACCATCCGACAAAAAATCCACCCATTGCACCCACGCGCGCTCATCCAGGTTCAAAGCGCGCCGCCGGTCGTCCTGAGTCAGGCTGATCTCGTCGCCCAATGTGTGAAACATCGCCAGTTGCGCGCGGGTCAGTTCGTCAGTCGCCTGCCAGGCCAGATTTCGCAGCATCGAACGCTCCGTTCGTGATGGTAGGGCGCCCACGTTCATGCCAACCAAAGGCAGGAATCCGAACGATCCATGGTGAATTCGTGGCAATGTGATACGGTTCCGATATCGAATTGGATCAAACAGGCGTGACGCGCCCCGGCCTCTCGCCTATCTTCCCCACCGCCGCGGCCAATGTGGACCCGCCGCCGGCCCAGGGGGAGATGCATCGAATGGAACTGGCCAAGGCACGCACCGCGCGCAGCGCGCCGCGTCACGGCGGAAAAGTGCTCGCGGACGCACTCGTCACCCAAGGCATCGACCACGTTTTCGAGGTTCCAGGCGAAAGCTTCCTCGACACCCTCGACGGCCTGTATGACCAGCGCGAAAGATTAAAACTGGTGACCTGTCGGTTCGAGGCCGGCGCGGTCAACATGGCCGACGCCTACGGCAAACTCACCGGCCGCCCCGCTGCGGCGATGGTGACGCGTGGTCCCGGCGCCTGTCATGGCGCGATCGGTGTCCATGTCGCCTACCAGGACAGCACGCCGATGCTGCTGTTCGTCGGCCAGATTCCTCATGAGGACACTGGCCGCGACGCCTTCCAGGAAGTCGATTACCGCCAAATGTTCGCCCCATTGGCGAAATGGGTCACTCAGATCGACCATGCCAAGCGAATCCCGGAGGTCGTCGCCCACGCCGTCGACGTCGCTACCAGCGGCCGCCCCGGCCCGGTAGTGATCGCCCTGTCAGAGGAGATGCAAAAGGACCAGATCCAGATCCCCGACCTGCCCCGTGCCATGGTTAGCCCTGCCTTTCCCGACCCTGACGCCCTTCTTCGCATGCGTGCCATGCTGGCCAAGGCTAAAAAGCCGCTCGCCGTCGTCGGCGGTTCGTGCTGGACCGTCGAGGGCCGCGCGGCTCTGCGCAAGTTCCTGTTGCAAAACAACATACCCGTGACGGTTGGCTTCCGCCGCCAGGCGCACTACGACGGCACGCAGGATAATTTCGCCGGCGATCTCGGCGTCGGGTCGGACCCCGGTCTGATCGGCAAGGTGAAAGAAGCTGACCTGATCCTGGCCATTGGCAGCCGCCTCGGCGACGCGGTGACCCAGGGCTACAAGCTATTGGACATGGCCGGCAGCGTGCCGATCATCCAGGTCCTCCCCGACGGAGCGGAAATAGGCCGGGTCTTCCGCACCGCGCTCGGCATTGTCTCCGACCTCAACACCTTCGCCATCGCCGCCGCCGGGCTAGAGCCCGTGAAACCGGCCTGGGCCAAATGGACCCAGGAACTGCGGTCGCTGCGAGAAGCCCAGCGGGCCGTGCCGAACTACCAAGGCACGCTGAACCTCGGCACGGTGATGCGTGAACTGGAGGGCATGCTGACTCCGGACGCCATCGTCACAACCGATGCCGGCAACTTCGCCGGCTGGGCCACCCGCTTCCTGAATTTCGGCGAAGGCCAGCGCTACATCGGCCCGACCAACGGCGCGATGGGCTACAGTGTCCCCGCCGCGGTCGGCGCTAAGATCGCCTTCCCTGACCGCATGGTGGTCAGCATGGTCGGCGACGGCGGCTTCATGATGACGGGTCAGGAGATCGCGACCGCTTTCCATCACGGCGTGGCCCCGATCGTCCTGGTGTTCAACAACCAGATGTACGGCACCATTCGCATGCACCAGGAGAAAGCCTTTCCCTGGCGCATTTTTGGCACGGCGCTTACCAATCCCGATTTTTCGAAGTTCATCGAAGCGTTTGGCGGACACGGCGAAGTTGTTACGTCCACCGAGGACTTCTCGCCCGCCTTCAGCCGAGCAATCGAAAGCGGCAAGCCCGCCCTGATCGAACTACGGACGAACCCCGAGCAGATCACGACCCGGGCGACGATCACCGATCTGCGGGCCGGCAAGAAACCGCCCCAAGCCGCACCCAAGGCGAAGCGAGCCGCCGCTCCGGCGCACCGCGTTTCTATCCCAGGCAAAAAGCGCGGTTGAACGAACCACTGAAAGAAGCGGCGCGGCTTTACGCCGCCCGCGACTATCAGGCAGCCGAGACGGTCTGCCGCGCGATCATCCGCGGCGACCCGCGTCACTTCGACGCGCTACATTTGCTCGGCGTCCTGTTGACGCTGCAAGTGCGGCCCGAGGAGGCGGTGCCGTTCCTGCGCCGAGCGGAGGCTGTACAGCCGGACCACGCACCGATGCTGGTAAATCTTGGTAACGCATTACTGGCGGCCAAGCGGTATGCGGAAGCGGTCGCCGTGTCGCGCTGCGGGGACGCTGGCGTGCTGAACAACCTCGGCCTGGCCTATCGCGGGCTGGAGCAGCACGAGGCCGCGGAACAAGCCTTCCGTGCCGCGACCAACGCAAGATGGGATAATGTGCCAGCCTGGTTCAACCTCGCCACCACATTGGTGAAACTCGGCCGGCCGGAGGAGTCGCTGCAAGCCGCCCGTACCGCTCTGCGGATTGCTCCTCTAGACACCCCGGTGCACCGACTGGCCGAGGTCAGCAGCGAAATGGGTCAGACCCTTCTGGCGCTCGGCCGGCCCGAGGAGGCGCTGGCCGAATGCCGCCGCTTCCTGGCGCGGCACCCCGAGCAGAAGACCGTCATCTGGAATATGAGCCTGTGCCTACTGCTGCTGGGACAATTAGAGGAGGGCTGGCGCGGCTACGAACACCGCTTCGATGTTCCCGGACACGATGATCGGCCCGAGGGCGCCATCGTCCTTGACCCGGACCAGGTCGGCGGCAAGCGGGTCCTGATCCTGACCGAGCAAGGCCGCGGTGACATGCTGCAATTTGTCCGCTATGCGCCACTACTGGCGGAACGCGGCGCTATCGTCAGCGTCCAGGCCTACCACGACCTGGTGCCGCTGATCGCCGCCATGCCGGCGGTGCACTCAGTCGTAAGTACCGACGCCCCTCGGCCGGAGGCGGAAATAATCACGTGCGTGATGAGTCTGCCGCTGGCGTTCGGTACCCAACCGGCGAACGTGCCTTATCTACGCGTGCCACCAGACCGGGAGGCGCTTTGGTTCGGCCGTCTGGGCCCACGCAACCGGCCGCGAATCGGCGTCGCCTGGTCCGGTTCCACCCACAGCTACGAGCGATCGGCGATGCCAGCCGAAGCGACGGCTCCGCTTCTGGCACTACCCGGCTTTGAGTTCCATTGCCTGCAAAAGGAGATTACGGGCAATGATCAAGCTTGGCTGGAGGCGACACAGCCGCCAATCATCCGGCATGAGTCGCAACTGGCCGATTTCGCCGACACCGCGGCGCTGATTAGTCAGATGGATGGTGTGGTGACCATCGATACGGCCACCGCCCACCTGGCCGGCGCTCTGGCGAAGCCCATGTCGGTGATGCTGCCATTCAACCCGGATTGGCGTTGGGGGCTGGGATGCGCGGAAACGCTCTGGTATCCAACTGCGCGGCTGTTTCGCCAGCCAAGCCGAGGCGCCTGGTCCCCCGTCGTCCAGGCCGTGATCCGGAACCTTACCGGATCGGGTTAGCGGCTCGTCCGTCTCTTGCGCGCCTTAACGGGCCGGTCTTCGGGCTTCAGGCCGAGACCGCTTTGCAGGGCCAGACTGGATCGCAGCTTCGCATATTCGGCGGCGACCATCGGATAATCGGGCGGTAGACCCCACTTTACCCGGTACTCGTCCGGCGTCATGCCATGAACCGTTAATAGATGCCTCTTGAGCATTTTCATGCTCAGGCCATCCTCCATGCAAATCAGGTGGTCGCCGAAAACAGTCTGCCCATAGGCGGGATGCACGTATACGTTGTGCGTATGGCTGTGGGAGTGCTCGCTGTGGTCGTGCGCTTGGTGACCTTGGTCGGCATGCGTGTGGATCGCAACCGGCTGCTGGGGGCCTGAGGGCTCAAGCTCCACTAACGTTTTGTAAACATTCCGAATCATGTCTGGAAGGGCCCCCGTTCCCACATTGTTGTGACCGGCATGCGCGGCAACGATCTGGGCGGAAAGCGCCAGGATGTGTGTGTTGGTGTCGGTCATTTGGCCCTGATCCCGAACGAAAATGAAGCTTTGACGTTTTTTTCACGTTGTATTAGCATTTCGATTAACGTCAATGTCATTCAGCGCCAAAATGGCGCCAGAGAGACGGAAACGAGGCGGAGGGGTGTATGAGCGATCATATTTTTCAGGATGCCTATTCTCGGGTGCGCGGTCGGCACAGCGACCAAGCTTGGTTTGCCCTGTCCCCGCGCGAGATCACTGACTCGATTTATCGTGAGATCCGGAACATCGACCGCGAACGCTTGATGCGCGCGGAAGCCGACCGGGTTCCGGTGGCCATGGCGGCGGAATAACCAATCCGGATCTTCTTGCCGGTTCGCTTCGGTTCCGGCACCTGACGCGGGTGTGAAGGCTTTCTGAACCTGCGTTGATCCATATCGGTTGAAACTAGGTTACCACGTCGGGCGTTGTCCCTGCGTGATGAATGTCCCCCAGCCCCGCCCCGCCTGCTCTGCGTCATCCTTGAGTGATGAGCGGGCTCGAGCGCCTCCGGCGATCAACATCTACCATCTGCATCCGCTTGTGGCTGGCCCCCTCGAGTCCTGGCCGGCAACCTTCGCGCGGATCGCTGCGATGGGTTTCAGCGATGTGTGCCTGGCCCCGCCATTCGAGCCGGGTGCCAGTGGCGATATTTTCATTCATGCCACGTTTGACCGGCTACATCCGGCACTGCGATTCGGTGGTTCGGCCGAACAAGGGATCGCCCTGGCGGCGGAGCAGGCATCCGGTGCGAATTTGCGGCTGATGCTCGATATCGCGCCCGGTCATGTCGCAATCGACTCGCCCCTGCGGCAAAGCCAGCCCCGCTGGTTCACGGTGGCCGGAGGCGCTTGGGTCGCAGATCCAAGGCGGACCCCGCACCGGATCGATGTGACGGTGCCGCGGTTCGACCAGACCGACCTCACGGATGCGATTTCGGACTGGTGGATCGATCTGCTGACCCGACTGACTCGGGCTGGCGTCGCCGGATTTCGTTGCCTGACCCTGGACCTCGTGCCTGCGTCCTTCTGGCGGCGTCTAACCGCGGCATTGCCCGAAGCGTTGTTCGTCGCCTGGACCCCGGGGGTGAAGCATGTCCGGGATTTCGCCGGGGCGGGCTTCGATCTGACCTGTTCCTCGGCCGGGTGGTGGGACGGCCGCGCGTCTTGGTTCCTGGACGAGCAGGCTGCGCTGAGGGACGTCGCCCCGGCGCTGGCAACTCCGGAGCCTTCGTTCCTCGATCGGCTGGCGCAGCGGCTGCCACCAGATGCGGACATCCAAGCCGCATATCGCCTGGCATTGCGGATAGCTGCCGCGACGGGTGCCGGCCTGTTCCTGCCGATGGGTTTCGAATTCGCCACAAGTCGCCGCTTCGATCCGGTTCTCGGCAACCCCGCCGATATGGCGGCCGCCTACCAGGAAATGCCAGCCGATTTGACAGACGACATTGCCGCCGCGATCCGGCTGATCGCCGAATTGCCCGCCACCAAGGCTCTACGGCCGATCACCGGACCCGCTGCCCCAGTCACCGCGCTGTTGCGGGAAGGAGGGCGGGACACGCGATTGGTGGTGATCAACCCGGACATAATCCACTCGGCTCCTTTGGGATTCCCCCTCGCAAGTTTGCCGCCGAGTACCGGGGACGCCCTTTCGGTGGACGGGGCCGATGAAACCCCATTACGGCCGGGCGAGGTTCGTATTTTTCGCTGCCGCCCAGCGGCTGACATTCCGGGCGGTGGATTCACGTTGGCTCGTCCCTGGGCCGAGGCGACACGTATCGCCGTCGAGGCCGTGCAGCCAGTCGTTCCGGGCGGCGACTTTGCCGCCAAGACCGTGGTGGGCAAGGAGTTCACCGTCAGCGCCGATATTTTCGGCGATGGCCATGATGTGCTGGCGGCTGACTTGCTGTGGCAGTCGGCGGATGTCTCAGCCTGGCAGCGTATCCCCATGCGGAGGCTGGCGAACGACCGGTGGGAAGCCTCGGTCCGGCCCGACCGGATCGGGCTGTACCGGTTCGCGGTGGAAGGCTGGTGGGACCGGTGGGGCACCTTCACTCACGACTTGAGCGCCAAGGTCGCCGCCGGGCAGGATGTGAGGCTGGAAATCCAGGAAGGGCGGCAATTGATCGAGGCGACCCTCCGGCGCTGCGATGGTGAGATGCCGGTGGAGGTCCTCCTGTCGGACGAACTCGCCAAGGCGGTGAAGCAGGCGGGCGACCGGCCATTCGCGTCGCGGAGTCCCGTTCACTCGGTCCGGGTGGACCGGCCGGCAGCGGAATTCGCGAGTTGGTACGAGTTATTCCCCCGCTCCGTCACGCATGATCCGGCGGTGCATGGCACATTCCGCTCGGTTACCGAGCGGTTGTCCGAGATAAGCGCGATGGGCTTCGATGTGCTGTATTTCCCGCCGATCCATCCGATTGGCACCGTTAACCGCAAGGGCCGCAACAACAGCCTGCGCGCCAAACCCGGCGATCTTGGTAGCCCATATGCGATCGGTAGCGCCGAGGGCGGGCACGATGCCACCCATCCCGTGCTGGGAACATTGGACGATTTCCGCTCTATGCTGCGGGCGGCGCATGCGCACGGGTTGGAGATCGCCATCGACTTCGCTATCCAGTGCGCGCCCGATCACCCTTGGGTGACGCAGCACAAAGACTGGTTCCGCTGGCGACCCGATGGCTCCATGCATTACGCGGAAAATCCGCCAAAAAAATATGAGGATATCGTCAATCCCGACTTCTACGGCGAGGCTTCTTTCCCGGCCGTGTGGAACGCTCTGCGCGATGTGATCCAGTTCTGGGTCGTTCAGGGCGTGCGGATCTTTCGGGTCGATAATCCACACACGAAGCCATTGCCGTTTTGGCAGTGGATGATCGCCGACATCCAGGGGCGTCACCCGGACGTGCTGTTCCTGTCGGAGGCATTCACGCGGCCAAAGCTGATGTATCGCCTCGCGAAAGCCGGATTCTCCCAGTCCTATACTTATTTCACGTGGCGCAACACGAAGCAGGAGATCGTCGAGTACCTGACGGAGCTGACCGCGCCGCCGGTCGCCCACTTCTTCCGGCCGAATTTTTTCGTGAATACACCCGATATCAATCCTGTGTTCCTGCAAACCTCCGGGAGGGCAGGCTTCTTGATCAGGGCGGCACTGGCGGCGACACTATCCGGTCTCTGGGGCGTCTATTCCGGATTCGAGATCTGCGAATCAGCGCCGCTGCCGGGTCGCGAGGAGTACCTGGACTCGGAAAAATACGAGATCAGGGTGCGGGACTATGCGGCCCCCGGTAATATCGTCGCCGAGATCGCGGCGTTGAACCGGATCAGGCGCCGTCACCCGGCCTTGCAAAGCCATCTGGGGCTGCGATTCCACACCGCGTTCAACGATCAGGTCATTCTCTATGGAAAACGTGATCCGATCGACGGCAGCATGGTCCTGGTCGCCGTCAGCTTCGATCCCCACATCGCACAGGAAGCGGTGATCGAAGTCCCGCTTTGGGAATTCGGCCTGCCCGACCAGGCTGCCATTTCGGTGACTGACCTGATGACCGAGGAAGGCTTCACGTGGTACGGCAAGAACCAGCGTATCCGCCTCGATCCAGCCGACTGGCCGTTTCGCATCTGGCGGCTCGAGGCCCATTAGGATGAACGTTGGCCATCCACGTCCGCGGATTCTCCAGGCAACCGATGCCGATCCGCTGTGGTACAAAGATGCCATCATCTACCAGATTCATATCAAATCGTTCTTCGATGCTAACAACGATGGAATCGGCGATTTTCCGGGGCTGATCTCCCGGCTCGACTACATCGCCGAGCTGGGCGTCAACACGATATGGCTGTTGCCATTCTACCCGTCGCCGCGGCTGGATGACGGGTATGATATCGCCGACTACCGTGGCGTTCATCCGGATTATGGAACCTTGGCGGACGTCAAGCGCTTCATCGCCGCGGCGCATGAGCGTGGCATAAGGGTGATCGCGGAACTGGTCGTGAACCATACATCCGACCAGCATCCCTGGTTTCAGCGTGCCCGCGTCGCCAAGCCTGGTTCGATATACCGGGATTTCTATGTCTGGTCGAATGACGATCGTAAATACGCAGGGACCCGCATCATCTTCGTGGATTCCGAGCGGTCCAACTGGACTTGGGACGATACTGCGAAGGCATACTACTGGCACAGGTTCTACCATCATCAGCCGGACTTGAATTACGACAATCCCCGAGTAATGCGGGAGATCCTTTCGGTGCTGCGCTATTGGGCTGAGTTGGGCGTCGATGGCCTGCGCCTCGACGCCGTGCCGTACCTGGTCGAGCGGGAGGGCACCAACAACGAGAACCTGCCGGAAACCCATGCCGCGCTAAAGCGCATCCGCGCGGAGTTGGAAGCGCATTACCCGGACAAGATGCTGCTGGCGGAGGCCAACCAATGGCCGGAGGACACCAAGGATTATTTCGGTGATGGCGACGAATGCCACATGGCGTTCCACTTTCCGCTCATGCCGCGGATGTACATGGCGATCGCGCGGGAAGACCGGTTTCCAATAACCGACATCATGCGCCAGACCCCTGACATCCCTAAAACCTGCCAATGGGCCATCTTCCTGCGCAACCATGACGAACTGACGCTGGAAATGGTCACCGAATCAGAGCGCGATTTTCTCTGGGAAACCTATGCCGCCGACCGTCGAGCCCGGTTGAACCTCGGCATAAGACGGCGTCTGGCTCCGTTGCTGGAGCGCGATCGGCGGCGTATCGAACTGATGAATTACCTGCTGCTCTCCATGCCCGGCACGCCGGTGATCTATTATGGCGATGAGATCGGCATGGGCGATAACATTCATCTGGGTGACCGCAACGGCGTGCGTACCCCGATGCAGTGGTCGCCCGATCGCAATGGCGGCTTCTCCCGCGTCGCCGATCCGTCCCGTCTTGTCCTGCCGATGGTGATGGACCCGCTTTATGCATACCAGACGGTAAATGTGGAGGCCCAGGCAGCCGACTCGCATTCGTTGCTGATGTGGATGCGGCGTACTATCGCGATAAGGCGGCAATACCAAGTGTTCGGTCGCGGCACCTACCGGCAGCTTTATCCGAAGAATCGCAAGATCCTCGCCTATCTTCGGGAACATGACAGGACCACTGTCCTGTGTGTCGCGAACCTGTCCCGCACGCCACAGGCGGTTGAGCTAGAACTATCCGAATTCCAGGGTCGCGTCCCGGTCGAACTTGATGGCCACTCTCAGTTCCCACCGATCGGGCAGTTGACCTATCTGCTGACCCTGCCGCCGTTTGGCTTCTACTGGTTCCTGCTTTCGGAAGGCAATGACTGGCCTTCCTCCCACACGCCGGCACCGGAACAGATGCCCGAATACCAGACCATTGTTATGCGCCATGCCCTCCCCGAGGCACTTCTGGCCGTGCGGTCCGTCATCGAGCGCGAGGTTCTTCCGCAGTATCTGGCGAAACGCCGTTGGTTCGCCATGAAGGACCAAACGCTGGTATCCGCGCGGATCGCGCTGATGACCCGGGTGCCGTCGGAGGACGCGGTGCTGCTGGAGATCGAGACCGAGACAGCCTCCGGCACCGCTCGCTGGCTGCTGCCCCTCGGCATTGTATGGGGCGACACCTCGGCAGCGCCGCTGCCTTCGCAACTTGCGCTGGCACGCGTCCGTCGCGGGGCGAAGGTCGGGTTGTTGACGGACGCTTTCGCTCTGCCCGCTTTTCCGCATGTGGTCCTGGCCGCTTTGGCGCAGAAAGAGATTATCGCCACCGATCGCGGCATGATCCGGTTCGAGCCAACATCGCGGATGGCTGAAATCACGATTCCGAGCGATGCCGAAATGAACTGGGTTTCCGCGGAGCAGTCCAACTCCTCGGTTATCGTCGGGGACGTCGCAATCATTAAGATGTTCCGGCGGGTGACCAACGGCCCGCATCCCGAGGCCGAGATGGGCCGGCATCTGACCGAGCAAGGGTTCGCTAACATCCCGGCGCTGCTGGGGGAGGTTGTCCGTGTCGATCCGGACGGAACCCGCCATGCGCTGGCCATCGCGCAGGCGTTCGTCCGCAACCAGGGCGATGCCTGGACCTGGACGATGGACCTGTTGCTGCGCGGCCTGTCCGACATCGTCGGCGGCAACGGAGCCGCGGCCGCCGAGACGGCGAACCACGCTGACTATGTCAAATTCGCTGGCTTGCTGGGGCAGCGAATTGGGGAAATGCACTTAGTGCTGGCTCGTCCGTCGTCCGATCCGGCCTTCGCGCCGGTAACCGCTTCTGATGCGGCGGCAGACGCATTCACCGAACGGGTGTGCGAAGAATTGGAAGCCGCCTATCACGCCGTCGACGCCAACCATCAATGGGATACTGCCAGCGAGCAGGACCGGGCTACGATGCAGATGGCGCGGGAAGCGTTATTCGGCAGACTGCCGGCTCTGGCCGGGATGGTCCGCGGCACCACGCTGACCCGCATCCATGGCGACCTGCATCTCGGCCAGGTGCTCGTCTGCAACGGCGATGTCGTCATCATCGACTTCGAAGGCGAACCGGCGAAGCCAGTCGAACTGCGCCGCGCCAAGGACCATCCGCTGCGCGATGTGGCCGGTATGATTCGGTCTTTCGACTACGCGGCGGCCGTGGTGAAGCGCCGCAGCCAGGCCAGTCACGCCCATCTCGCAGAGGAGCATGTGGCCGGGTTCCTGGACAGTTTCGTCGAACGGGCAACCGGCGCCTTCCTGGCTGGTTATCGGGAAGCGATCGCATCGCAGGGCGAGCAAGCCCCTGTTACCGTCACAGCGGCGTTGCTCGATTTGTTCTTGATCGAAAAGGCGGCGTATGAAGTGACCTATGAGGCAGCCAATCGACCCGCCTGGATCGATGTCCCGCTGCACGGACTGGCACGCCGGGTGCGCCATCTATTGGGGATCGAAGCCGTCGCATGAATGATGCCGTCGTCATCCCGTCGATCTCCCACGAACAGGCTTGGCAGCTTGCCGCCGGCTGCCTGAGGGACCCTTTCGCGGTCCTGGGGCCGTTCGAGACCGAAGCCGGAAGGTTCGTCCGCGCGTTTCTTCCTGGCGCTGAAGGCGTCGAGGTGGTTGCGTGCGCCGACGGGCGGCATTTGGGAGCGCTGTCGCCGGTGCAGCCGGATGGGCTGTTCATGGGGCGGGTGGACGGCGATGAGCCATACCGGTTCCGCATCCAGTGGGCCGGCGCGGTGCAGGAGACCGAGGACCCCTACGCATTCGACCTGCTGCTGAGCGAGACCGACCTGCATTTGTTCAACGAGGGGCGGCTGTTCGAAATCGCCTTCACTCTCGGTGCAAATCCGATAACGATAGACGGTGTCCGCGGCACCCGCTTCGCGGTCTGGGCACCGAACGCGCGGGCGGTGTCGGTCATCGGTGATTTCAATACCTGGGACAACCGGCGCCACCCCATGCGGCTGCGCTACCCGTCCGGTGTGTGGGAATTGTTCGTGCCGCGGGTGGGACCTGGCGCACGCTACAAGTTCGCCATCGTTGGACCCGACGGAAAGCGCTTGCCTGATAAGGCAGATCCGCTCGCCAAGGCGGCGGAACCGGCACCGGCCACGGCCTCCATCGTCGCGGATCCCATACCGTTCGTCTGGCACGACGGCGTCTGGATGCAGGGTCGCTCCGCTCGCCATCGTGCCGATGCGGCGATTTCCGTCTACGAGGTGCATGCCGCGTCCTGGTTCCGCCCCGGTCCAGGACAGACGCCGAGCTGGGACGCCCTGACCGAACGGCTGGTGCCGTATGTGGTGGAGATGGGATTTTCACATGTCGAGCTGATGCCAGTGGCGGAGCATCCGTTCGGCGGCTCCTGGGGCTATCAGCCGCTGGGCCTGTTCGCGCCCTCGGGCCGCTTTGGTCCGTCCGAAGGGTTCTGTCGCCTTGTCGATGCCTGCCATCAGGCCGGTATCGGTGTGATCGTCGATTGGGTGCCGGCGCATTTTCCCGGGGATTCCCACGGGCTCGTGCGGTTCGACGGCACGCCGCTCTTTGAGCACGCTGATCCGAGGGAAGGATTCCATCAGGACTGGGACACCTACATATACAATTTCGGCCGGCGTGAGGTGCAGGGGTTCCTGATCGCCAGTGGCGTCCATTGGCTGGAGCATTTCCACGTCGATGGTCTGCGCGTCGATGCCGTCGCGTCGATGTTGTATCGCGATTACAGCCGCAAGCCGGGCGAGTGGGTGCCGAACGTCCATGGCGGGCGGGAGAATTTGGAGGCGATTGGCTTCCTTCGGCACTTCAATTCCGTGGTGGCGGAGCGCTGTCCGGGGGCGATTACCGTCGCCGAGGAATCCACCGCCTGGCCGGGCGTCTCACATCCCGTCTCGGAAGGCGGCCTGGGGTTCGCCTACAAATGGAACATGGGCTGGATGCATGACACGCTGCATTACATGGAGTGCGATCCGGTCTATCGCCGCTGGCATCACAACGAGATGACGTTCGGCCTCATCTATGCGTTTTCGGAAAATTTCATGCTGCCGCTATCCCATGATGAGGTGGTGTACGGCAAAGGCTCTCTGATCGCGAAAATGCCCGGCGACGACTGGCAACGTTTTGCCAATCTGCGGGCCTATTTTGGTTTCATGTGGGGCCATCCCGGGAAGAAGTTGCTGTTCATGGGCGGCGAGATCGCCCAATGGCGCGAATGGAATCACGATTCGGCGATTGACTGGGATTTACTCGATCAACCGCGTCACCGTGGCATTCAAACGCTGGTGCGTGACCTGAACGCGGTTTATCGTCACGAAAACGCGCTGCATCAACGGGACTCCGTATCGACCGGGTTTCGGTGGGTTATTGGTGACGATTCGGGAAACTCGGTCTTTGCCTTCCTGCGGCACGGGAATGAAGATGACGGGATGGTACTGGTCATCTGCAACATGACGCCGGTGCCCCGGCATGGCTACGGGGTCGGGGTACCGCGGCCAGGCTATTGGCGGGAGCGACTGAACACCGATGCAGCGGTCTATGGCGGATCGAATATGGGGAATGCCGGCGGCGTCGAGGCTGTGCCGACTCAGATGCATGGAGAGGCACAGGCCCTGTTTCTCACGTTGCCGCCATTGTCGACGGTTTTTCTTTCCCCCGGCCCTTGAGTAGCCCATTTCTTTCGCAGGCTGAAGGCTTGGGTCGCACAGGCGTGGGCAATCATTCCTAATAGACGAAATCACCCGGATCGGCGGAACGAACCGGAAGGGGCGGCGTTGTCGTTGCGGTAACCGACGATTTAACGGGAAAGAGTTGAGTAAGAACACAGCATTGGGTCCACGTTTTTCTAAATGGTCCGGGCGAGGAAGAGGGATATGACAAACAAAGTGCTCTCCGCCCGCGGTTTTGGCGTGAAACGCTGCGACAATGGGCTCGCGAGGTTTCGGTTGTGGGCGCCCGCACAGGAAACCGTGTCGGTGTCCATCGAGTCCGGCGGCCAACTGCCGATGCGGCGGTCCGCCGATGGGTGGTTCGAGGCGACCGTCGCGGTTCCCGAAGGTACGCGGTACCGCTATCGGCTGTCAGATGGCCTGATGGTGCCCGACCCCGCATCGGCCGTTCAGGCGGGGGATGTGCACGACGCCAGTGTGGTGGAAACCGGCGCCTTCGTGTGGAAGCATCCCGATTGGCGTGGGCGGAAATGGACCGAGACCGTGCTGTATGAGGTTCATGCCGGTATCGCGGGCGGCTTTCGCGGGGTGCGGGACGATCTGGCGCGCCTGAAAGATCTGGGTGTAACGGCGATCGAGTTGATGCCGGTGAACGATTTTCCCGGCCAGCGGAACTGGGGGTACGACGGGGTGCTGCCCTATGCGCCCGATTCCGCCTATGGGTCACCGAACGATCTGAAGGAACTCGTCGATACCGCCCACGGATTGGGCCTGATGATGTTCCTGGACGTCGTGTATAATCATTTCGGACCCGACGGAAACCATCTGACGGCATACGCTCCGGGCTTCTTTCGCGACGATGTGAAGACGCCGTGGGGGCCGGCGGTCGACTTCGGGCGACCGGAGGTAAGAGACTACTTTACCCGGAATGTCTTGATGTGGTTGATGGATTACCGGTTCGACGGTTTGCGCTTCGATGCTGTTCATGCGATCCCAGAACAGGACTGGATCGAAGAGATGGCGGCGGCCGTTCGGACCTCGGTAGAGCCCGGCCGCCATGTGCATCTGGTCCTGGAGCATCACAACGCCGCTTCGCATCTGCGTAAGGCGGTCGATGCGCAATGGAACGATGATGGCCACAACGTGTTGCACGTCCTGCTGACCGGAGAGGACGGGGGCTACTACGCCGACTATGCCCACGATCCCGCGGTTCGGCTCGCGCGGTGCCTGGCGGAAGGCTGGGTCTATCAGGGGGAAAGATCAGACTACCTCGGGGCGCCAAGGGGGGAGCCGAGTGCCGATCTGCCACCTTACGCGCATGTGCTGTTCCTGCAGAACCATGATCAGATCGGCAATCGCGCATTCGGGGAACGGCTGACGGTGCTGACATCCCCGGTGGCGCTGGAAGCAGCGATCGCATTGCAGATGCTATGTCCTCAGATCCCTTTACTGTTCATGGGCGAGGAGACGGCTTCGCAATCACCGTTTCTGTTTTTTACCGACCACCAAGGTGCGCTGGCGGACGAGGTACGGGAGGGGCGCCGGCAAGAGTTCGCCGGCTTCGCCGCGTTCGCCGATCCAGACCGGCATACGCAAATCCCCGACCCAAATGCGGTGGAGACGTTCACGGCGTCCATTCCGCGGCCGGATCCATTGCTGGCGGCCGGCCGTTTCGCGCTTTATCGGCGCCTGATCGCGCTTCGCATGCAGGAGATCGTGCCGCGCCTGCGTGGGACGGTGTCCGCCGGCGCGGAAGCGATCGGGCCGAAAGCGGTGTTGGCACGATGGCGGTTGGGTGATGGCTCGCGACTGACCATCGTAACGAACCTGGGGGAGGAACCGGTCTCGTTCGGTATGCCAGCGGGCCGCCAGCTGTTCGCGACTGGCGATAAGGACCGTGGTCCGATGACAGTCGCGTATCTGGAGGGGGTTGCATGAGCGACGAGGTCCTTCGCGACCTGGCCCGTCGGGCCGGAATCGCGGTCGAATGGCAGGATTACGCCGGGCAATCGCATGTTGTTGCACCCACGGTTCTGCGCCGCCTCCTGGCCGCACTGGGACTTCCGGCCGATACCGGCCGCGAATTGTCTTCCAGCCGCCGCCTGCTGACCAAACGCAGCAGCCTGGCCGACCTACCGCCGCTGGTGACGGCGGTCGCCGGCCGTCCCACCCGCCTGGATGTCGGGGGCAATGAGGCGCAGCCGGCCGAGCTGGTGCTCGAGCGTGGCGAAACACGGCAGGTGGCGTTGCTGCCGGCACGCGGCCGGCTGCGAATCCCCGCGATCGCCGAAATCGGCTATCACCGGCTGCGCTTGGAGGACCGGGAAATCGTCCTGGCAGTGTCGCCGGCACGCTGCCGCTCGATCGAAGACGTTGTTCCGGATGCGCGATTATGGGGGCTGGCCGCACAGCTTTACGGCCTGAACCATCCCGGGGATATCGGGATCGGAGACCTGGCGGGTGCGGCGGACCTGGCGCGGGCTGCCGGAGCAAAGGGCGCTGACGCCATCGCGCTGAGTCCGATGCACGCGCTGTATGCCGCCGACCCGGCACGTTTCGGTCCCTATGCGCCGTCCAGCCGGCTGTTTCTGAACCCGCTGCATGCCGCGCCGGAACTGGTGTTCGGGCAGGACGTCTATACGGGTGTGCTCGGCCAGGACCAGGTGCCGTCCAACGGGCTGATCAACTGGCCCGCGGCCTCCAGAGCGAAATACGCGATGCTGCGAAGGCTGTTCGACATGTTCCTGGATGGCGCCGACTGGGACGGACCGCTGGGCGCCGACTTTGCCCGCTTCCGTGCCGACCAGGGGCCGTTGCTTTATGAACACGCCTGCTTCGAGGCCCTGCAGGCCGCGCGCATGCCGAAGCGGGAATGGCGCGCCTGGCCTGTGGATCTGCGCGATCCGCGCGGTGCCGCCGTCGCTTCCTTCGCGGACTCGCATGCGGAAGAGATCCTGTTTCATCAGTTTCTGCAATGGGTTTCCGATCGTTCCGTGGCCGCAGCCCAGCGCGTGGCGAGAGAGGCCGGGATGCGGATCGGCCTGATCGGCGATCTCGCGGTCGGCATGGACCCATCCGGTAGCCATGCCTGGAGCCGGCAGAACGACGTCCTGCTGGGTCTGACGATCGGTGCACCGCCGGATCTGCTCAATCCGCGTGGGCAGGATTGGGGGCTGACTGGGTTTTCACCGCGGGCGCTGGAGGAGCATGGGTTCGCCCCGTTTCTCGCCACTCTGCGGGCGGCGATGCGCCATACTGGCGGAATTCGTGTCGATCACGCGATGGGTTTGGCCCGCTTGTGGCTAGTGCCTGAGGGCGCGTCGCCGGTTGATGGGGCCTATCTGAACTTCCCCATCGGCGATCTGTTGCGGCTTCTGGCGCTGGAATCGGTGAGACACAACGTCGTCGTGATCGGGGAGGATCTTGGAACCGTGCCAGAGGGCTTCCACGATATGCTCGAACAGAGCGGTATCCATGGCATGCGTGTCCTGTGGTTCGAGCGTGATGCACAGACAGGTTTCGTTCCGCCCAGGGGGTGGGGCAGCACCGATGTCGCGATGACGTCCACACATGATTTGCCGACGGTGGCGGGCTGGTGGAAGGGCAGCGACATCGAGATCCGGCGTGAGCACCGGCGCCCGGGTGACGGGGTCGACCCGGATGCCGAACGGAAGGAGCGCGAGCAGGATCGACCGAGGCTGTGGAACGCGTTCGTTCGGGAGCATGTGGGCGAAGGGCCCGTTCCACAGCCGGAAGAGACGGATCGGGTCGTCGATGCCGCCGTGCGGTTCATCGCCAAGACGGAAGTTCCGCTGTCGCTGATCCCGCTTGAGGATCTACTAGGCCAGGTCGAACAGCCGAATCTGCCCGGACCGGCATCGGAACATCCCAATTGGCGGCGCCGGCTTCCGGTCCCGGCGGACGCGGTGCTGGAAGATGAAGCGGTGGCGCGCCGGATCGATTTCGTTGCGGCGGAGAGACCGAGGCAGTGACGTCCGCCCGTCCGCGGGCGACGATGCGGCTGCAGCTCCACAAGGGCTTTACTTTCGCTGACGCTGCGACGCTTGTGCCGTATCTCTCAGATCTCGGGATCAGCCACGTGTATTCGTCGCCAATCCTGTGTGCGCGGGCGGGATCGATCCACGGTTATGACGTGGTGGATCCAACCACCGTCAATCCGGAACTGGGTGGGGAAAAAGGGCTGCGCGACTTTGTTGCCGCTTTGCGACAGGCGGGCCTTGGTCTGATCGTCGATATCGTGCCCAACCACATGGCGGTAGGGGGGAGCGACAATCTTTGGTGGAGGGAGCTGCTGCGGCGTGGACGGTCCAGCCGCTATGCTGAATTCTTCGATATAGACTGGGAATCCGCCGATGCCGACCTGTTCGGCAAGGTGTTGGCGCCATTTCTCGGCCGGCCTTATGGCGAAGCGCTGGCGGCGGGAGAGATCCAGTTGGCGCAGACGCCGTCCGGTGAACCAGTCATCCGATATTTCGGTAGTGAGTTTCCCATCGATCCGGCCGATTACGCCCATATCGCGACATGCGGCCTGGAGGCCTTCAATCCGGCCCATCCTGGTGGGCGCTGCCATCTGCACACACTTCTGGAACGGCAACACTATCGCCTGGCCTGGTGGGGCGTCGCCGGGGACGAAATCAACTGGCGGCGGTTTTTCGACATCAACGGCCTCGCCGCGCTGCGGATCGAAGTGCCTGCGGTATTCGAGGAAACCCATGCGACGCTGTTTCGCCTCTATGCCGAAGGCCTGATCGACGGTTTTCGTGTGGATCATGTGGATGGGTTGGCCGACCCGCCCAGATACTGCCGCCGATTGCGTCAGCGGCTGGAAGAACTGGCGCCAGATCGGCGGGCTTATCTGGTGGTCGAGAAAATCCTTGGGGCAAGCGAATCTCTGCCGAGGGATTGGGGTGTTGATGGTACCAGCGGCTATGACTTCATGAACGAGGTCAGCGCCTTCCAGCACGATGCCTCGAACGCGGCGGCGTTGGGACGATTGTGGCATGACGCAACGCAGCGACCGGCGGATTTTGAGGACGAAGAAACCCAGGCTCGTTTGGAAATCCTGCAGCGCGCCTTTGATGCGCAGCTTCGGGAGGTGACCGAGGCATTGCATCGGACGGCCCGTTCCGACCGGGAGACACGAGATCTGTCGGCGGCGGTGATACGGCGTGGCCTGGTCGCATTGCTATCGCACCTCCGGGTCTATCGTGGTTACAATGCTGGTGCAGAGCGATCGGCGATGGACCAGGCGGCGTTCGCCAAGGCGTTGGCCGCGGCGAAACGGACATCGCCGGCGACCATGCATGTCGTGCTCGATCAATTGGATCGCTGGCTGGGCGGCGAGGCAGGCAACGAAATCGCGGCAACGCGATTCCAGCAACTTAGCGCCCCGGTCGCGGCAAAAGCCGCGGAGGACACGGCATTCTATCGGTATGGCAGGCTTCTGTCCCGCAACGATGTTGGCTTCGATGCGGGCCGTCTCGGCGGATCGGTGGCGGATTTCCATCGGGCTTGCGCGGACCGGCTGTCGATGTTTCCGGACGCGATGCTGGCCACTGCCACCCATGACCACAAGCGCGGCGAGGACTTGCGCGCCCGCCTCGCGGTAATCAGCGAGATTCCTGACGAATGGGCTGCCTTCGTCACACACTGCCGCGCCATCGATATGGCCAGGCCAGATCCGGCCGACGAAATCATGCTGTATCAGATGATCGTTGGTGCCTGGCCGCTGGAACTCAGCCTGTCCGACGAAGCCGGGTGCCAGGTATTCGCCGACCGGTTGGCCGGCTGGCAGCAAAAGGCGCTGCGGGAAGCGAAGCTGCGCACCGACTGGACCGCGCCCGACCTGGGCTACGAGGGCGTGGCCCGGGCCTTCCTGTTCGACCTGTTCGCGCCCCACGGACATTTTCTGCCACTGGTACGGTCGTTCGTCGACATGATTGCTCCTGCCGGAGCGGTCAATGGGCTGGTACAAACGGTGTTGAAGATGACCGTTCCGGGCATGCCGGATTTTTTCCAGGGAACGGAATTCTGGGATTACAGCCTGGTCGATCCTGACAACCGCCGTTCGGTCGATTTCGACTCACGCCGCGAATCGCTGGCTGCCAACGCTGTCCCGCACACGCTGGCACCGACCTGGCGAGATGGGCGCATAAAGCAGGCAGTGATCCAACACGTTCTAGGACTTCGCCGCCAGGCGCCGGACTTGTTCGCGCGCGGCGACTACAGTCCGCTGCCGGTGAAAGGCGCGCTGGAGGAACGGATCGTCGCTTTCACCCGCAGCATGGCCGGGGCGGTCCTTGTGGTGGTCGTGCCGCGTCTCGTGCACCGGCTGCTGCAAGGCGGCGATCGCATCCTGTTCGAGCCGCATCACCTGCGCGACAACACGGTATCGTTGCCGGAACAACTGTATGGCGCGCGGCTGCAGTCGCTACTGACCGGCGGCGACGCGATGACCGCGCAGGCGGAGCTGCCGCTCCAGCCCTTGTTGACGGATCTTCCGATCACGGTCCTGTACGCGATTGATTGCAAGTGATACCGAACCGCGGAATACGGAGCCGAAATAGGATGGCTCACTCGGTCAGCGTGCCTTGACGGAACGGTCACCGTGACTGGACTGCGGAACGCCGCGGTTCAGCGACAGGTGCGAATGAACACCGAGCC
>JARLIN010000302.1 GCA_031291715.1 Rhodopila sp. | reverse complement strand
GGTCAAGATCGCGAAACGCTGCCTCGGTAGAGACAACCTTCATGCGGGCAGATGTCCGGCGAACACGGCGGCCACCTCAGCATCCGATGCGAAAAGTCGCGCGTCGGCGGCCTGTATCCCGCGATCGATCCCGTCAAATTCCTCGACGGTGGCGTAATAGAGCGCCCCCGCCAGCGCGGCGTCGATCTCAAGCGCGATCGCGGCCAGTTCCTCTTGCGCCGCTTACGGCCAGGTCTAGACCCGCCCCAATAAGTCGGTCAGCATTTTAGCGGTCATGACCGCACCTTACCATGAGACCGGCGAATGAGGCACGCCCCTCGCACGCTGCCTCGCCCTCCCACCCGTCGGCTGGCAGGTCCAGTTTTAGAAGCAGTTCCATCCACCGCGCCAGCGGGGGGAAGGCTGGCACCGCGCGCTGGACCGGATGCTGGAGTAACCCGGACACGGAGCATTTGCGTCAAGGCGGATCGCCCTGCGCCGCCAGCGTGCCGGATTCGGTCGGCTTGCCCTTGAGAATCCATTCGAAACCCACGGCGATCATCGCGCCAAGCACCGGACCGACGACATAAATCCAGGTGGTACCGAGATCGGCCCGGAGCAGATCCGGCGCGAACGAGCGCACCGGATTCATCGACGCGCCGCTGATCGGCGCGGCCCAAAGCCCCGCCAGGGCAATATAGCCGCCAACCGCGAGCGCCCCGTTGGAACCGATATTGCGCGCGCCTGACGCCGTTCCGAGAATTGTACTGACCAGGCCGGTCGTCAACAGCACTTCCATCGCCAGCGCCCGCACATCGTCCACGCCTGGGCCGGGCGTCGTGGCGCCGAGCGATCCGACCGTGCCGAACATCGCCCGCAGAAAAGCCGCCGCGAGAATGCCGCCGACAATCTGCGCCGCAATATATCCGGGTACCCGCCCCCACG
This sequence comes from Rhodopila sp., assembly GCA_031291715.1. Taxonomy (GTDB): domain Bacteria; phylum Pseudomonadota; class Alphaproteobacteria; order Acetobacterales; family Acetobacteraceae; genus Rhodopila. The sequence continues at coordinate 1,732 of JARLIN010000302.1, read as the reverse complement.
GAAAATTGCGCCGCGCCGCGAACGCCAACGTCACCGCGGGGTTCAAATGCGCGCCGCCGACCGCGCCCATGAAGTAGATGATCGCCATCACCATCAGCCCGGGTGCGACAACCTGCATCCCGAGCGTGATCGTGCCGCCGGCACGGGCGCCGACCACCCCGGCGCCGGCCGCGACAACAACAAGCAGGAACGTGCCCCAGGCCTCCGAGAACAAACGCCGCCATTCGTGGGCGGGCGCCAGGAAATTGGGCGCCGCCGATCGCTCCAGCATGCGATCCCCTGGCGTTGATCCGGTTCGCCCCGTGTGCGTGGGTGTCATGGCCGTTCCTCGTCGGAAACGTTGGGATCGATCCGCTCAGACGATCTTGCACGGGATCATGGCATCCTCGTCGAATTTATAGACGGCGCAGACGCGGTGATAGCCATCCGCGATGATCAGCCTGCCGTGGAGCTTGTCGGTGAACAACAACAGCGGCGACAGCTTTTCCCCAAGGGTAATCCTGGCCTGATCCTTCGCGACATGGCTGTTGCTGACACCCAGCAGCGATAAACCGGACGCGCGGAAAATGTCCTTGGCGGCGAAGCTCGACATCTCGGCACGTGCCAGTTCCTCGGCGGCATTCCTTGCCGCCCGTTGGCCGAAGGATAGGCTCAGATACGACTCGGCGGCGCGATAGTCATGCTTTTGCGGCTCGTCGAGCCATTTGATCAGGGACGTTTTCGTCATGCTGTCTCGCCGCGCAATCCTGTTGGCCGGGCATTGGGTGGCGGGAAGCGTATTCCGGGACGGCGTGCCGCAAAGCTTCGGAAACTACCTAGTGGTCGAAATCCGACGCTTGGTGCCCGATGCGCGATAGCTGGTCGCGGCCCGTTCCGGACGTTCGGGGGAGCGCCACACGATCGCTATCGTGGCGGAGCCTGATAAATGTCGGCGCGAAGGACTTCCATGAAGCGCGAGGGGGCTCCAAGCGGCCGAAATCCGAATTGGGCATACAAGCCGTGAGCGTCTGACGTGAGAAGCAGAAGCCGCCGCAAGCCTTGCAGATCACCGTGATCGACGATGCACCGCATCAGCCATTTCGACAGTCCCTTGCCCCGATGTTCCTTGAGGATGAACAGGTCGGCAAGCAACGCGAATGTAGCCTTGTCGGTGACAACCCGCCCAAATCCTACCTGCTCGGTGCCTAGATAGACCCCAAAGCAAAGCGAATTTTGAACCGCAGTCTCGACGACTTTTCGCGGCACGCCTCGCGACCAGTAGCTTTCTTCCGCCAGAAAGCCATGGATCAAACCCACGTCCAGCCGGTCAGTGTCGGTCGAAATCTCGTAACCCGCCAGCGCATCCCGCACCACCAACTCCTCGCCATTCCTTGGACGACCCAAGCGGACCCATGGCACACTGCACCAAGCGTCGGGTTTTGGCCACTCGACCGGATGTCGGCACATTCGGTCATGTCCGTGACGATTTGCATCCAGGCAGGCCCCACCGTACGGCCGACCCAAAACGGATACGCGACCCAGCCCCGACGCCCGGCGGGCCGCTCCTACCCAGCCGATTTCGGCATATCGTCATTTTCACTTGCCTTGACGCGTCATTGTATTTAACATATTCCGATGTCCCCCCCGCCCCCCACCCCGGCCGAGCGTTTCGCGATGTTCATCGCATCGCTCAGCCACGCGGTGGCGGCGCATACCGGATGGGACCGGCGGATGAGCCTGACGCTGATCGCCG
>JARLIN010000301.1 GCA_031291715.1 Rhodopila sp. | reverse complement strand
CTCGTCAGGCTCATAACCTGAAGGTCATAGGTTCAAATCCTATCCCCGCAACCAAATCACACCACAAAATCAGATAGATACAAGCCGCCAACGGACACCAAAGCCGCAGGCGGATTGTTCGTGTCCGAACACGAGACGCCGGTAACCGTCCGGCGTGGAGCGCCTTCCAACGCGACGCAGGATGACGAACTCTCCTGACCCTAAAGCTCTGTTTGTCTGACGGAGATGCGGATCGTTACGGCCGTCTTCCTGTGCATCCGGTAAGCCGTTAGGCTAAGCCCATCAGTCCAAACTGATCGAGGTCTAACCGGTGCTGTTCGCTCATGCAGGTTCTACGGTGCGACTGCTGTTGATGGCCGGATCCCTCGCCCTGGCCAACGCCGCAATCGCCCAGACGCCACCCTTGCCGTCAGACGGATTGCCGCTGCCCGACATCGGGGCCGAAGCTTCCCTGCACGCCGCGCTGGCTGAACTCGACCGGTCCGCGGCCACCGTCGTCGCCGAGGTCGGCCCCCACATCATTACATGGGGCGATGTGGCGGACGCGATCCGCGCCATGCCGCCGATCGTCGCCGGTCTGCCCTTTCCCGCGCTGTACCAGAGAGCTGTGATGCAATTGATGCAGCAGGAAGCCCTGGCGCTGCGTGGACAAACCGCCGGTCTGGACAAGGATCCAGTGGTGCAACGGCTCATGCGGAACGCCGCGGATCAGGCCATGGCATCTGAAGTTCTGCGCCGCTCGCTCGCACCGAACCTCACCGACAAGGCTTTGCATGAGACCTACAACGCGCTGGTTGCCGGTAAGCCAGCCCCCGACGAGGTGCGGGCCCGTGTGATCATGGTGGACACGCAAGACGAAGCCACCGCGCTGATCCAGCGCCTCCAGACAGGCGCCGATTTCGCCGCACTGGCCAGGGATTTCAGCAAGGATGGCACCGCCCAGGATGGTGGCGATCTGGGCTATGCGCGGCTCGACACGCTGAGCCCAGAGATCGGGTCGGTCATCTTCGCGCTGGCGCCCGGGCAGACCACGGCGTTTCCTGTCAGAAGCCACAATGAGTGGTTCATCCTGCGCGTGGACGGCCGCCGCCAGCTGCCGGCTCCAACCTTCGACGCGGCGCGAAGCGCGTTGGAGCAGGACATTATCCATGCCGGGACGCCTGAGCTCATGCGTGAGGCATTGATGGCCGCACCGGTGACGTACCACGGGCTGACAGGCAAGAAGGCGACGGGCGAGCAGCCATAGGGACGGGGCGCGGGGGCGCTATCCCCCGACAATACCGCGGATCGCTTGCCACCCCCTGCCGTCGAAGCGCAGCAACTGCATCTGCTTGATCGGCGAATAATCGTCAGGCGCGGTGTTGAGTGATGCCCGGCAGAGGCATCGGTACCGAAACATTCTTCAGGTGCGTGGCTTGCACCTGGAGATTGTCTCGCGTCAGGTTGTCGCCGCATCGCTTGATCCGGGCCACGACCATGGCCGAATTGTAGTATCCGAAAATGCTCAATTGGTCGTTCGGGTACGAATCCCGCGCGTATTTCTTCATGAATGCCAGGAAGACCCGCATCTCGGGATCGTTCGTCCAGGCCGGGTCGCCAGGCATATCCATTATGTCATTGGAATAGGAACTTTGACCGCCGCACGCCCTGTGATGCGGTGCGGTGTCCGTCATCGGGCGCCTGTCACCTTTGGCGGCCAGTGCTATGCTTTCAGGCTAACCCGAGAGGCCACGCATGACCGACAGCAATGCATTCACCTTCTTGATGCTCCCGCCGCAGACCGCCCTGACTCGCCAGTGGGCAAAACGGCTGTCGGACACGGTCCCCGGTATGAAGCTGATTCTCGCCGAGGACGTAGAAACCGCTGCCGCCGCCATTCCGACCGCGGACGCCGCGTTCGGCACGCTCCCGTCCGAACTGCTGGGGAAGGCCAAACGCCTACGCTGGCTGCAGGCGCCTCAAGCCGCGCCGCCCGCCGGTTACTACTATCCGGAACTGGTCGCGCATCCGCTGACCGTCACCAATTTCCGGGAAATCTATAACGACCACATCAGTGCCCATATCCTGGCCTTCGTGCTGGCTTTCGCGCGCGGCCTGCACGTCTATATCCCTCAGCAACTCCGTCACATTTGGGCGAAACCGCCCGAGGATGAGGGCGTGGTCCCGCTTCCCGGCTCCACCGCCCTGATCGTCGGCCTCGGCGGGATCGGCGCTGAAACCGCGCGGCTGCTCGGCGCTTTCGGTGTGCGGGTTCTGGCGGTGGACGCCCGCCGCACGGACAAGCCCGAGCATGTCGCCGAGCTCCATCCGGCCGAGGCATTAGACTCCCTCCTGCCGCGCGCCGATTTCGTCATCCTCACGGTGCCGCATACGCCCGCCACCGAAGGCTTCTTCAATCGCACGAAGTTCCGCCTGATGAAGCCGAGCGCATTCTTCATCAACATCGGCCGCGGCATGACGACGAAGCTGGATGACCTCGTCGCCGCATTGAACGCGGGCGAGATCGCGGGCGCCGGCCTGGATGTCTATGAGCAGGAGCCGTTGCCCGCCGAACACCCGCTCTGGGGCATGCCGAATGTGCTCCTGACCCCGCACATGGCCGGGTACGGACCCCATTTGAACGAGCGGCGCTTCCAGATCATCCAGGACAACTGCCGAGCCTTCGCCGAAGGGCGGCCATTGCGCAACGTCGTGGACAAGGCGACCTGGTTTTAGAGCGGCCGTCAGCCGACGGAGCTCCGATCGGCCGGCTCCTCGGTGGATCGGAGGTCGCGGATGCCCTCCGCGACCTCCCTCAATCGTTGAAAATAGCCACGGCCCGGGTCCAGCCGGCGGAGGCCCGGTGCACCTTCACCGGGAAGCACACGATATCGAACCCGTCCGCCGGTAACTGCGCGAGATTCCCCAGTTTCTCCATCTGGAAGTAGCCGATCTCCCGTCCGGCGCGATGGCCCTCCCAGATCAGGCCTGCGTCGCCGGTGGCCTTCACCTTCTCCCGTGTGAAGGAGAATGGAGCATCCCAGCTCCAGGCATCCGTCCCGACCACGCGTACACCGCGTTCGGTCAGCCACATCGTCGCGGCCTTGCCCATCCCGCAGCCTTTATCGACGAAATCGTCCTGTCCATAGCGTGCCCCGGCGGCGGTATTGACGATGACGATCTCCAGCGGCTGCAGTTCGTGGCCGATACGCTTCAGCTCCGCTTCCACATCGCCCGCGGTGGCGACGTAACCATCCGGCAGGTGCCTGAAATCCAGCTTCACGCCCGGCTGGAAGCACCAGTCCAGCGGCACATCGTCAATCCGCCAGGACGGTTCCCCACCCGGCTTCAACGCATGGTTCATGCTGGAGAAGAAGTGGTAAGGCGCATCCATATGCGTGCCGTTATGGGTGCTGATTTCAACGCGCTCGACGGCCGCATACTCGCCGTCGGGAAGCTGATCGACCCGCACCCCCATGTATTCCGCCATCGCCGGAGCGGTCTGATGGTGATCCATGTACTCGATCTTCGGCAGCATATGCGGCGGATCGCTCTTGATCCCCGCCTTCAGCGGCGAGGATATATCAACGAGCCGGCGCACCATTACTCCGCCGCTTTCATCAGCTTCGTGGGATCGGCCCCGACGCGCCCGCTCTCACCCGGCACCGCCTTGGCCAGACGGAAATCGTAATGTACCGCGCGCAGCCCGGCGATCGGCGACGCCGGGTCTTCTTTCGCTTCGACCACCAGGGACTGGGATACGCCGAACACGGTGTCCGAATCGATATTCGGGTCATCGCCGAAATACAGCGCCGTCACCAGTTCGCGGTACCCGTCCGCACCGATCAGGCAGTGGATGTGGGACGGGCGGAACCCGTGGCGGTTCTGCAGCTTCACCAGTTCGCCGACCGGACCGTCCATCGGGATCGAGTAGCCCAACGGTCGCACCGTCCGGAAATGATACCGGCCGTCCGCGTCGGTGCGGAAATTGCCACGCATATCCATGCTTTCGCCGTTGCGCTCCTGCAGGTCGTACAGTCCGCGCTCGCTGGTCTGCCAGATCTGTATCAGGGCATTCGGCAGCGGCGTGCCGTCGTTATTGGTCACCCGCCCATAGACGACGATTTCCTCCGCCGTCGGGTTCTCCACGATCTGCGCTCCGGCCGGCAGTTCCTGCACACCTTCGCGGTAGAACGGACCCAGCAGGCTGCTCTGCGAACCAAGCTCCCGGGCCTTCTTGTCGTGCAGGGCGTTGACCACGGCGCTCAGGCCAAGCACGTCTGCCAGCAGGATGAACTCCTGCCGCAGCGGCGTGCAGGCCTGGCCGACGGCGGTCATGAACTGGATGCCGGTCAGCCACTCCTCCGGCGTCAGGTTTATTTCACGGGCGAAGGCATGCAGGTGCCGCACGGCGGCGTCCATGATTTCCTTCAGCCGGGGATTTTCGGTGCGAGCCATCTGGGCCAGCGCTTCGTCGGTGACGGTGAATTCGTCCAGGTCCTGCATGGTGGGCCTCCCAATGAATATTCTTGATGCAGCATATGTCGAAGAACCGGGCTTTGCCAGCCGTCCCGCCGTGCCATAGGATGCTAACAAGAAACCAAACCGGAGGAAATTTACGTCATGCTGAAACGCCTGGGCGGCGCTCTGCTCGCCGCCAGTTTCCTGTTCGCGGGAGCGCCGACGGCGCGCGCCGCGGACCCCATTACCATCGGCTTCGGCATGGCGCTGACCGGCGGCCTGGCACCGAACGGCAAGGCCGCGCTGCTGGCGATGCAGATCTGGGAGGAGGAAATCAACGCCACAGGGGGCCTGCTCGGCCGGCCGGTCAAGCTGGTCTTTTATGACGACCAGTCCAACCCATCCACCATCCCAGGCATCTACACCAAGCTGCTGGACGTCGATAAAGTCGATCTCGTTATCAGCGGCTATGCCACCAACATGATCGCCCCAGCCCTCCCTGTGATCATGCAGCACAAGCGCACCTTCCTTGGACTGCTGGGTCTGGCCGTGAACTCCGAGTTCAACTATCCCAATTACTTCTCCGTCGGCCCGACCGGCGGGCCGCATCCGAAGCAGAGCTTTTCCAAGGGCTTCTTCGAGGTCGCGATGCCGCAGAATCCGAAGCCGCAGACCATCGCGATCGTTGGCGCAGACGCGGAATTCCCCCGCAACGCGATCGAGGGCGCGCGCGAACTCGCCAAGGAAGCCGGCCTGAAGGTCGTTTACGACAAGTCCTATCCGCCGACGACCAGCGACTACACGCCGATCGTACGCGGCATCCAGGCGACCAGTCCGGATCTGGTGTTCGTCGCATCCTACCCGCCCGACACAGTCGGCATGATCCGCGCGGCCAGCGAGGTCGGGTTGAAAGCCAAGCTGTTCGGCGGCGGCATGGTCGGGTTGCAGGCGACCGCGATCAAGACCCAGCTTGGCCCATTGCTGAACGGGATCGTCGACTTCGACTTCTGGCAACCGGTCGGCTCCTACGCCACGCCGGAAGCACTCGACTTCCTTAAGCGCTATCAGGCCAAATCAGCCGCCGCCGGCGTCGATCTGTTGGGCTTCTATTTGCCGCCCTTCGCCTACTCCGACATGCAGGTGCTGCAGCAAGCGGTCGAGGGGGTCGGTAGCCTGGATCAACAGAAGCTGGCGGACTATCTGCGGTCGCATACGTTCCACACGGTCGCCGGCGACATCACCTTTGGCCCGAGTGGCGAGTGGACCGAGTCACGCGTACTGGAAGTTCAATTCCAGAACGTGAAGGGCAATGACGTGGAGCAGTTCAAGGACCCGAAGGTTGAGGTCGTGCTGTATCCGCCGTCGCTCAAGAACGGCAACGTGATCTATCCGTACTTGAACGCGCGGCAGTAAGCCTCGTCGGAAGCCAAGCCCTCGTCGCATTCGCGTCGGGGGCTTGCCCACGCGGTTGCGCGTCGGGGGCTTGCCCACGCGGTTGCGCAATGGGGGTTTGTCCAGGCGGTTGCGCAACGAGGTGTCGAGACGGGCTGTCATTGGGGCCAGTCTCGCGGATAGCAGGTGCCGGAGCACTGGAACCCGGGTATGGTCCCGGTCATGGACACGCACCGCATCAACCTGCACCTGGTCTCGGACGCCACCGGTGAGACGCTGAACGCCATCGCCCGTGCGACGACGGTGCAGTTTGAGCCCGCGCAGATCATCTACCACCGGTGGAGCCTGATCCGCACCCGCTTCCAGCTTCACCGCGTGCTGGAAGGCATCGAGGCGGAACCCGGTCCCGTCCTGTCCACCCTGATCGACCGCGCCCTGCGGCTGGAACTGGACACCACCTGCCAGCGTCTGAACGTCAAGGTCGTCAACGTCCTCGACCCGGTCATCAACGCCCTCCAAGACGCCATCGGCCAAAAGGCCGAGGCTCGGCCGGGCCGGCAATACGTGCTGAACGCGGACTATTTCTCGCGCATCGATGCGATGCACTATGTGCTGGCCCATGATGACGGACAGGCGCAACCGGGCCTGGCCGAGGCCGATGTGGTGCTGGTGGGCGTCTCCCGCAGTTCGAAGACGCCGACCTGTTTCTATCTGGCCAACCGCGGGATCAAAGCCGCCAATGTGCCGCTGGTACCGAATCTGCCGATCCCGCCGGACCTGGAGGAGATCAAGTGCCCGGTGATCGGCCTGACCCTGGCCCCGAAGGCGCTGATCGATATCCGCCGCCACAGGCTGCGGTTGATCGGCGGCGGCGGGCAGACCGGCCCGATTCGGGCGGACAGCGCGGAATATGTCGATGAGGATGCCGTGAAGGCCGAGTTGCTGTGGGCGAGGCGGTTTTGCAACAGCCACGGATGGCCAACAATCGACGTAACGCGGCGGTCGATCGAGGAGACGGCCGCGACCGTGCTGCAGCTCATGGACGCGTGGCACAACCGGCACGCGAAGGCGGGGGAAGGCAGCCCTGCGAATCAATCCGGCGCTTGATACGATAAGTGCCTTGTCTCCACCGCGAGGGGAGGCTATACGCCCGACCTCGGCCG
>JARLIN010000300.1 GCA_031291715.1 Rhodopila sp. | reverse complement strand
TCCTCGCCGCCCAGGAAGGTGTCGCCGTTGGTGGACTTCACCTCGAACACGCCGTCGCCGATTTCCAGCACGGAGATGTCGAAGGTGCCGCCGCCAAGGTCATACACCGCGATCGTGCCGGCGTGCTTCTTGTCCATGCCGTAGGCAAGCGCGGCCGCGGTCGGCTCGTTGATGATGCGCAGCACTTCAAGGCCGGCGATGCGGCCGGCATCCTTGGTCGCCTGGCGCTGGCTGTCGTTGAAGTAGGCCGGGACGGTGATGACCGCCTGGGAAACCGGCTCACCGAGATACGCCTCGGCGGTCTCCTTCATCTTGCCCAGGATGAACGCGCTGACCTGGCTCGGGGAGTACTTGGTCCCCTTCACTTCCACGGCCGCGTCGCCGTTGTCGTTGCGGACGATGGCATAGGGCACCATGCCCTTGTCCTTGGCAACCAGCGGATCGTCGTACCGGCGGCCAATCAGGCGCTTGATGGCATAGAGCGTGTTGCTTGGGTTGGTCACCGCCTGGCGCTTGGCCGACTGGCCGACCAGACGCTCTCCGCTGTCGGTGAAGGCGACCATGCTGGGGGTGGTGCGGGCGCCCTCTGCGTTTTCGATGACGCGGACATCCTTGCCTTCGAGGATGGCGACGCAGGAATTGGTGGTGCCGAGATCGATGCCGATCACTTTACTCATTTGGAAACACTCCTTTCAGCGGACAGCAGCGGCCCGAAGCACCGGCGCAGTCCCTATGGTGAATGGGTTGGATGTATGAGACGGACCTGGCTGGGACAAGGGTTGTAGCCAATTTTTCCGTTCCGTTCTGTCACAATTCCCGGACTGGTTCACCCTTTGCCGGGGCCGGCCAGTTCCGCGGTCGGCGCCTTGGCGACGACGACCATCGCAGGACGCAGCAGGCGGCCGTTCAAGGTCCAGGCCATTGACCATGCCTGCATCACCGTCCCGGGGGGGTGAAGCTCGCTTTCCTGCTCCGCCATGGCCTGGTGCAGGTTAGGATCGAACGGCTGGCCCACCGGGTCCTCCCGCTTGATACCGTTCCGCTCCAGCGTGCCGACGAAGCTGCGTTCCATGCTTTCAAGCCCTTCGCGGACTTTCGCGACGATGGCGGGCTGGTCGCCCGACGGCGGCGGCAGGCTGTCGATGCCACGCTTCAGGTTCTCGGCCGCTTCCACCACATCGGCGGCGAATTTCTGCACCGCGTACTGGCGCGTGTCATCAACGTCCTTGCGGGCGCGGGCGCGGACATTGGCGTTTTCCGCTTCGGCCCGCATCCAGCGCTCTTTCATTTCCGCCAACTCGGTTTCAAGGGCGGCGACGCGGTCGGTGGCGGCTTGGATCGCCTGCTCCGGCGTCAAAGGTTCCCCCGGGGGGGCTTGGGGCCCGGCGTCTGGCTCGGCCGCGGGTTGTTCTCGCATGGTATCCTTGACTGGCTGGGGTTCACTGGTCATGGCCGCGCATCAGTTAGGGAAGACGGCAACGAAGAACAACCCGCTTCGAGTCGTTTGTTGCCGCCCCGTTGCGAGGAGACGTCAGCCCAGCAGCTGGCCGATCACCCGTGCGGTATAATCGACCACCGGGATAATCCGGCCGTAGTTGATCCGGGTCGGGCCGATCACCCCGATCGCGCCGACGATCCGTCCGCTGTCGTTGCGGGCCGGCGCCACCACCATCGACACGCCGGAGGTGTTGAACACCCCACTCTCGGCGCCGATGAAAATCCGCACCCCATCCGATTGTTCGGCCAGTTCCAGCAGACGCAGCATGGTTTCCTGCGCTTCCAGCCGTTCGAACAGCGTCTGGATCGCGGTCAGCCGGTCGAGCTGGGTCACATCGGACAGCAGGCGCGCCTGACCGCGGACGATCAGGCTGCCGGAGCGTCCCTCGCCAGTCCAGGTCGCCAGGCCGGCGGCGACCACCAAGGTGGACAGCGCATCCAACTCGGTGCGGTTCGCCGCCATCTCCTCCGCCACCACCCGGCGCAGTTCGGCCAGGGGGCGGCCGGACAAGCGGGCGTTCAGGTAGTTGCTGGCCTGCTGCAAGGCCGAGGGCGGCAGGCCGGCGGGGGTCTCGATCACCCGGTTCTCCACCTGGCCGTCGCTGTTCACCAGCACCACCAGCGCCCGGCCCGGCCCAAGCGGGACGAATTCGATGTGCTTCACCGCCCCTTCGGACTTGGGCGCCAGTACCAGCCCCGCGGCGGCCGACAGGCCGGACAGCAGGGAGCTGGCCTCGGCCAGCGTGTCCTCCAGGCTGCGGCCGGAGGCGGCCAGGGCGGCCGAGATTGACTCACGCTCGTCTTCCGTCAGTTCGCCGAAGTTCAGCAGCCCATCGACGAACAGGCGCAGGCCCTGGTCCGTGGGCAGCCGGCCGGCCGAGGTATGAGGCGCGAACAGCAGTCCGGAGTCCGTCAGATCGGCCATGACGTTGCGTATGGTGGCGGGCGACAGGCTCATGGGCAGGCGGCGCGCGAGGGTACGGCTGCCGACTGGTTCGCCGGTGGCGACATACTGCTCGACGATTTCCCGCAGCACCGCTGCGGAGCGGACGTCGAGGCCCGGCGGCACGGGCGGCGGGGGCGCCGGAAACGGCTGGGTCCGGCCATGAAAGTGAGGGAAGCGGCCGGATGGCGGGACGGGGATATTCATCGCTTGCACTCCAACCGAACAAGCTAGGATGGGGCGGGAGGGCGGTCAATCGAATTTAGGGCCATGCGCAGGGCCATCGCTTAATGACCGGTTGACCCGAAACGCCAGGATTGGCTGCGCATCCGGCGGTCCTGCGTCTCTGGAACCCCCGGCGTGCGTGATTGCCTGCCGAGAGTTAAACCGCCAATACACTCATATCACAAAAGATTCGAAAAATCGGCCCCGATGGGTCGCCCGCGCCCCTGGCCTGCTGGGGCGCCAGCTCATTTGGTTGAGAGGGCGAGTCACGAATGAGGTCGATGCAACCTCAGACGATCGCGCTCTGAGGCGGCCATTCCCAATGGTTTGCGGGCGGGGACGGTTCGATTTCACCTTTGCATCCTGGAGCCGAGCGGTGAGGTAGCCGCCGTGTCGCCTACATCTATCGGTTGCGCAGGTCTTCAATCCAGATTATGTGACGAAGTAGATATTGTAACGGGTCTGCCATGCGGGTTTGTAACAATTGATTGGCAAAGCATGATTGAAAATCTTGCGAGATCAAAACTGGGGAAGGAATGGTCGTGCGTGGAACTATCGGCTCTCATTTCAACGCCGCTCCGAGCACAGTGAGAGTTATCACAATGCACAATCCGACGAAGTGCCCGCGATGAAGCGCGTCGCGGATCTTATCGCCGATCGCCTGGCTCAATCCGGTATCAACGAGTGCTTCCTGGTCACGGGCGGCGGCGCGATGCATCTGAACGATGCATTCGGCTGTCACCCGAAGATTCAGGCGCATTACCTGCATCACGAGCAGGCCTGCTCCATGGCGGCCGAGGGATACGCCCGCATCACCGGCCGGCCAGCCATCCTGAATGTCACCAGCGGTCCTGGCGCGATCAATGCGTTGAACGGTGTCTTTGGTGCCTATACCGATTCGATACCGATGATCGTCGTCGGTGGGCAGGTCAAGCGCGAGACGCTGCGGGCGACGGCGGGCGGGTTCGATGACTTGCGCCAGCTTGGCGATCAAGAGGTCGATACGATGCGCATGGTCGCACCGATCACCAAGGCGCATTGGCTGCTTTCCGATCCCGAATCCGCGTTCGATGTGATCGATGAGGCGATCCTGGCGGCGACAACCGGCCGCCCGGGTCCGGTCTGGATCGAAGTGCCCGTGGATGTGCAGGGCAGCCGAACCAATCACGATATCGCCGACAAGGCCGCACCGGACGGGGGCCATCAGGCGCGCCCGGTGCCGCAGGATATTCTTCGTTCCATCGCCCGGCGGCTGGCTGCGGCCAAGCGTCCCGTCATCCTGATGGGGACCGGCGTTCGTCTGAGCGACACGCAGGACGCGGTCGTGGCGATGGCCGAGGCTCATGGCATTCCCATCGTAACGGCCTGGACGCACGACATCATCGACAGCCGTCATCCTCTGTTTGCCGGGCGGCCGGGAACGATCGGTACACGTGCCGGCAACTTTGTCGTCCAGAACAGCGATTTCCTGCTCATCCTGGGGTCCCGGCTCAATATTCGCCAGGTCAGCTACAATTGGGCGAGCTTCGCGCGGAATGCCTGCAAGGTCTGGGTTGACGTCGATCCGGCTGAATTGCGTAAACCCTTCGTCACGCCGGATATCCCTGTCGTGGCCGACCTCCGCGACTTCGTTCCGGCGCTGACGGACCAACTGCGCGATGAACCGCCTGGCCGGGACTTTGCCGCCTGGGCGTCCTGGTGTCGTGATATCCGCGCACGGTATGAGCCGGTGGATAGCGACTACAAGGTGCGGCCGAGTGGTATCAATAGTTACCATTTGGTGGGGGCGCTTTCGGGCTTGCTCCGTTCCGACGATATTGTTTGCTGTGGTGACGCGACGGCCACCATCGTTCCCTACCAGCGCCTCGCGCTCGGCAGGAACAACCGGCTCCTGAGCAATTCGGGCAGCGCCTCCATGGGCCATGACCTGCCATGTGCCATTGGGGCCGCCATCGCCGCACCGGACCGAAGGGTCATCTGTCTCGCGGGCGACGGGTCCGTCATGATGAACCTGCAGGAGCTGGCGACGGTCCACGGGCGCCGGCTCAACATGCGTATCGTGATCCTCAACAACGACGGCTATCTGTCGATCAAGCAGACCCAGAGGAATTTCTTCGGGCGCGAGGCAGGGGCCTCGTCCGGTTCCGGCCTGCATTTCCCGGATTTCACGCGGGTTGCCCGCGGCTTCGGCCTCGATTGCGTGACGCTGGACAAGGATGGCGACTGGCGCGGCCAGTTCGCGGCCTTCATGGAAGGTGACGGTCCCGCGATCTGCGTGGCGCCCCTGGACCTTGAGCAGGAATTTGAGCCGCGGCTGAAGTCGCGCATGGCCGATGGCGTGATCACGACGCCCGAACTGGACGACATGTTCCCGTTTCTTCCGCCCGAGGAACTCGAAGCGATCCGCCGCTCCGCGGTGGCCATTTCGTAAATAAAATGGGCGTGGCACGATGCAGCCCACGACTTCGGACAACATTGGAGGCCTGATGACGCTTCATGACGAAAGTCTTTTCGCCGACCTGTTCGTGCTTGAGTTGGCGAACAACCACCTGGGTCAGCTTGACCGTGGATTGAAGATCGTTCGTGACTTCGGGGCGGTTGTGCGGGCGAACGGTGTGAAGGCCGCCATCAAGCTGCAATTCCGTGATGTGGATCATTTCATCCACCCCGATTTTCGCGGCAACACGGATATTCGCTACATCAGCAAGACCGAGGCGACGAAGCTTTCCGGATCCGAATTTCAGCAGCTGGTTGACGCGGTGAAGGCCGAGGGATGCATCCCGATGGCGACGCCGTTCGACGAGCCCTCGGTCGATCTCTGCGTTGCTTTTGACATGCCTGTGATCAAGATCGCCAGCTCGGATGCCAACGACTGGCCGTTGCTGGAGAAGGTGGCCAGCACCCGGCGCCCGGTCATCGTCTCCACCGGCGGCTGTTCTGAGGCTGAGCTTGACGCTGTGGTCGGGTTCTTCGATGGGCGGGGTATTCCGCTGGCGATCAATCATTGCGTATCGCTGTACCCGTCCGAGGACAGCCAGCTTGAGATGAATCAGATCGACTATCTGAAGCATCGCTATCCGGGGCATGTCATCGGTTTCTCGACCCATGAATACCACTCCTGGGACGCGTCCATGTACATGTCCTATGCCAAGGGCGCGCGGACCTGGGAACGCCACATCGATATCGACTGGAAAGGTGTTCCGGTGTCGAAATACTGCTCCTTGCCGGAGCAGATCGACACGTGGTTCAAGGCATACAACAAGGCGCGGGAAATGAGCGGCGGTGAAGCCGGCCATCGGCGCATGACGCCGCGGACGGAAGTCGAATATCTGAACGCCCTGGTGCGCGGTGTTTATGCGCGGCGCGAATTGCCGGCCGGCTATCGTATCACGTCAGAAACCTTCGAGCGTGATTTCTACCTCGCTATCCCGTTGCGCCGGGGGCAGCTTTCCTGCCGGGAACGGCTTGGCGGCGTGGTGCTGGCGCGTGGCGTTGAAGCCGACGGTGCACTCCACCTCGACTCGGTGGATTGGCCGGAGCCGGTCGATGAGGCGCGGTGGTCGCTGATCATGAAACGTGGAATCTGAAGGCTGGACATGCGCTCCGGCGCCCGTTCCGGCCCAGCGAAATGAGTGCCGAAAATGTATAATGGGGTGAAGGTCGTCATCCTGGCCGGGGGCAAGGGCACGCGCCTGGCCGAGGAAACCAGCGTGAGGCCGAAGCCGATGGTCGAAGTCGGCGGCCGTCCGATCCTGTGGCACATCATGAAATCCTATCTGCACCATGGCATCCAGGATTTCGTGATCTGCACCGGATATCTGGGCCACAAGATCAAGGAATACTTCCTCAACTACGCCTATCAGCATGCCGACATCACCATCGACCACGATGGCAGGATCGAAGTGCATGAGAGCTACGCCGAACCCTGGTCCGTCACCCTGGTGAACACTGGCGAAGACACGATGACCGGCGGACGCCTGAAACGTGTCCGCGACTATGTGAAAGACGAACCTTACTTCTGTATGACCTATGGCGATGGCGTTTCCGATGTCGATATCGGTTCGCTGATCGAATTCCATCGCGGCCATGACCGGCTCGCCACTGTCACGGCCGTGCGCCCGAACGCGCGCTTCGGCGCGCTCGAGATGCAGGGCAGCGCGGTCACGGCTTTCGTCGAAAAACCGACCGAGGAAGGTGGCCTGATCAATGGCGGCTTCTTTGTTCTGTCGCCGCGTGTGCTGGACTACATCGCCGACGACAGCACGAACTGGGAAGACGCTCCGCTGCGGACCTTGGCGCATGAGGGGCAGTTGCAGGCCTTCCGCCATGAAGGTTTCTGGCAGCCGATGGATACGGTGCGGGACCGGACTCATCTGGAGCGCCTGTGGCAGACCGGCGCGCCCTGGCGGAAATGGAAATGACCACGCCTGATCCGGCCTTCTGGCAGCGCCAGCGCGTTTTCATCACCGGCCACACCGGGTTCAAAGGCGGCTGGCTCGCGGTCTGGCTGCGCATGCTGGGGGCCGAAGCGTGCGGCTATGCCCTGGCCCCCGATACCACCCCGTCGCTGTTCGACGCGGCCGGCATCGCCGATCTGCTGCCCGGAGAGATCGCCGACATCGGCGACTTGCCGCGGCTTGCCGCCGCGATCGCCGAATTTCGTCCGACCATCGTCATCCACATGGCAGCGCAGCCGCTGGTGCGGCGATCCTACGCCGAACCGCGCGAAACCTTCGCCACCAACCTGTTGGGTACGGTGAATGTGCTGGAGGCTGTACGCCTAACCCCAGGCATCGGCGCCGCGTTCGTCGTCACCACCGACAAATGCTACGAGAACCAGGAGCATGGCCGGCCCTACCGCGAAACCGACCGGCTGGGCGGGCGCGACCCGTACAGCGCCAGCAAGGCGTGCGCCGAGTTGGCGACGCAGTCCTATTTCTGGTCGTTTTTCATGCACGCGGGCTGTGGCCTGGCCAGCGGCCGAGCCGGCAATGTCATCGGCGGCGGCGATTGGTCCGCCGATCGGCTTGTGCCCGATCTGATCCGCGCGTTCCAGGCCGGGGAGCCGGCGGTTTTGCGCAATCCCGCTGCCACGCGGCCGTGGCAGCATGTGCTTGAACCGCTCAATGGCTATCTGCTGGCGGTTGAACGGATTTTCGGCCGCCCCGGCACGGCGCCGGCGGCCTGGAATTTCGGTCCGGACATCGCTGGAAATCAAAGCGTCGGCGACGTGGCGGCGGCCGCCGCGGCGACCTGGGGCAATGGTGCCGAAATCGTGGTGCGACGTAACGCCAACGAACCGCATGAGGCGACACTCCTGAGCGTGGACAGTGCCAAGGCCCGAGCCGAATTGGGTTGGGAACCGCGCTGG